>QIBC01000320.1 GCA_003225215.1 Acidobacteriota bacterium
GCCGCGCTCACGTCTATGCTCACGCTTTTGATCGGCGTCTCTACCCTGATGGAATATTTGTTCCATCGCGACTTGAAGATCGATCAGTTGTGTTTTATCGATCGTTCCGAACTTATCTGCCCGGGGCGCATCTCTCACATTACGGCATTGAATTTCTTCGTGGCAGGTACGGCCTTGCTTCTGCTCACTCGTGGGAAAGGCGCGATGAAGGCGGCGCAGTCGCTGGCAGCGTTTGTAGGGTTGAGCGCGCTCCTAGCCATTATTGGATATTTGTACGGCGTTCCGCTGCTATACGGATCCTCTCGCTATGCGTCGATGGGGTTACACACGGGGGTGGGCTTTTTCGTCCTGTCGATCTCGATTTTGGCCTACAGTCCCCATCAGGGATTCGTGGCGGTGCTCGCTACGCCGCGTCCAGCCGGATGGCTGGCTCGCAAGCTATTACTGGCAGCCGTAGTCTTCCCGGTTATTCTCGGGCTCATCGCGATCCACGTTTTCGCACTCCTTGGCGATATGCGTTTCATGGTCGCTGGGCTAGCAATCGCTCAAATTGTGGTTTTTGCGGGATTGATATGGATTTCCGCATCGCGCCTGGATCGATCGGAAGCTGAAGAGGAAGTCGCGAAGGAAGCCTTGGCAGCGTCTGAGAGGATGCTGCAACACTCGCAGAAGATGGAAGCTATCGGATTGCTTGCGGGCGGCGTGGCTCATGACTTCAATAATCTCTTGAACGTCATACTGGGGTACAGCGAGTTGCTGCTGAGCGATCTCGACGTCTCAGAAAGCCAGCGTCGCAAGATCGAGAAGATCAGAAAAGCCGGAGACACGGCCAGCGGGCTCACGCGTCAACTGCTTGCCTTCGGACGTAAGCAGGTACTACAGCCAAAGCCTCTCGATCTCAACCAGATCATCCGCAATCCTGACGGATTCCTGCATCGCCTCATCAAAGATGACATTTCGTTCTCGACGTCTCTATACCCGGGTTTAATGGCCATCATGGCTGACCCCGTGCAGGTCGAGCAGATCCTGCTAAATCTTGTAATTAACGCCTGCGACTCCATGCCAAACGGCGGCAAGCTAAACATCGAGACTGAAAACGTTGTGGTAGAGCACCCGCAAGCTCCCAGATTCGGAGTGGCTCCCGGACCGTTCGTCCGACTGAACATCACGGATACCGGAAGCGGAATGGATGACGAAACCCGCGCACGGATCTTCGAGCCGTTCTATACGACGAAGGCCGCCGGGAAGGGCTCAGGATTGGGATTGGCAACGGTTTACGGCATCATTAAGCAAAGCGGCGGATATATCGGAGTAGACAGCAAGCTCGGCCGTGGGACTTGCTTTCAGATCTATCTGCCTGCGACTCGGCTTGCAGCCGCAGAAGAATTGCCTAAGTCCCATGTTGTCCCGAGCGGCGGTGGCGCGACAATCCTGGTTGTTGAAGACTCCGAACCGTTGCGGGACCTTATCTTCGAGACTCTGGAAACCATGGGATATACCGCGCTGCTGGCGCAGGATGGTCACCAGGCAATCCGCATTTGCACGCAATTCAGCGGTTCGATCGACCTGCTTCTGACCGACGTGATGATGCCTAAGATGAAGGGACCGGAAGTGATGAGGCGCGTGAAGCAGATCAGGCCCGATATTGGCGTGCTTTTCATGTCGGGATATACCAATGACGTGACTTTACGTCAAGGCATCTCCAGCGCCGACGTATCGTTCATCCAAAAGCCTTTCAGCTCAACGGAGCTGACTCACAAGCTTCGTGAGGCTCTTGCGCGGGCTCAGGACCGCAGTACGCTCCGTCAGCGCCTCGGAATCGAAATGGAACGGCGCGCCGCCTCTTTGCGGGCTGAAAACTCCTAAAAATCCTTATTCCCTCATTTCAGCAGGACCTGGTACATGTCCTTTCGGACAGTGGGTACAGTGTCCTTAGGTAACTGTGCCGAATTGGGAAATTCATGCCGGCGGGCTCACAACTAGTGCATCCTACTTAGTGAAAGCACTCTTACCATCATGCCTGGCGCTCGTATTTTGTGCGTAGATGATGATCCTCGTATCAACGAACTTATGCCGGTGATCTTGGTTACCGGGAACCATAACCCTCCCCTGGAGATCCTTCGCCAGGCAGACGCTTTTGTTGTGAAGGCCTATTCCCTCAACGCCCTCACCGATTCGGTTCGTGAAGTGCTTGTACGGAGCAAGTTGCGGCGGATCGGGTAGAACCTCGGTCTCTAGCCTTCTTCAGCAAAATCCCTCAATTCGGGATAATGCTCCACCAGCGTGGTAGGAGCTTTTACCTTTTTGCCCTTGAGCATACCTTTTAACTCCAGCGCGTTCACAGCGGCTTTCCCTTTGTAGTGATTGTTGGTGATTGCAAATGTCTTTCCCGCTTTTTCGCCGAGCCGCTCGATCTTTTCTTTCCATGGCTGTAGCTGCAGAGGTGTGTACAGGTAGTTATAGCGATCGTTGCGATTGTCCGATTGGAACCATTCCTTGTAATTCCGTCCATGCAGCCGAACGTACGCGACGGGAGCCGTGGAATATTCCGTGGCGGAGACAGAACGACCGAGTCGTGGTTGATCGATGTTACAGAAAGCAACTTTCTCCGCCGCAAACTGCGCAAGGATTTCTGGCTGATCCCATGTGGCGTTCCGTACCTCGACGGCAAGGGGATACTCTCGAAATTTCTTTATCAACTTCTCCAGATACGCGCGATTTTCATCCGTGTTCTTGAACGAAATCGGGAATTGAATGAGCAGGGCTCCGAGTCGGCTCTCTTGAGCAATCGAATTGAGTCCTTCTTTGGCATGGAGCTCGTCCTCTTCGAGAGGATTGAGCGTTGCCGCCGAAGTCGACTGTAGCACTGCGCCAGGCGCGTGAGTGAAATTGCGAAACAACTTGGCGGTGAATTGGAATGCAGGATTTACTTCGGCGACCAGATCACACCACTCCTTGCCCGTCTTCGGCCGAATGTGTCCGTAGAAGGAAGTGTTGATCTCGCAACAATCGAAGTATTGGGCTAGAAACTGGACCGGATGCTGTTTCTTCTTGAGTCCGGCAGGATAGACAATCCCTTCCCAGTCTTTGTATGAAAAGCCGGCAGTCCCGACCAGGATTTGAGGAGGCACGTCCTACAGCTTATCGCGAGGAGTCTGTCGCCCGGCGCTCCGTTAAGGCGCGGCACTTCGTTAAGACTGGGCTTGGAATCTCCTTTACCAAACTCCCTTGTCGCTACCCGTCACTTTATAAGCGACTGCGGCAGCTGAAGCCAGGTAGGGAAGCAGACTCAGGCGGAACGTTGCGGGAACGTCTCCCCGCGCCGCTGCCTGTGTTACCTGATACGTATAGAGTGCCGCTCCGTGCGGCAAGAGTGGGACGCGCAAGAACCGGGCGCGCGGCCGGACTTCATTCCCTCCGAAGCGCGCCGCAGCCAGCACAAAGTTAGGCAATCCGAGCGGCGTGCCGCGAAAGCGCTTTATGTGATCGGACACGACCGTCATGTAAGTCGCTATTCCAGGCCAGATCCCGGCGGCTTCCGTGGCTCGCTTCAATTCGTCAAAATTCAGCTCACCCGACTCAATAATGGCGGCGGAATTGACGATGTCGCATACACGGAAGTAAAAGTGGCGGTACATGCGCTGTAAAGTTGCCACAATGATCCGCTCTTCCGGAGCGGGAATGTAATACGTCTTATCTTCGACGACCTTGAGCACGCGGCGAGTCACAAAACGGCGAGCCATCGCGATGTGCTCTCCCATTTGTCCGAGCCGTTGGACGTGGATTTCGACGGATTCTTTCAATCCAGGCACTGCAAAGTTCCATTTGTGAGCCAGCCGATCGCCCCAACTGCGCGGCTCGATATGCGCGTTGAATTTCCCAGTCATCACTTCGCAGATCGCGCGCTCGTCGGCGGTGCTGTAGAGATCGAGGTCATTACCCAGGTCAGGATAGTGATCGAGGGACTTCATCACTGTGGTCGGACAATTAGCGTTTTCCAGTTCCTCACAAATGTTTTGCAGGTAGACCAGAGCGGTTGAGATGCGCTTGTGCTCTTTTTCCAACTCCTCAGATGCCCACCCCGCCAAAACCGTGTTGCCGTCGCGGGTAGCGTGATCCAGAACAGTCTTCAAGCCGCGCACGAGCACGTGATGGGAATCCGCCAACGAGACGAACTCGGATCGTTCAACGGGCGTAAGCGATTCAACCAAAGATACGGCCCGGCCCGCCTGAGCAGGGTTAAGCGTCAGTGAGAAGAGCGCATTTAGATATTCAGCTTCGCGGTTCAGCTTGGATGCCATCCGGAAAGGCGACCTCAGGGGAAAGAAATGAATCCTTCATCTAGGATGTGTGCTGCTGGATTGTGGTTGGACGCAGAGTAAGCTTCTAGGCTCCTAAGCTGCTGAGCTTCGAAGCGATTTCCTCTTGTATCCGTATAATCGAATTCTTTCGAACGCACATTCAAGCTCCCTGGCTCAGAGGCTTAGGAGCTAGAAGCTTAGGAGCTGCTTTTGCCTCACCGAGATCTGCGCGATTGGATGGCTGCGCTCGACCGCGCGGGAGAACTCAAACGGATTCGCACAGAAGTAGACCCGATTCTCGAAGTTACTGAAATCGCCGACCGCGTATCAAAGTCGAAGGGGCTGAAGCCCGGGGGCGCGGCTTTGTTGTTTGAGAACCTGAAGGGACATCCAGGTTCTAAGCTTCTTATCAATCAATTTGGCTCCGAGAAGCGCATGAAGATGGCGCTTCGAGTCGATTCACTCGACGAGATCGCCGGGCGAATCCGCGAGCTGCTAAACATGAAATCTCCGGAGGGCTTTCTCGAAAAACTCAAGATGCTTCCGATGCTGGCGGATATGGGCAAGTTCTTTCCGAAGACGGTATCCACCGGTCCCTGCAAAGAGGTTATTAAAAAGAACAACTTCTCGCTGTTCGACTTTCCCATATTGAAGTGCTGGCCCCAGGATGGCGGACGGTTCATTACACTCCCATGCGTCATCACCCGCGATCCACGAACAGGAAAACGGAACGTAGGCATGTATCGCATGCAGGTATACGACGAGTGCACCACCGGCATGCATTGGCAGCGCCAGAAAGTAGCGGCAGAACATTATCGCGAGTGTCTGCGAATGGGTGCGACCTCCAGCGAACAAGGTGCAAGAAGCGCTGCAGTAGACATCATGGCTCGCTCATCTGGCGGCAGCATGCTCGCTGAAGGCGATCGTCCGGCAGGGAAGATGGAAGTCGCCGTGGCTATCGGCACGGATCCTGCGCTCACATTCTCAGCCATCGTCCCGGCGCCTCCTGATATTGAGGAGTTCATCATCGCCGGCTTCCTCCGGCAAGAACCTGTCGAGTTGGTGAAATGCGAAACCGTCGATCTAGAGGTTCCTGCGAACTCCGAGATTGTCCTCGAGGGGTACGTGCAGCTCGACGAGCTTCGTCCCGAAGGTCCGTTTGGCGATCACACCGGCTTCTACACACTGGAAGATGACTATCCAGTCTTCCACGTCACCTGTATCACCCATCGTAAGGACCCGATTTATGCGACCACCATCGTAGGCAAGCCTCCGATGGAGGACGGTTGGATGGGCAAGGCTGTCGAGCGCATCTTCCTCCCGCTGATGAAGCTGACTCTGCCTGAGATCGTCGATGTGAATCTCCCGGTGGAAGGTGTGTTTCACAATCTCATGATCGTTTCCATTCGGAAGTCGTATCCGGGGCAGGCACGGAAAGTGATGCATGGGATCTGGTCGCTGGGTCAAGCCATGTTCACCAAGTGCATTGTGGTCGTGGATGAAGACGTAAGTGTCCATGACATCGGTGAAGTTACGCTGAAGGCACTGAACAATATCGATCCGGAGCGGGATATTCAATTTACGCTCGGGCCCATCGACTCACTTCTTGCATGCGCGTGCACTGATAATCAGTTAGCTTCCGGAACAAAGCGACTAAGAGCAACCTGGACCTCATTTCCTCGCTGCCGCCGGCCGGAGCGGAGATCGAAGGTCGAAGCGACAGAAGAAAAGACGACCTTCTTCTTGTGCTCCGCTTCGCTGTGCACCCCGCCTTCGGCAGAGAGGAACGGGAGGCTTGTGCGCCCTTAGTCGGGAAAGTCGATGCCCTGACACGAACCAAATCCAGCATAATTCATCAACCTGCCGGTCCCCTGTCTCGCACACTTATGAAACCAGTACTGATTCAGAGCACGCCGTGAATGTTGCCGATTGCGTCCGCACGCAGATGGGTGTTACCGTCGCACCTTCCTGATGCGGCGGAACTTCGAATATGCGATTGTATGGCTCTTTGTCCGAGCGCTTGGGATTCTGCCCCGCCCGGTGTCGCGCCTTCTGGGGATTGCTCTAGGAATGGCAGCGTACATTCTGGTAGGGCGTTTGCGAAGAGTTGGCAAGCGCAATCTGGAGATTGCGTTTCCGCAAATGCAAAAGCGGCAGCGAAGCCGAATTATTCGTGAGCTGTTCGTTGGCTTTGGCCGCCATCTCGCTGAGTTTTGCATGTTTCCCCGCTACACAGCCGAAAACGCACGCAGCGTCGCCCTTTATGATGGATTTGAAAACTATGCAGCCGCTCGTGAGGCTGGCCGAGGTGTCTTGCTCCTCACCGCGCACCTTGGCGCATGGGAGATTGGCTCGTTCGTACACTCGATTTTCGGCAATCCCATCAAAATCGTCGTCCGCAAACTGGATAATCCTCAGGTCGACGCGCTGGTGGAGCGTTACCGCACTCTGCACGGCAACCAGACTTTCGCCAAGGAGGACTTTGCCCGCGGGCTGCTGGCTGCGATGAAGGCAGGAGAGACCGTTGGAATCCTGATGGACACGAACATGACTCCACCGCAGGGCGTATTTGTGGGCTTTTTTAGCACACTCGCATGCACCGCCTCGGGAATGGCGCGCGTCGCGCTTCGCTCCGGCGCGGCAGTGGTGCCGGCATTCACTATTTGGGACAAGAAGCTTAAAAAGTACCGTGTGCGTTTTGATCCAGCGCTGCAGCTGGTCTCTACTGGAAACGATGATGCCGATGCGGTTACCAATACAGCTCTCTTTAATCGCGTGATTCAGGATTATGTAACCCGATATCCTGAACAGTGGCTATGGGTTCACCGCAGATGGAAGACTCGCCCTCCCGGGGAACCCCCAATTTACTGAAATGAGCACCAATGTCTCAGCGCAGTCCGCTCAGGATATCGCCCGCCATTGCGGTGCAATGCTTAAAGGGGACGGAGCAACGCGCGTGCGAGGCATTGCAAGTATTCAGTCTGCAAAGGACGGGGATATCGTCTTCGCGGCGGATGATGCCAGACTGAAACAAGCGCTGGAGTCACGTGCTTCGCTTGTCTTGACGGGGCAATTTGCAGCGAATGCACAGACAGCTAAGCCGCTCTTGATCGCTTCGGATCCCAGGCTCGCCTTTGCTCGTGTTGCGGCCCTGTTTTCACCCGCCGAAAGACGCGTTGGACATGACGACAGCGCGCAAATCCACCTCTCCGCGAAGATTGGCGAAGAAACGTGGATTGGCCCCGGGGTTGTGGTTGAAGACAGAGTCAGCATTGGGAATCGCACTTCCATCGAAGCTAATTCTGTGATTGGTGCTGAAACCGTGATCGGAGAGGAGTGCCAGATCGGTCCTAACGTAACCATCTACTCCGGGACGAAGCTCGGGCATCGCGTAGTGGTGCAAGCTGGAACCGTGCTTGGATCAACCGGTTTTGGATATGCACGCGACGCCGCCGGACATTATCATCTTTTTCCCCAAGTGGGACAGCTCATAATTGAAGACGATGTTGAAATCGGCGCCAACTGTACCGT
Organism: Acidobacteriota bacterium; assembly: GCA_003225215.1. Taxonomy (GTDB): domain Bacteria; phylum Acidobacteriota; class Terriglobia; order Terriglobales; family Acidobacteriaceae; genus Gp1-AA112. Next base: position 7,833 of record QIBC01000320.1, read on the forward strand.
AGATCGCGGAGCACTCGACGCCACCATCATTCGCCGCGGAACAAAGCTCGACAACATGGTGCACGTGGGCCATAACGTCGAAATAGGCGAGGATGTTGTTATCGCCGCGCAGGCCGGGATTTCCGGGAGTTCGGGAATTGGGCCGAGCGGGATTGTTGGGGGCCAGGTTGGTATCGGCGAGCACGTTGAGATCGAAGGCGGAGTCGTTCTCGGTGGGCAGAGCGGAATCCTCAGCAAGAAGGTGCTCCGAGGAAAAGGCATCGTCTTCTGGGGAACC
>QIBC01000118.1 GCA_003225215.1 Acidobacteriota bacterium
CATCGAGCGTCGGAGCATGGCTCGCCACATAAAGGGAAGGATCGAACGTCGTAAGCGTGTTGTTGGCATCGATCGGTGGAGGGAAAATCGAGTAGCGCGCACCCAGAGTGAGTGTCAGGTTGCTCGCAAGTCGCCATTCGTCCTGACCATATATTTCGTACTGGTTCTGCATCATGTCTGGAGTCAGGTCGCTAAGCCCGGTTTGCGTATAACGAGGTACAAAACCGGTCAGGAAGTCGGCAAAAGATTGCTCCAGCGTGCTTGGACAAGCGGGATCCGTGTTACCAGCGGGGCATTGAGCAGCCGCCTTTGCTCCCTGTGCCGCCGGGCCGCCGGCAAATGCGTATGTTCCGGCGATATTGAGACTGTTGCCCAGAGCGTTTTCGGTTTTTTCGTAATGGTTGTAGGTGACGCCGGCCTTGATGGTGTGCGAGCCGATGATTTTCGTCAAGTTTGCGAAGGCGTTGTGATTGCGGTTGAAGTCGTTGTAGGGACCGTTGCCAGTAAAGCTGCTGAGAGTTTGGAATGAAACGCCAGGAATACGCGGTAGAGACAGGTTGAAGAAGTTCGGAGCTTTCACGTCTGGCGAGCCGCTCGTGTTGATTGAGCCGGTTGGCTTACTGATAATTCCGCCAAACGAATACGCATAACCACCATCCACAAGGAATGTTGGTGACAGCGAAGCTGTTACGTGTCCGAGGTGAGTCCGCCCTGGAGAGTTCGTCGCCGTCGACGCCACTTCAAAAAGGGGCGAGCCAAGGAACAAACCGCCTGGTTCAGTCGTCGGGAAGGTATCGCTGATAAATCTGTAGAAGGCGCTCAAATGCGGACCAAATGTATGGTCCACTCGAACCAGATCTTGCCGGTTATCGAACACACCCCGCGCTTGCCGGAGCAAACCGTTCACCAAGTCTGATGGAGGGCTGTTCGGCGGAGCTAGTTTGTTTACGATGTCCTTAAGGTACTGCTGAGCAATCGGATCGACAGGTACAACCGAGCTCAAAGGCATTCCCGCGGGCAGAGTCTGCGTGCAGGTTGCAGTCCCGTTGGATACGCTGTGTCCGACGCAAACGTTTTTCAGGAATACGCCCGTGCGCTCCGGGGTGGACGGAACCGAGGCCTGGAAATTGGTGTAGTTGACAACGCGCCGAAACTCCTCTGAGAAGAAAAAGAAAGTGTTTATGTCGCCAGCCTTGTCCTTAAAGAAAGGCACACCAGGAATCGGTCCGCCGACGGTATAGCCGAAATTGTTGTACCGGAGCGGTGGTCGGGCGACATTGGGAGTCACCTGCTTGTTCGGCACTGTATTCGCATTGAGCAGGTCGTTGCGGAAGAATTCGTAAGCGTCTCCATGGAAGCGATTGGTTCCCGACTTTGTGACCACATTGATGATGCCGCTGGCATTGCGTCCGAACTCTGCGTTGTATTGATTGCGGATGGTCTTGAATTCGGAGATCGCGTCCACGCTGGGATAGTTGAGCAGGGTGAGATTTGCGCCCCGATCGACGTTGTCGGCGCCATCTATGGTCCAGTTATTGGCACTATTGCGGCTGCCATTGATGGAGAAGTTCACCGTGTTAGCCGTACCAAATGGGCTGGTTGCACCCACGTAGATCTGGTCGCTGGTACCGCCGTAGGTCACACCCGGCTGCAGAGCCACCAACTGCTCATAATTACGCGTATTGAGGGTCAATTCCTCGATTTGACGGCCCGTAATAAGACCGGAAGCTGCTGGCGTTTGTAGCTCTACCTGCACTGCGTTGGCTTCAACCGTCACAGTCTGGGTAGCTTGCCCAACGCTCAGCGCAACGTCCTCGGTCAGATGATCGTGAGCATTCAGCTCTACGTTCTTCAGAGTGACCTTCTTAAACCCACTGCTCTCCACGTCGATGTTGTAACGCCCTACGGAAAGTAGCGGAGCGGAGTAATTACCAGATTGGTCCGACGTAACCCTGCGGGCTACAAGCCCTGTATCCGCATTCGTTATGGTCACGGTGGCGCCAGGCAGTGCGGCCCCGCTTGGATCCTTGACCGTGCCAGTGATGTCGCCATTGGAAGTGATCTGGGCACCAGCGCTACACACCCAGCTAAAGAATGCTATGAGGACTGCCAAACGCAATAACACACGCATCTTGCTCCTCCGAGGAGTGAAATTTGAGATTTGGGATAAAGAGCCTCGCGATTGGGGTCCCGCGAGATTTTCTAGCCGTCGCATGCTATTTGGGATGGATTGTCGTTGTCAAACCTTAATAATCGGCTAAGTGCTTATGTTGTCAATGAGTAAGCCCGGTCGGAGGCAGTCGGGCTCTTCTTAGAGGATTGCGTCGCGATTCCTGGAGCCTGGTGGCTTCGATTGGCAAACAGCGGATGACGGGACTTGATTGCCGCATTAAACTACTTGTGGTGAGTTACCGGGCCAAACTGATATTGCTGGGGTTTATCCTTGCGGCGATTTTGTATGTGCTGATTTCTCCTCTCCCGGAACTTGCTGCCACCAGCACTCTCAAACTTCATCTATTTCCACTTCCCTTGATCCTGGTTGTTCTGATTCTTCTATCTCCCTGTTGCGGTATTCGGCCTGCACGGCTTTCGGACGATGCGCCCTGGTCCGATTGCCAGTTTTTCTTGGGGCGAAATTGCGTGATGCTCTGCTAATCTGTCACGCATCCCAGTTCCTGGCTGATTGATTTTTCTTTATATTGTTCTGCTTAGATAGTGGACCAGAAGTTTGGCTGAAGTGGGGGGAGATCCCGATGGGGCACTGGAAAGACATCATGCTGCGGGGAGCGGTGATTCCTCTCCAACAGATGGCGATGTTCCGCGAGCAAGTGGCGGTTCTGCGCGGTTCTCTGAGTAGCGAAGATCGAGCGCGGCACGAGCTGGTTCGCTTCGGCGCTCTGCTGCATGAGAACGGTTTTGTCGCCGCTACTGACGGCAACCTCTCGGTTCGGCTGGAGCAGGGCCGCGTAATGATTACGCCCTCAGGGTTCAGCAAAGGGATGATGCAGCCCGAGGACATGGTCGTCGTCGATCTCGCGGGAGGAAAACTGGAAGGCACCTATAACGCTTCAAGCGAAGTTGAAATGCATTTGGCCATTTATCAGGAACGGCGTGACGTAGACGCCGTGGTCCACGCTCATCCATGCACGGCTACGGCATTCGCCTGCAATGGGATTTCGCTTGAAGAACCCATTTGCGCCGAAGTCGTGATGACACTCGGCAAAGTTCCTCTCGCCCCTTACGCCACTACAGGTACACCTGAACTCACCCAGAGCATTCGTCCGTTCATATACGACCACCAGGCCATTCTGCTGGCGAATCATGGCGTGGTGACATATGGCGAAGATCTAATGACCGCGTACCTGCGAATGGAAGCGGTGGAACATTTTGCCAAAGTTACGCTGGCGGCCCGTCAGATCGGCGCTCCCCAGGTGCTTAACCCGGTTCAACTTGAAGCACTGGAAGACGCTCGCCGGAAGTACCTCGATCGTCGTCCGACAAAGTTCGAGCGGCCTGGCCTTGCGTTGGAAACGCTTTGGCCTCAGCTCGCCCGGCGAAATTGATCGGGCGGTTAGGTGTCGGCAGGCTGCGAAAAAAGTTCCGTTTTGGGACAACAATTCCCTGAGGATTCCCTGTTAATTTTCTGCATCCTTCAGAAAACCGCTCTAAGCGATTGACTGAGGGCGGCTTAAGTGCAAATCCATAGAGTTCCCTGTTATTTCCCTGCGTTGCAGCAAAATTCACAACTTTTGGGCAGAATTCGATGATTTTTACCTCGAATTCGAAATTCCCCTGTTATTGTCCCTGTTCTTTTGCTTGGGCTGGTGGATTTTCCGGAGCTTCCCCCGGCCGTAAATCAGGACTTTCTCCAGCTTTTCGGATTACGACTCGGCAAGAATCAGCCGGTCTGATTTGCCGATGTAGCTCTTCCTGTGAAACCAGTCTTCCATGGCGCTCCGTAGCGCATCGAGTGGAACTCGTGCTCCTATCTCCATAAGCCCGTCGGAAATTGGCAGCGTGTCGTCAAAGACGGCGTCATTCGTGAAATTGCGCATGGAGAAGCTGTCGAGCCACTTCAGTTGGCACGGTTTGCGCTGGCCATTGTGGTCGTACTCGACTCGGATTCGGCGGGAAAACATGGAGATCAATTAACCACAGAGGACACGGAGGTCACAGAGGAAAAACCGCTTGGCGTATTGTTTGGAAATGCCGGCCGGCTCGTACTAGCGTGCATGTTCTTGGCTGCGTGTTCCGATCAAAGACAACTAGACCTTGCCTTCCTCTGTGACCTCTGTGTCCTCTGTGGTCAATCGTTTTTGGCTTTAGCCTGGTTCACAATCGGCAGATCAGCAGCTCTCTTTCGTATACCATTTCGGGAGGAAGGTGATCGTGCAATTTGATGAACAGCTCTTCATGGCCGATTACCTCTAATTTCCACGCATCGCGATCGACCGTCTGCAGCTCTTCGAATTTTTCTCGCGGGAAATCCAGCGCACGCCATTCGATGTCTTCGTATCGCGGCACCCAGCCGATGGGGGTCTCGCGGCCGACCACACGTCCATGGACGCGATCGACGATCCATTTCAGTACCCGCATGTTCTCGCGGTATCCGGGCCAGAGAAAGCTCCCATTCTGGTCTTTGCGGAACCAGTTTACGTGGAAGATGCGCGGCGTCATGCTGAGGAGCCGCTGCATCTTGAGCCAGTGGCGGAAGTAATCGCCCATGTGATATCCGCAGAACGGGAGCATCGCCATGGGATCGCGGCGAACTTTGCCGATTGTGCCCGCTGCCGCAGCCGTCATCTCCGATCCCATCGTGGCGCCGGCATAGACTCCGGCGCTCCAATTGAAAGCCTGGTAGACGAGCGGCATAACCGTGGCGCGGCGGCCGCCGAAGATGAAGGCACTGATGGGCACGCCGTGCGGGTCTTCCCATAGTGGATCGATGGTCGGACACTGCGATGCCGGCGCGGTGAAACGCGCATTAGGATGGGCGGCTTTCGCGCCGGTTTGCTTGGCGATCTCCGGAGTCCAGCGATTCCCCTGCCAGTCCAGACACTCGGCGGGCGGCTCTTTCGTCATACCTTCCCACCAAACTCCGCCATCCGGCGTGAGCGCGACGTTGGTGAAGATGGTATTGCGCGACAACGTCGCCATCGCATTGGGATTCGTCTCCCAGGAAGTTCCCGGAGCTACGCCGAAGAATCCCGCTTCGGGATTGATAGCGCGCAGCTGCCCCTTTTCGTCAGGACGAATCCAGGCAATGTCATCGCCTACCGTCCAAACCTTCCAGCCCTCGAAACCTTTCGGCGGGACCAGCATGGCGAAATTAGTCTTTCCGCAGGAACTGGGAAATGCCGCAGCTACGTAGGTTTTCTCTCCCTGCGGAGACTCCACGCCCAGAATCAGCATGTGCTCGGCCATCCAGCCTTCGTCGCGCGCAATAGTCGATGCGATACGGAGAGCGAAGCACTTCTTTCCCAGCAAAGCGTTGCCGCCGTATCCGGAGCCGAACGACCAGATTTCGCGGCTCTCGGGAAAATGCACAATGTATTTTTCTTTGTTGCAGGGCCAGGAAACATCTTTCTGTCCCGGAGCCAATGGCACACCAACGCTGTGCATGCAGGGAACTACGCGCTTCACGTCTTTGTCGATCTCGCGAAAAACCGGAAGCCCGATACGGGTCATGATCCGCATGCTGACGACCACGTAAGCCGAATCGGTAAGCTGGACACCGATCTGTGACATCGGTGAGTCAATCGGTCCCATGCAGAATGGCAGGACGTACATGGTTCGTCCGCGCATGCAGCCGTCGAACAGGCCCTTCAGCTTGCGACGCATCGAGAACGGCTCTTCCCAATTGTTGGTGGGACCGGCTCCGTCTTTGGAGAACGAGCTGATGAAGGTGCGATCTTCCACTCTGGCAACATCGCTGGCGTCGGAGCGCGCGTAATAACAACCGGGCCAGAGCTTCTCGTTCAGCTTTACGAAGGTCCTACTCTCGACCAGCTGCGAGCAAAGCTGCTCATACTCCTCCCGGGAACCGTCTACCCAGTGTACGTTCATAGGCTGGGTCAACTCAGCCATCTTCTCTACCCAGCGAACCAAATGTTTGTTGGTGGTTAAGGGCTGCGTTCTATATGGGTCCCAATGGTCGGTGGCGCGCGATGATGACTCCGTGTTCTCCACGGCTGTGCAGCATCGTATTGTTGGTGTTTCTGCAGGTGACCTCTGCGTTCCCGCAGATGCAGCAGCAGGAAGATCGACCTCTTGATCCGTCTTTGCCGGAGGGCGTTACAGTTCGCGCGATCATTAACCGCTTCGCCGCCCAGGAACAGATCTATAAACAAGCCCGCGAGCACTACACCTATCGCCAGGTAGTTCGGATGCAGACGCTGGACGATAGAGGTTTTCCCGACGGCGAGTACGACGATACTTTCGACGTCACTGTCAACGATCAGGGCGAGCGAGTCACCAAACAGGTTTCGCAGCCGCGTGACACGCTCAAGCGCATTCGCGTGACTTCGGAAGACATCGACGACATCCGCAATCGCCTGCCATTCGTGCTCACGACCGACGAGATTCCGGACTACAACATCAGGTACCGCGGCCAGCAGGATACGAGCGGAACCCACGCATACGTCTTTGATATCTCTCCAAAAGCGATGGAAGAGAACAGACGCTACTTCGAAGGTCGCATCTGGGTTGACTCCAACCAATACCAGATCGTGAAGAGCGCAGGGAAAGCAGTGCCTGACATCTACAACGAGAACGGAGAAAATCTCTTCCCGAGCTTCACCACCTACCGCGAACTAGTCGACGGCAAATATTGGTTCCCTTCGTACACCAAGTCAGACGACTATCTGCACTTCAGCACGGACTCCATACACGTGGTAGAGACCGTGGACTACATCAACTACAAGCGCTTCGGCGCCGAGTCGCGCATTATTTTTGACGGAAAGCAAGTGGGCTCGGATGAATCGCAGCCATCGCGCGATCAACGTGGAAGCGGAAACCGGCAGTCTGGGCCGCAGTCCTCTCCCACTCAGAATGATCGTCCGCAGAACAATGCCACGCCAGCAAATCCGCAGCAATCTGCTCCGGTGCAACGTCCGCGTGCGCCACAGCAGCCTGTGAACCCGCCGCCTCAGCCCGCGCAATATGTACAGCAGGCACTGATGTCTCTGGAGCAGGAGATTTCTGACGTGATTACCAAGAGAGAAGTCTCAATCCTTAATCGCATCCTGACCGATGATTATCACCTCATCAGCGCCAACGGCGATTCGGAAAGCAAATTCGATTTTCTAAGTGACGTTCAAAAGGGACGCGCCGGAACATTTAGGCAGCCTGAGAACATGCAGGTCGAAGTGAACGGCGATCGAGCCATTGTGATTGGTGAGCGCGAGGAATCGATTCCCACTGATCGGAATCGAGTGCAAACAGCGCGCGTCCGTTTTACCGATACTTTTGTCCGCCGAGCAGGAGAGTGGTTTTTAATTCAGACAAAAGAGGCGGGAGTTCGGAGATAATGCTTCAGGACTTATCTGCATCTAACCTCTCTCGTGGAACGCTGGGAACAATACGAGATTTGGAAGCCGATCCCGGGAAGCTCGCGATGGGAGTTGGTGGCCGCGTTTCGCGATTTCGATGTGGCATCAGCTGTTGCCAAGGGGCGTGGCCAGAGTCTTCGGCTGGTTCGCGCGGTTTACGATGGCAATAAGTTAGCTGAGCACCATGTGATCGCGGAAATTGGTCGGACTCGCCAGACCGCATGAGGCAAAAAGTTGTATACCCTCATTCTCCTGATTGCGTTGCCAGAAATTTCGCTTTACTATCGCCCCTGAGTGTCCACCGCGAAGACCAGTTCAGAGGTGCGCGAGCGAGTCGTCTCAGCCGGAATGGTGGACGACGATGCATCGTTCGAACTAAAACTTCGGCCGCGAAGGCTTCAGGAATTCATCGGACAGAAAAAAGTAAAGGACAACCTCGCAGTTGCCATCCAAGCGGCAAAGTCGCGCGGCGAGGCTCTTGACCATGTCCTGCTCTACGGTCCTCCCGGACTGGGCAAGACTACTCTGGCGACCATTATCGCCAATGAAATGGGCGTCGATTACCAGCAGACCTCAGGTCCGACGCTGCAGATCAAGGGCGACCTCACTGCGATTCTGACAAACGTTCGCGAGAAACAGATTCTTTTCTTTGACGAAGTTCACCGCCTGCAGCCTGCGCTGGAGGAAATCCTGTACTCGGCGCTCGAGGACTATAGACTCGACATCATCGTCGGGCAGGGGCCCTCGGCACGCACTCATACTCTGGACGTAAAGCCATTCACCTTCGTCGCTGCCACTACACGAGCTGGTCTGCTTTCGGCGCCGTTGCGCTCCCGGTTTGGCATCGTGCTGCGCCTCGAGTTTTATTCGGACGAAGATCTCAGGATCATCGTAACGCGGTCCGCTGAGATTCTCGATGTGGCCATTGACGCTGAAGGTGCGCTCGAGATCGCAAGCCGCGCGCGCGGAACGCCGCGCATCGCTAATCGGCTGCTACGCAGGTGTCGCGATTACGCTCAAGTTCGTGGAGCTGGTCACATAGATCGGCCCACTGCACAAGCTGCCCTCCAAATGCTCGAGGTAGATAAGCATGGCTTCGACGAAATGGATCGCAAGCTGCTCCTTGCGATCATCGAGAAATATCAAGGTGGACCAGTTGGCTTAAATACGCTCGCCGCAGCCCTGGCCGAAGAAGCCGACGCGATCGAGGATATCTACGAGCCGTTCCTGATGCAAATCGGATTTCTCGATCGCACGCCTCGCGGTCGCGTCGCTACGCAGTTGGCGTATGACCATTTCGGGATCGCCGTGCCCAGGAAGCAGCACCCGCTTTTTTAACCACAGAGGACGCTGAGTATCACAGAGGAACCTCGGGCTGGTCCGGTACGGCGCTCGGGTTTTGTGTCATTGGATCGGCTCACTCGTAGTCTGCTGCAAGTCCTAATTCCTGGTAATCGCTTTAATTTGTCCTCCGTGCCCTCTGTGTCCTCTGTGGTTTAGACTTTCCACCTGTCCATGAGCAGAAAACTCTTTGGCACTGATGGAATTCGCGGCGTCGCCGGCGAGTTTCCCCTCGATGGCAGCACGGTCTTCGCTATCGGTCGAGCACTCGGACATCATCTCTCACGCGGCAAACGCCGCCCGCGCGTTGTGATTGGCCAGGACACGCGCGAATCCAGCGCATGGATTGCAGATGCCGTCGCTGCCGGACTTGCCTCCTGGACCGCCGAGATCTCTTCGGCCGGCGTCATCACGACTCCCGGAATCGCTTTCCTGGCTCGCGAACTCGGATTCGATGCCGGCGTCGTGATCTCCGCCTCCCACAATCCATGGACCGACAATGGAATAAAAGTATTTGGCGGCGACGGCTACAAGCTCTCCGATGAGATTGAGCTATCCATCGAAAAAGAGATCTTCCGCCTGATTGAGAATGGGGGCTCGCCGGAAGCACGTCCACAGGTGTTACCAACTCTGCCGGGAGATCACGATCTGCGCGAGCGCTACGAGACCTGGTTAAGATCCCGTGTTCCCAAGCCAAAGATTCGAGGAAAGATAATCATCGACTGTGCGAACGGCGCGGCAAGTCCTTGCGCCCCCGAATTGTTTGCCATGCTCGGGCTTGACGTCGAATTTATTCACCACGATCCGAACGGGAAAAACATCAACGATCACTGCGGCGCACTCTATCCGCAAGTTGTCGCGGAGCGTGTGCGGCAGTGTGGAGCAGTGATGGGCATAACCTTCGACGGCGACGCGGACCGTGCGCTTTTTGCCGATCGCCACGGCAACGTTGTGAATGGCGACGCTGTGCTGCTCATGGCCTCTCGTGACCTGCAATCCCGGAACGAACTCGATGCCGGAATGGTAGTGGCAACTACGATGTCCAATATGGGATTGGAAGCCGCATTGAAACGTTTCGGCATTCGCATGCTGCGAGCAGCGGTTGGCGATAAGTATGTGCTGGACGAAATGCGCAAGAACGGCGCGGTTCTTGGAGGCGAGCAATCAGGGCATATCATATTTTCCCGAATTGCAACTACCGGTGATGGGCTTCTAACCGCACTTGTGGTGCTCGACGTCGTTTCGCGCACAGGAAAGCAACTCGACGAACTCGTCGCTGACCTAAAAGTCTTTCCCCAACTCATCAAAAACGTGCGAGTGCGAGAGAAGCAGCCGCTGGAGCAGATCGCAACTGTCAGGTCCGCGATTCGCGAAGCCGAACAAGACCTGGAGGGCAGCGGACGCGTCGTGGTCCGCTATTCCGGTACTGAGCCGTTAGCGCGCGTAATGATCGAGGCAGAGTCGCAGGAGAAGATGCAGAGACACATTGAGGCGATCTCCGGCGCCATTCAGAAGGCCATCGGTGTAATTTGACCGTAATCTCAGTGATTGCGCTGACTCGGTGTAAGTGCAACAAAACACTCTGAACATGCGGGGTTCAGAAGTTTTCCACAATGCAGATTTTTTGTGCTACCATCCCTGAAGTTTCGAGTAACGATTCAGCAACGAACGCTCAGCCTCCAACCTTCACAGCAATTCGCGAAGGAATTTTTCAGGCTCAAAAATTTTGATCCGGCGTCTCGCGTTCCCCTGTTCGGGCGCCAATAGCCGCTGTTCCCAGACGGAATTCCCGTTCTGACCGAACTGCGGACATTTTTTGGTAAGGCATCAATGTCCCTTTCATCTTCCGCAGCAGCTCAAGTGAATCCATGGATGCGCATTCTCGGCGCCCTGGAAAAGAAAATTAACCGACATTCCTACGAAACCTGGCTCAAACCGACTCGCTTCAGTCACGCCGTGGGCAAGGTAATGTTTGTCCGAGTACCTACTCCGGAGTTTCGCCATATCGGCGACAAGTACGGCGACCTGATTTTTGAAGCGGTCGATAACCTCGGGCTTGAGTTCGAAGATTTTCAGTTTGTGACTGTCGATGAGGATCCCTCGGTTGTTGCACAACGTCCCCCCTCGCAACCGATTCCCGTTCAGTCTGCTGGCCATCATGCAGGCAACGGCGGAGCTGCAGGTTCCGCTAGATCTGGCGCAGGAGTCGGCCCTTCGCAGTCGCGTTTTGATTGGGAAACCGCCGCTCAGCTAAATCCCAAGTACACCTTTGACGCTTTCGTGATCGGCAGCGGTAATCAGTTCGCACATGCTGCATCGCGCGCTGTTGCTGAGCGCCCTTCGAAGGCCTATAACCCGCTCTTCCTCTATGGCGGCGTGGGAATGGGCAAGACTCACCTGATGCAGGCGATCGGGCATGAAGTAAAGAAGCGCATGCCGGAGGCGTCCATCTGTTATGTATCGAGCGAGAAATTCACGAACGAGATGATCAACTCGCTGCGGTACGACAAGATGACCAGTTTCCGCGACAAGTTCCGCAATGTCGACGTGCTGCTCATCGACGATATTCAATTCCTGGCCCAGAAGGAGCGTACGCAAGAAGAGTTCTTCCATACCTTCAACGCTTTGCATGAGTCGATGAAGCAGATCGTGATTGCCAGCGATCGTCCGCCGAAGGAGTTGGCTGAGATCGAGGATCGCCTGCGCAGCCGCTTCGAGTGGGGCCTGATCGCAGACATTCAGCCCCCTGACTTGGAAACCAAGGTCGCAATTCTGCAAAAGAAGAGCGAGACCGAGCGTGTGCCTCTGCCGACCGACCTGGCGCTCTATATCGCGTCGAATGTTCGCACGAACGTACGCGAACTTGAAGGCGCGCTAATCCGTTTGATTGCCTACTGCTCTCTGACCGGCGCTGAAGTTACTTTGAGCACTGCGCAGCAAGTGCTGAAGAACTTTATTGACTCGCAGGCGCGTAAGATCAGTATTGACGCCATTCAGAAGGCTGTCGCCGAGCAATTTGGGCTGCGGACGCCCGAGATCAAGCAGAAGAACAACTCCCGATCCATCGTGGTACCCCGCCAGATCGCGATGTACCTGGCCAAGCAGATGACAGAAGCCTCTTTGCCCGAGATCGGCCGCCAGTTCGGTGGAAAGCACCATACTACCGTGATGCACTCGATCGCGAAGATCGATGAGCAGCGCCGAGCCGACAAAGATCTGAACCGGCTGATTAACAAACTCACCGAGACGCTGAACGGTTGAAGAAGTAGTCAGTACTCAGTTATCAGTTTTCAGTAAAAGCCCGGATCGTCTGGGCTTTTCTTTCAGTTACTGATAACTGAATAATGAGAACAGGTTACCTTCTTCAAATCCCCAATCCATATCGATCCTTCAAGATCGCCTTATGGTGGAGTTCGTGTCCGGCGATGATGTAAGCGAGTGCGCGCACGCTGACTTCGACGTTGTTGGCAATACCTGTTCGCTCCCAGGCTGCTGGCTCCAGATTGCGAAAGAGCGAGATCGTGGCGCGCCGCACTTGCTCGAACTCGCGTCCTAAATTCCCCACGCTGCGCTGGTCGAAGCCGCCGTTTTTCACGTAGTCGTCCTGCTCGAAGCCAGAGAGCGGAGTGCGATCGTTTCGCGCGATGCGCAGGGCGCGATAGCCCATGATGCGTTCCGTGTCTACAACGTGCCCAAGTACTTCCTTGACGCTCCATTTGTTCGGTTCGTAGCGGAATGTGCCGTGTTGCTCAGAGAGGCTGCGCAGCAGGATCAGAGTTTCAGACAATTGCTGATCGAGCGCGAAGAGCACATCCTCATTTGGCACGAGTGAAATGTAGCGATGGTAGTAGGGATCGTATTCCGACTTCGCAGGGCGTATGGCACTCGCAGACATGCAATCCTCCCGAATTCAGCCTTCTGATCTAGGTGTCTTCATTGATGGTAACAAGCCGGGATGGGCTAACATCAGGCATCTATAATCTTCTCGATGGCTACGGCGGTCTCACCGGATGTGCGCACAAAGTATGAGGCGGTAATCGGGCTCGAAGTGCACGTCCAGCTACTCACAGTCACGAAAGCATTTTGTGGATGCTCGGCTAAATTTGGCGCGCCGCCAAACACGAATGTGTGTCCGGTGTGCCTCGGATTGCCGGGTGCCCTGCCGGTTCTGAATAGGAAAGCGGTGGAGTATGCGGTCCGCGCTGCCATGGCGCTGAACTGCACGATGCGTGAAACGTCGATCTTCGCACGCAAGAACTACTTCTATCCCGATCTGCCCAAGGGTTATCAGATCTCGCAGTACGACAGGCCAGTGGCGGAGCATGGTTACATCGATGTGGCAGGTGTAAACGGCGCCACGCGACGGATCGGGATCACGCGCCTCCACCTCGAAGAAGACGCCGGCAAGAGTATGCACGATGGTCTTCCCGATTCGGCACACTATACGTATGTCGATCTGAACCGCTCAGGCGTGCCGCTGGTCGAGATCGTGAGTGAGCCCGACATGCGCTCACCCGATGAGGCCTACGAGTACCTGACGCGACTCAAGGAGATCATTCTTTACACCGGTGTGAGCGACTGCAACATGGAGGAAGGCTCCCTGCGCTGCGACGCCAATGTGAGTGTGCGTCCTCGTGGCGAGCAGAAGTTCGGCACGAAGGCGGAAGTGAAGAACGTAAACTCTTTCCGCTTCATTCGCGAAGCTCTGGAGTATGAGATCGAGCGCCAGATCGAGACCGTAGAGTCCGGCGAGAAGGTTATTCAGGAGACCCGGCTCTATAATCCCAGTGAAGGAAAGACCTACAGTATGCGCTCGAAGGAGGAGGCGCATGACTATCGCTACTTTCCCGAGCCAGACCTGATGCCGCTGGTTGTCGATGCGAAGTGGCAGGCACAGATTCGGTCGAGGCTTGCCGAACTCCCTGAGGCTCGTCGCCAAAGGATGATCACTGAATACGGCATTACAGCCTACGACGCTGGAGTTCTGACAGCAACGCGATCACTGGCCGATCAGTTCGAAGAAGCTGCTCGCTCAGCAAAGAACCCGAAGCGCGTCGCCAACCTCCTACAAAGCGAGATTATGGGCAGGTTGAAGATGCGTGGGCTTGCGATTGAACAGTCGCCGATCAGCATGAAAGGCATTGCTATGTCTGCCGATCTCGTAGAGAGCGGCGCGATCTCGGGCAAAATGCTCAAAGACCTGTACGACTTCGCCTTCGAACGCAATCAGGATTTTCCCGCCGTGTACGAACAGAAAAAGCCGCAACAGATCACCGATACAACAACGATCGAGAAGATGATCGACGAAGTGATCGCCGCCAGTCCCAAGCAGGTGGAGCAATACCGCGCCGGAAAGAAGACCGTCGCGGGCTTCTTCGTCGGCCAAGTGATGAAGGCGTCAAAGGGCCAGGCGAATCCGGCGCTGGTGAATGAGATCCTCTCCCGCAAACTCGACGCTTAAGGGCCTTTTCGACGCGGAGATACCTAGGGTGAGCTCGAAGATGCAAGACACTTCAAGAGATATATGCTCTGATCCAACGCCTCTGGGAACTGCTTATTCAAATCCTTTCGTTTTCTCCGTGTCTCCGTGACTCCGTGCTGAAAAATACCTGAACGAATCTTCTGAGCCGCCGTTCTTCACTCATGAGACGTAGCATGGGTGGCTTTGAACGCTACATTCCCGGTCCAATGGTCTTCGAACTCACTCGGACGGAGCCTCGCTGCGTGACCATTGATGCAGTCGCTCCGGAGATTGAATCGCTGGTGCGGGAGCACTCGCGATTGGTCTTTCGCATTGCCTATTCTGTCGTGCGCAACCATGCGGACGCGGAAGATGTGGTGCAGGAAGTCTTCCTGCGCGTGGCCAAGCATGGAGCGACTGGCATTGAGGACGCAAAAGCATGGATCTCGCGCATCGCCTGGCGAGCGTCAGTAGACCGCTTTCGAAGCCTCGGGCGCGCAAATCAGGAAGAATTCGACGAGCGCCTCCATTCGCCGCAAACTCGCCAGCTCGGAACGGAGCAGCAAGTTATTTCGCGGGAGAAGCTCGAGCTGCTCGATCGCATGATCGCCGCGCTGCCAGAGAAGGAACGAGATGCTTTGTTGCTCACGTCAATTGAGGAGATGAGCAGTGCAGAAGCAGCCAAGGTGCTGGGAGCCACCGAGACTTCCATCCGAGCACAAGTATTTCGGGCCCGGCAGCGCCTCGCTGAGAAGTTGCAGAAGGTAACAGGAACGAAGTATGGACGCTGAGAACCAAAGGCCTGAATTCGAAGATGTTGACCGCTGGTTGGATGTTGCTCTACGAGAGCGAGCAAATGCAGAGCCTCGAAGCGGTCTTGAAGAGCGCGTGCTGGCGCGGCTCGCGGCCCATCCGCCACGGCGAGCTTTCGCATCGTGGCAAGCGTGGGTGGCTGCTGCGGCAATTTTCGTGATCGTTCTTACGCTCGCCTTGCTATATCCGCGTCGCCAACAGCAGGTTGCGAGTGGGAAACAGCACTCGCCTCAGCCTGGAACTCAAGCCAATAAGCTGACACAACCGCCTGTCACCAGTCGTAGAGACGCAGCATGCTGCGTCTCTACGAGGGGGCTGGCGAAGAACATGCAGCGATCCGCTATTGGGCGGCCTGCAATTCGCACTCAACCTGAAGCGTTACCTAAGTTAGCTACGTTTCCCGCTCCTCGTCCTGAAACGCGAGAGGAGCACATGCTGGCGCGACTGGCAGCCCGGCAAGGTTCCTACGACCTGGCCAATGCTTCTCCTGACATTGTGCCGCTTAAAGATTTGTCGGTCCCGGAATTGAAGATTGAACCGATGGAGGGAACTCCACCGGACAACACTCCACAGAAGTGACCTCGGAGGAAGAATGCTTCGTCACAATCTATGCAGATTTGCAATTAGTTTTCTGATGATTTTCGCCGCAATCGCATTGCGCGCGCAGGAATCAAAACCTCAACCGCCAACCAGCACCTATAAGCTCGAATATGTATTCTCGGAAGTGCAAGACGGCAAGCGAATCAATGCTCGCAGCTACACAGCACTGGTTCGACTGTTGGACAAGGGCAGCATTCGGCTGGGTAAACGAGTCCCAGTTGTTGCTACCAGCTCAAAAGAAGGCAATCAAATTCAGTATCTGGATATTGGAGTGAATATCGACTGCCGCGTGGAACAGGAGCTCGAATCGGGCATTACTCTGTTCACCAACGTCGAAACCAGCAGTCTCGCCCACGAGCCGCCAGGAGAGAATCGCACCGACAATCCGGTCATCCGGCAGGTGCGGTATCAGGTTGATAGTGTCGTACCGCTCGGCAAATCCACATTGCTAGGCAGCGCCGATGAGGTGGATGGAACGCGCCGACTACAGATCGAGGTAACAGCAACAAAAGTGAGATAAGACCGAGATACAAGTAGCGACGCAGCATGCTGCGTCTCTACCATGCAGCCCTGAGCAATCAAACATTCTTATTCGCCCGTTCCGCCTCGCCGATCAAAGCCTTCAGCAGCATGTTCACCAGCATCAGCAGAATGGCGCCAACGAGAGCCGAGAAGAAGGAGCGGATAAAGAACCCAGGAACTATTGCTGAAGTGATCTCCAGGATGATGGCGTTGATCACGAACCAGAAGAGTCCAAGCGTGAGGATCGTGAATGGAAAGGTGAGGACCTTTAGCACGAGCCCGAGCGTTGCGTTGAGGAAGCCGAAAACCAGCGCGCCGATTAAGGCTGCTCCGATTCCGCGCACGAAAAAGCCGGGGACGACGTAGGAAACGATCAGCAGACTGAGTGACATCAACAGCCAGCGAACGAGAGCATAGATCATAGCGAGCGGCCAGCCGCTCGCCTTAATAGATTTCTGCTTCGAGGAGATGCAGATCGACGAGCAGCCCGTAAGTCCTCAGCAGGTTATATATCATGAAGCCCTGTAAGAACAGCGGCAGGAGCATCATAAAAATGCCGTCGCCCATCATCGCGCTTACAGCAATGAAGATCGTCCTGCAGGTGTAGAGTCCGATGGCGAAGAGCAGCGCCTTGAGGTTCAGCTTGAACGTGTAGAAGCCGACGATCGAGAACGCCACAAAGACGATTCCCGAACTGATCGCGACTGGCAAGTTATCTCTGCTGAAGTACATCTCGAAGAGCGATAGAGCGGCCACGGCGAAGAAGCGCACGGACGCGCGTTGCACCAATCGTGTTACCAGGCTGCGTGAAGCTGAAGTATCCACTTTCTTCGCGATGAACGTGGTCTCATTAAATACGGTTTCCTTTACGGGCTCGTCTGCCTTAGCCGGCTCTGCCACCTTCTCCAGGTATGTGACATCTGCGACGTGTTTGATTCTGAGTTCAGGACCCTGATAAATCGTCTCCCTATCCGGCATGATGAGGTCATGCGCAATTCGCCCCAGCTTGGCGAATCTTTAACGGGCGTGGGGATGGAATCGCTGCTCATGGATAGACCAGGGTCGCCCTAAAATAACTTGGTCGCACCACTATTCTGAGCGCAATTGCTCACCGGATCATTACTAGTAATTGGGATGGCGATTACGTTAGTAAGTTCCCGCTAGCTCGCAAACTCGCTTCGATG
Source organism: Acidobacteriota bacterium (assembly GCA_003225215.1). Taxonomy (GTDB): domain Bacteria; phylum Acidobacteriota; class Terriglobia; order Terriglobales; family Acidobacteriaceae; genus Gp1-AA112. The sequence continues at coordinate 17,472 of QIBC01000118.1, forward strand.
GCGACTGTAGAAGAAGTAGATCACGAGGCCTACGATCAGCCAGCCGAAGAAGCGCAGCCAGGTGAGAATCGGCAGCCCCGCCATGAGTAGGAGACAGAACGCAACACTCAAGATTGGGGCGACGGGGCCGCCTGGAGAGCGAAACCCGCGATGCCGCCCGGGTTCGCGATAACGCAGGATCAATACTCCGATCGAGACGAGAACAAACGCGAAGAGCGTCCCAATGTTGGAGAGGTCGGAAGCTGTGCCGATGTCCAGCAATCCTGCAGGTAGCCCAACCACGAATCCCGCAACCCAAGTTGAAAATGCTGGAGTACGAAAGCGCGGATGGACGTTGCTGAAGAGCTTGGGCAGCAACCCGTCGCGCGACATGGAGAACCATACGCGCGCTTGTCCCAGTTGAAATACCAGGATCGAAGAGATCATTCCCATCATGGCACCAAACAGCACAACCAATCGAATCCACCGCAGCATGCCACCGCCGGGAATCAAAGAAAGCTTCTTGAGCGCATTTACCACCGGCGCAGCGTCGTCAATCATCGACTGCCATGGCACGAGTCCGGTCAGCGTCACGGCCACTCCGACATAAAGCAGCGTGCAGACTACGAGTGTGGCGATGATCCCAATCGGTATATCGCGCTGCGGATTACGCGCTTCTTCGGCTGCAGTCGATACAGAATCGAATCCGATGTATGTAAAGAAGATGATGGAGCCGCCAGTTAGTACTCCGGACCATCCATTGGGAACGAACGGGTGGTAGTGGGACGGATGGGTGAAGTGTGCGCCGGCTATGATGAATGCCAGGATTGCTGAAATTTTTAGCAGCACCATTACGTTATTGGTCTCAGCCGACTCGCGGATGCCGCGTACCAGGACTACTGTAATCAGCATCACGATCAGAAACGCTGGGATGTTGAATCCCGGGTGCCAGCCAGGACTGTAGATCATGTTTCCGGCAAGATCGCTAAGACCTCCAGGGAGGTACGCTGGAGTAATCCATTTTGCTGTGGGATGAATGCCGAACCAGTCGAACAGGTCGACAAAATGCGCGGAAAATCCGATGCATACCGCGATGTTGCTGACCGCATATTCCAGGATCAGATCCCACCCGATGATCCACGCGATCAGTTCCCCGATAGTCGCATACGTATACGTATAAGCGCTTCCCGCAATGGGAATCATTGACGCCAGCTCGGCATAGCACAGAGCCGTGAAGGCGCACACCATGGCTACCAGGACGAGCGAGAGCGCGAGTGCAGGTCCGGCTCCGGGACGCCCAAAGGTCGCGGAGTGTCGAATCAGATAATCGAGGAGCGGGGCATTGAGAATTGAGGAGGTGTCGAACTTTTGTCCCGCGATGGCCGTCCCGATGACTGTAAAAATTCCGGAACCGATCACAGCGCCAATGCCCAAAGCAGTCAGGGACCAAGGACCAAGCGTCTTTTTAAGGCGATGCTCCGGCTCTTCGGAGCTGGCAATTAATTTGTCAATGGACTTCTTCGCGAACAGTTGGCTCGGCAGGGCTAAGCTCCCGGTTACGGGATAGAAATGCGTACCCCGATTTCAATGGAAGTTGCCAGATAGGTCAAGCGAGAAACCCTATACTCCAACCGACTTCATCGATTCGCTATTCAACTTCAACGGAGAACTGGCGGCTTCTAAAACTCTCTCCAATTCAGGCTGCCGGTATTTATCACAGCGGTTTCGAAAAAATGCCAGATCGGCAAAGCTGTCGACAGAGGCTACTCTGCTCTTGAAATAGAGCGAATCTACGGAGAATTTCTGATTGTTTCCGGAATAATCACAGAAAATCCGCTAAAAATGCGCTTTTTCCTCTTGACACGGAGGAGGAATTGGCCGCATGGTATCGAACGGATGTTGCAAAAACCCGCATGGATACAGGCGAAAACGCTTTTCTTCTCCGCTCGTGTGCGATAAGATAACGCTCGATTCGCAATCCAATTTCCGACTCAAACCCCGCTAAGGAGGATTCATGGCATCAGGCATGACCAAGACAGCCCTCGTCCGCAACATGGCCGAGAAACTTGAAATCAACAACAAACAGGCGGCAGCGTTCCTTCAGCACCTCGCTGATACCGCTATCAAGGAAACCAAGAAGAACGGCGTGTTCGTAATCCCCGGACTTGGCCGCCTGGTGAAGGCCGAGCGCAAGGCGCGCATGGGCCGCAACCCGCAGACCGGCGAACCCATCAAGATCAAGGCCAAGACCGTCGTGAAGTTCCGCGTCGCCAAGGCTGCGAAAGACTCCATCGCTCCCAAAAAGGGCTAGTTTCGAGTCTGCTAAAGACGAAGGCCGGCGTTGAGCCGGCCTTTTGATTTGCTCGTCGCCATTCCGAGCCGCTGTCGCTGCGCCGAAGAATACCGACAAGTCACGCGTCAAGTATCATGGAACCACAGGGTGGTCCTCTCTCCGCGAATGTCCGCGGCGGCGGACATTGTGCTCCGCTCGGAATGACAAAGAAGGCTAATGGATCGTCAGTACATCCGAAATTTCGCGATCATCGCGCATATTGACCACGGAAAATCCACGCTTTCCGATCGTCTCCTTGAGCTCACCGGCTCGGTGACTGAGCGCGAAATGCAGGCGCAGGTACTGGACGCGATGGATCTTGAGCGTGAACGTGGAATCACGATTAAGGCCCATGCTGTCCGCATGATGTACACCGCCAAGGACGGCAAGCAGTACCAGCTCAACCTGATCGACACGCCCGGCCACGTGGATTTCAGCTATGAAGTTTCGCGTTCTCTAGCTTCTTGCGAGGGTGCCCTTCTCATTGTCGACGCATCGCAAGGCGTCGAGGCGCAGACGCTTGCAAATGCCTACCTGGCAATTCATAACGGGCTTGAGATCATTCCCGTCATTAATAAGATCGATCTGCCCAGTGCCGATATACCACGCGCCAAGGAGATGATTGAACACGCGGTTGGGCTCGATGCATCGGAAGCGCTGCTGGTCAGCGCCAAAACTGGTGAAGGGGTTCCCGATGTTCTCGAAGCCATTGTGAAGCGGCTGCCGCCGCCGAAGGGTCCGGCAGATGCGCCTCTTCAGGGCCTAATCTTCGATTCCTGGTTTGATCCGTATCGCGGCGTGATCGTGCTCAGTCGCATTGTCGCGGGCACGTTGCGTAAAGGGATGAAGATCCGTCTGTGGTCAAATGGCGAAGCCTTCGAGGTGGAGCAATTGGGAGTGCTCACGCCGAAGCCCGTGGAGATCGACCAACTCGAGGCCGGCGAGGTCGGTTTCCTGATGGCAAACATCAAGAACGTGGCTCATGCCAAGATCGGCGACACCATTACCGAAGATGCCCATCCGGCAATCGAAGCGCTGCCCGGATTCGAGGAGCTCAAGCCGATGGTCTTCGCCGGTCTCTACACCGTCGATGCCCATGAGCACACGCTGCTGCGCGATGCCCTGGAAAAACTTCGACTGAACGATTCCTCTTTCTTCTTCGAGCCCGAGAGCTCGGCCGCACTTGGCTTCGGATTCCGTTGTGGATTCCTCGGCCTGCTGCACATGGAAATCATCCAGGAACGCCTTGAGCGTGAATTCAATGTCGATCTCATTACGACTGCTCCAAGCGTGCGCTATCGCGTCACAAAAACCGATGGGACCGTAGTGGAGGTAGACAATCCATCAAAATGGATTTCCCAAAGCGAGATTGCCAAAGTCGAGGAGCCGGTGATCACCGCCATGATCATGACCAACGAAGAGTACGTTGGCGGAATCCTGAAGTTAGTCGAGGAAAAGCGCGGCAAACAAAAGAACTTTGAGTATGTGAGCGCGAATCGCGTAATGCTCACGTATGAACTGCCGTTAAACGAGATCGTGCTCGATTTCTATGATCGGCTGAAGTCGGTGTCGCGAGGATATGCGTCGCTCGACTATCACCTTTCAGGAAGCTGGGAATCGCCGGTCGTGAAGCTCGATATCTTAATCTCCGGCGATCCCGTCGATGCGCTCTCGATCATCGTGCACCGTGACAGCGCCTATGAACGTGGGCGCGCGCTCGCTTCCAAAATGAAGGAGCTGATTCCGCGGCAGATGTTCGAGGTCGCGATTCAGGCGGCGATCCGATATTCCTCAGGAAGCATTTTTGGCTGTGTTGAAAGTCGGAGAATAAGGTCAGGAGCGCCTGCTCCGTGTCGCAAATGGATTTAAGGTTAATGAGCCAACACTCCAAAGAGAACTGTCATCTTTCTCTCGCGTTTTTCTCGCGATTGATCTGCTGTCGTTTCGTTATCCATGCGTCTTCTCTGAAGATCTTGTTGGCCTTTACGTTATTCTTTTCAGCCACCTTGCCACTTGCCGGCCAGACTCCGAACACCGCATTTCTCAGTTGTTGGGAAGGCAAGGACCGAAGCAATTTCCAATCGCGTCGGGCGAAGACCCCGACGGCAAAGTCAAGCGGAGGCTTCGCTTACGCCGAGGCGATCGCCGAAGCCACCAAAGACATGGGCGAGGCGCAGTTCTGCAAGAACAAGGTGCAGCTCTTCTACTCCAAAGACGGAAGTGACTACAAAGTCGTATATGAAAAAGCCGGGCTGGAGGATCAAGGCGTAGGCATACGAGTCCTCGGCTGGTCGCACACCGGGAGTCAGCTCCTGGTCGAAGTTGGTGTATGGGGATACGACCGTGATGCCGATGTCGTGAAGTCAGCTCTCGCGCTTGACTCAACAACCCGGCAGGTGCACGAGCTCCCATTGGCTGACGCCTTTGAGCGCGTGCTGGGTAAAGATTGCGAATACGATTCCTCCATTGTGGGCTGGTCAAGCGACGACAGTGTTCTTGTGCGCGTTGCCAAGACACCTGCGACTACACGCTATAACCAGACTTTTTGTGTCGACAAGCCGACCGTGTACGCCTTTAATCTGCAGAGCGGCAATTTGCAGCGTAGCGCCCCGTAGTCATCCTCGGCGGCTGAAGTCGTCCGAAGGCAGAATCTCAGAATCGGCGGCCTTCGTTCGTAGAAGCCGCAGACCGTCGCAACGACTTCTGAGATATTCTCAACGTCTGTTTTTCTATGAGCGCCGATCCTCTCCTCGTGGTGATTCTTGGGCCCACAGCCAGCGGCAAGACTGCCCTGTCGCTGAGACTCGCCGAGCAATTCGGAGGCGAGATCGTGAGCTGCGACTCGGTAGCGGTATATCGCGAGCTAGAGATCGGCACCGCGAAGCCGACGAAAGCGGAGCGGCATCGCGTGCGCCATCATTTGATTGACGTCGCGTCTCCTATTGAAGATTTCACTGCTGGCGACTATTCACGCCTGGCTCGAAAGACCATCGCTGATATTCGCGACCGCGGATCTCTGCCGATCGTAGTTGGAGGAACTGGGCTCTACCTGCGCGCTCTGCTCGAAGGTCTCTTCGAAGGCCCCGCCCGCTCGGAGCAGCTTCGCATTCGGTTGCGGCGCCGGGCCGATCAGAGGACCATCGAACATCTGCACCGCATTCTCACTCGACTCGATCCGGAAGCGGCAGCCCGGATTCATCCGAACGACACTCCCAAACTGATTCGTGCCATCGAGGTCTGCCTGCTGGCGGGCGAGCGGCTCACAGTGATGTGGGACAAGGGGCGCGACCCGCTTGTAGGTTTTCGCATACTGCGCATCGGTCTGGAACCAGAGCGTAACGGGCTGTATGAACGCATCAACGCTCGTTGTGCTGCGATGTTCGAGGGAGGTCTTATCGACGAAGCGCGACGATTGCTCACGGCCTATCAAGCACCGGAAACGGCAAACGAATCCGACCGACGACCAGTTGCGCGTCCCCTCGGTTCTCTAGGCTACCGGCAAGTATTGCAGTACCTGCGCGGGGAGCTTTCAGCAGACCTGGCTCTACTGGCCGCTCAGCAAGCACATCGCAATTATGCCAAGCGCCAGCTCACCTGGTTCCGCCGCGAGCCAAACGTAAGCTGGTTCCCTTCTTTTGGAGATGATCCAGAAGTCCAGTGCGAGGTTGCGAAGATGATCGCGCAAGAGCTAGGCGGCACAAAGGAGCAGCCGCGGGATGCCTCGTCCGAACCCGCGTTGACTTCACAAGCCTCTACGGACGCTACCGAAAAGCTCAAAATCTTTTAGTCCTAGGCCCCAAGATAAAGCGGAGTGCCGCTTGACCCACCCGGCGAACTGCCGGCAACTGACATTCTTGCCGAACCATGCGTGGCACCCGCCGGGCGGGGGCACCCGGCGCTCCATTTTCATGCTCCTTCTCTCTGTTATCTTGGCTCCATGTTGATTTCCAGGCTTAGGGCCATCGTCATCGTTCTGCTGCTTGTCATTCCTGCCTTCGCCAAGGAGGAGAAGTATTCCAAAGCGCGTCCCGTTCAACTTACATCTGAGGGCAACAAGTGGGCGGAAAAAACGCTCAGGAAGATGTCTCTCGAAGAAAAGATCGGGCAGATAATCCAAATCCGCGCGTACGCTGATTTTCTCAACGTCGAAAGCGATGCATACCGGCAAGTCAGCGAGGCGATCAAGAAGTACCACCTCGGCTCGATCATCCTGACGGTGCGCGTCTCCGATGGACTCCTCGTGAAAGATCTACCTTACGAGGCAGCCGCCGTAACGAATCTTTTTCAGAAGGAATCGAAGCTTCCGCTGCTGGTGGCAGCTGACTTTGAGCGTGGACTCTCTATGCGGTTGAATGAGACTCCCGCGTTTCCGCACGCAATGGCATTTGGCGCCACTCAGAATCCGGAGTTCGAGGAGAAATTCGCCGCAATCACTGCCCAGGAATCACGCGCTATCGGCGTGCACTGGAATTTCTTTCCGGTCGCTGATGTCAACATCAATCCCAAGAACCCGATTATCAACACGCGTTCTTTTGGAGAGGATCCGCAGGCAGTCGCGGCGATGGTCGCGGCCTATATCAAGGGATCGCGAGAGAATGGCTTGCTGAGCACCGCCAAGCACTTTCCCGGACATGGCGACACGGCCACCGATTCCCATCTTGGCGTTGCTACCGTTTCCGGCGACACGCAGCGGCTTGAATCCGTCGAGCTCCCGCCCTTTCAGAAGGCTGTTGAGGCCGGCGTTGATTCCATCATGGTTGCGCACGTCACGATTCCCGCTTTGGAGCCCGATGCAGACAAAGTCGCAACTACCTCACGCAAGGTTGTGACAGACCTGCTCAAGGACAAGATGCACTTTCAGGGTTTAATTGTCACGGATGCCCTCGAAATGCACGGTTTAACGCGTCTTTATCCGGAGAACGGCCCCAATCCTGCCGGACGTGCCGCAGTGGACGCAGTAAAGGCCGGCAACGACATGGTTCTGCTGCCCTCAGATCTCGACGGCGCTTTCAAAGGTCTGGTCGAAGCGGTCAAGAACAAAGAGATTTCGCAACAACAGATTGACACGTCAGTGCTCAAGATCTTGCGCGCCAAAGCATCGCTCGGACTGCACAAGGCACGCCTCGTCGATCTGGAAAACGTCTCGCGCATGGTGAGCCGTCCGGAGAGCATCGATTTCGCGCAGCAGGTTGCTGATTCGGCTGCAACTCTGGTCCGAGACAATGGACAAGTGCTTCCTTTGCCCCTGTCGGCCCAGCGCCTTGCGGGAACCTACGCGTCGGCCGGTACGTATCGTTCTCCAGGCTCGGAAGCGGCAGTGGTCGCCGTGGTTATTACCGACGATGTCCGCAGTGAGTATGGCCGAGTGTTTGAAATCGAACTGCGCCGTCGATCGAGGGCGAAAGTTTACCTCGTGGACGCCGATATCGCAGGAGGGATGACCCCCGAGATTCTTGACGCCGTCAGGCAGGCAGAGAAGGTCGTGATTGCGGCATATGTTGTGCCCACGGCAGCCAAGCAGACGGTAGTCAACGGACAAGTGACGAACACCGTCGGGCTAAACGATGCAACCGGAAATCTGATGCAGCAGTTGCTTCGGGCGGCAGCACAAAAAACCGCGGTGATTGCTATGGGGAATCCATATCTGGCATCGAACTTTCCCAGCGTGCAGACGTATATATGCACGTACTCGAACGCGCCCACTTCGGAACGGAGCGCAGTGAAGCTGCTGTTCGGCGAGATGCAGCTGAAAGGCAAGCTTCCGGTGAGTTTGCCGGGAATCGCCGATCGCGGTTTCGGGTTGGAGCTCAAGCCGGAGGAGCTGCGCGTTGCCACGGCGCCGACGAAACCTACATCAGGAGCAGCTCAAATCGAATGAACTCGCGCATACTTTTCGTCTCAAGCTTCGCGCTGTTGAGCGCCGTGCTGGCGCTAACAGCATGTGTAAATGTCAAGAAGAGCGACAACGGCGACAATGTCGATGTGAAGACGCCATTCGGTTCTGTAAGCGTTCGCACCGAACAGGTCAAACCCGAAGACACGGGACTGAGTGTCTATCCCGGCTCCCGCCTGGTTCCGAAGCACGGTCACGACCATGATCAGGCAAATGTGAACATTGCAAGTCCCTGGGGACAGCTCAAGGTGATCGCGCTTAACTATCACTCCGATGACGCTCCCGAGAGAGTCCTCGACTGGTATCGCAAAGATCTGCAGCAGAAGTACGGAAGGTTTCTCGAATGCAAAGGTGGAGATGTCTCACTGCATGGCCGCAAGGAAGACCAGGGCAATCAGCTAACCTGCGGCAGCGAACGAAGCAACGGCAAAGACTTTACGTACTCGTCGGGCGATAGAAACACCCTCGAGTTGAAGACTGGAACCAACGACAAGCAGCACATCGTCGCGGTAAAGCCAGAAGATGGCGGAAGCAACATCGCTCTGGTCTATGTACAGAAGCACGGGGAGAAAGATTCGATTTGAGCTTCGTGCCGCGTCTCGCGGCACGAGTCTTGGTCCGCTTGCACACTCCTAACTCACTGATTTAAGTTCGACAGGTGGAGCAAACCTGTCATCGCTGCGGCGCCGTGCTAGGCGCTGGTACCGCGTTTTGCAGCCAGTGCGGCGCGCCTCAGGTTCGTGTTCCGGAAACGGTGACTACTCCTGTTGCCACTGACAATCCTGGTCCGGCAACTTCGGAAGCCGCCCAGAGCTCCGGTTCATTGATCAATTGGAGACACGCTTTACCTTCTGCCATCACTGCTGGACTGGGGATGGCGGTCGCCTCGACGTTGCCCATCGTTAACGTGTTGTTCCCGTTATGGATGCTCGGCGGAGGATGGCTGGCAGTGATTTTGTACCGACGCCGCTCTCCATTGCTGTTGTTGTCGTCGACGATTGGCGGGAAAATCGGCGCTCTCGCTGGACTTCTGGGATTTCTCTTCTTCGCGGTATTTACGTCGTCGTACCTTGCTATCGAAACGCTGGCGATGCACCAAGGAGAGCAGATTCGCGCGCTGCTGAGGAGCGCGCTGGATCAGACGGCTGCAAACAATCCGCAGACGCAGGCGATCTCCCAATGGGTACAGACACCGGAAGGGCTCGCGGTGTTCGTTGCGTTCGGCACGTTTCTGTTTTTTGTCGCCTTTCTGTTGCTCTCGACCGCAGGCGGTGTATTTGCCGCATCTCTTGGGCGCCGAAAGCTTCGTTAGTCACGCTCGCCCGAACATTTCAAAGCGCTGTTCGCCTGGAACAGGTGGCGCGCTTGCCTATAACGATGTTAGAAATGTTATTTCAGTAACTCGCAGAGGTGACTGTCCCCCAGCTATGCCGATTCAAGATCGAGTTGCCGCCGCCCGACGTGTTGACGAAGTCCTGCGCAACACCATTCAAATGGCCGGATTTCGCCTGAAGTACCGCATCAGGGCGAATCCGCCGATGAATACCAGTATCGGTGAGAGCCCGGAAATCATGGTCGAATTTGCTGGGCCCGATAGCCCGCTGCTTTTGGAGCGCAATGGCGAGCTCTTGCGCGCGCTGGAGCATGTGTCCTTGAAAGTGCTCCGCCTGGAATCGGAGGAGCACGACAAGCTCAGCTTCGATTGCATGAATTTCAAGACGCTGCGAGCCCAGGAGCTGAAGCTCGCAGCCGAAGTCGCCGCCGAACGCGTGCGCAAGACCGGCCAGCCGTATCAATTTGCGCCGATGTCCGCCCGCGAACGCCGCATGGTCCACCTCGCCATGCGCGATCACGCCGACCTCCGCACCGAAAGCTCCGGCGAAGCTGAAAGGCGTTCTGTTGTCGTGTATCCGAAAGACTACAACGGCGCTGCGCCAGTCCCGATGATGAGAGGGCGTGGGAGACGATAGGCAAGTTTCAGTAACCAGCATTCAGTTCTCAGTAAAGGCTGAAAAGCAAACGATCGCGACGAAGCCGGCGGTTTTACTGACAACATATAACTGAGTACTGATTAACTGGCCTCCCTGCCCGTAGACCGTCCGCCACCTTCCTCTTTGCTTTACACTTAAGACATAGGAGAAGCACAAGCAGTGGCGATTTACCTCCCTGGGACCCAGGAAGAGCAGGAACTCGCGCTCGACGAACTCACGCCGCGCGAGATTGTTTCCGAACTCGATAAATACGTTGTCGGCCAGAACGCCGCCAAGCGCGCGGTGGCCATCGCGCTGCGCAACCGCATGCGTCGGCAGAAGCTCGCGCCCGAACTGGCGGAAGAGATCATGCCGAAGAACATCATCATGATCGGTCCGACCGGCGTGGGCAAAACCGAGATCGCGCGGCGTCTCGCACGGTTGGCCAATTCACCCTTCCTCAAAGTAGAAGCTTCCAAGTTCACCGAAGTTGGCTACGTCGGTCGTGACGTCGAGTCCATCGTCCGCGATCTGGTGGAGATTGCGATCGACATGGTTCGGGAAGAGCGTCTTGAGGAAGTCGAAGATAAGGCGGAGCTCAACGCCGAAGAGCGCCTGCTTGATCTCCTGTTTCCGCCAACTCAGCAATCCAGTCCCAGCGCCAGCCTAGCTTTGGGAACCGGCGATGGCGAGCGCGGAACAGATTCGCAATCGCGCACACGCGAGAAGCTTCGCCAGCAGTTGCGTGAAGGCAAGCTCGACGAACGCACTGTAGAACTCGATGTCCGCGAGCGTTCAATGCCGGCCTTCGAAATCATCTCCAACCAGGGCGTCGAGGAGATGGATATCAACATTAAGGACATGCTGCCCAACATCTTCGGCCAGCGCACGAAGAAGCGGAAGATGAAGGTCAGCGAAGCGTTTGAGTACCTGATTCAGGAAGAGGAGCAGCGCCTTATCGACATGGATCAGGTCACGCGTACTGCAGTTGAGCGCGTGGAGCAATCCGGAATCGTGTTCCTGGACGAAATCGACAAGATTGCGGGCCGAGAAGGCGGCCATGGTCCCGACGTTTCCCGCGAAGGTGTGCAGCGCGACATCCTGCCGATTGTGGAAGGGACTACCGTCAATACGCGTTACGGGATGGTCCGTACCGATCATATTCTCTTCATCGCTGCTGGGGCTTTTCACGTTTCTAAGCCCAGCGATCTGATTCCGGAGCTGCAAGGACGATTCCCAATACGGGTCGAGCTGCAATCACTGACAATCGAGGACTTCATCAAGATTCTCACCGAACCGAAGTCTTCGTTAGTAAAGCAGTACACGGCATTGCTCGAAACTGAAGGCCTGAAGCTGGAGTTCACGCGCGATGCCCTCGACGAAGTCGCGCATTTTGCCTTCAGGGTCAACGAATCCACGGAGAACATCGGCGCCCGCCGGCTGCATACCATCATGGAGCGCGTACTCGACGAGATCAGCTTTGCCGCACCCGAGATGGCGAAGGACAACAAGGACAAAGTGGTCGTCGATTCCGACTACGTCAAGAAGATGGTGGCCGACATCGCCAAAGATCAGGACCTGTCTCGCTATATCCTGTAAACGCAGCATGCTGCGTCTCCGCGAGCCAGCCTGAAGAGCAGATCCTGTGTTAGGAATCCTGACTCGCTATAACAAGAAATCGGTCACCGTGATCACCGACGATGGTCATCGGTGAAACGTGTCTCCGCGTTTCTTGCGTCTGGCTACATCAACCATTGCGGCAGCAAAAAGACAAGAAGGCGCTCATCCGAGCGCCGTGATTCCGTTCAAGCAGAAATGAACAGGGTGTTGCAGCAGCGTGTGGGCGCCGCCGGACAAGACTCACTGACAAAGTCGAAGCCTGGGGAGTCTGAAGGAGAGTGCGGTCGCCCGACTTCTCACCCTCTTGAATCGGTATGCATAAATCATGCATACTGATGCATATGCGGACGACACTGAACCTCAACGATGACTTGCTGAAGCAAGCGGTACGGCTCAGCGGTATCAGCGAAAAAACTGCTGTCATTCACGCGGGACTGGAAGCCCTTATTGCCCGTGAGAGTGCTAAGAGGCTGGCGGCGCTGGGCGGCAGCGAGCCGCGTCTACGAAAAATCCGGCGTCGCCGTCCTCAAGTAGCTATGGCCAGCCGCTGATGCTTGTTGATACCTCGATCTGGGTAGAGCATTTGCGCCATACCCAGCCAGGGCTCGTCTCGCTTCTTCATGCTGCCGACGTTCAGTGCCATCCGTTTATCATAGGCGAATTGGCCTGTGGTTCCGTAAGCCGCCGCTCTGAAGTTCTGCAACTGCTCCGGAGATTGCCCTCAGTACAGGTGGTGGAAAACGAGGAAGTGATAACTTTGGTCGAGCGGCATCGGCTGATGGGTCGGGGTGCCGGTTGGGTCGATGTACACTTGCTGGCATCGGCGGCATTGGCAAGCTTGCTGCTTTGGACCACAGACCGGCGACTCGCGGCGATTGCGCGATCACTGGGAGTCTATGGTGAGCCGTAATTGAAACCGATTGTCTGGTCGAATGTGGGATCAGTTCGTAGGCAGTTGTCTCGGCAAGAGTCTGCCCTAGCGTCAAAGTCGCTACGCCTTTTACCGCAATGGCAACGCGTAGAAGGCTATAGCAGCAACGGAATCTGCATCGTGATCGGCACTGCGATCCAGAAATGGTTCGAAACGCCGAAGACCCTGCGCCAAAACCTAAACCGAAAAAAGGAAAAGCTGGCGCGCCCTGAGAGATTCGAACTCCCGACCTACTGGTTCGAAGCCAGCCGCTCTATCCAACTGAGCTAAGGGCGCGCTGAGAGTCATTGTATCGTGCTTTCGCCAGGGCCTCTCGCTGTTCTGCTTCGGCACATTGAAGTAGGTCATTCGCCGCTCGCTGCGTATTTGCTGACTCCTCCACCTCGGTTTGTTATATTCGAGGGCATTCCCACAGCAGCAGGGAGTTGTCCAGCTTTCCGCGGGAGGATCGGTGCCCAGCCAGCAGCAGGTGAAGTGGTCGCAGCTACGCGTCGGAATCACGGTCGTTGTTGCTACCATCACCCTCTTCGTTCTGATCTTCTTCATGAGCGGAACGGTCAGTCCATTCAGCCGCAAGCTGCACCTGCGCTCCTACTTTGAGAATGCCGCCGGCTTAGTAAAGGGAGCTCCGGTAAGGGTCGCGGGAGTCGATATCGGCAATGTAGCTGAGATCAACATCACTACCGCCCCCGACAGGAGGTTGACTCCGGTAGAAGTCATCATGAAAGTGAGCTCCGACAGGGCCGCTAACGTGCGCAAAGACTCTCGCGCCACGCTCGCGACCGCCGGCGTTCTCGGCGCCACCTTCGTTGACATTGACAGTTCCCGTGCCCAGGGGCTTACGGTAAAGGACAATGACGAACTGGCAACCACCGAAACCCCAGCCCTGCAGGACGTTCTCAAGTCCAGCCAAGGCACCATCGACAAATTGAATGTAATCGTGAACCGGGTGGACGACATCGTGGCTGCGATCCAGAACGGAAAAGGATCGGTCGGAAAGATCATCAACGATCCAGAGCTCTACAATCGCGCGAACAGCACTATCGCTCAGTTGCAAAAGCTTACCAACCAAGTCTCGGAAGGCAGAGGCAGCATCGGCAAGCTGCTGTACTCCGACGAGCTTTACGACCGAATCAACGATTCCGTCACAAAGCTGAACAAAATGGTCGACGACGTGAATTCCGGGAAGGGCAACCTCGGGAAGCTCCTGAAGGACGAACAACTCTACGCAAATCTAAACCAAACGACGGCGAAACTCAGAGATCTAGTGGCCGATATTGATGCTGGACGCGGCACTCTGGGCAAGCTGGCCAAAGATCAGGAATATGCGCAGAAGATCGATCGCATTACTACCAATCTGGAACTTCTCTCAAATCGTCTCGCCACTGGCGAAGGCAGCGTGGGCATGCTGTTCAAAGATCCCGCACTGTACAACAACGCCGATCAAATGCTGGTGGAAAGCCGGCACCTGGTGAAGGCGATTCGCGAGAACCCTAAGAGATATCTGACGATTCACTTCAAAGTGTTTTAGCTTCTGAGCTGCTAACCTTCTAAGCAAACACCTGGCGTGCAACTTCGGTAGCCTTCCTGACACCCTGGGGTCTGTCATCCAGAGCCCTGTTTTGGGCGAAGGATCTCCCGGAATATTTCGGACTCAATCGTCGCATCCTGGCTCTTTGGCCAAGATTCTCGGGAAGATGCTGGATAGTGCAATCAAGTCCAATAGATTGCGGGAGATCCTTCTCCCAAAACAGAGCTCTGGATGATAGTCTCTGTGAGTTTCCCTTGATTACAAATAAGGAGGAAGGCCTACTGCGCATTTCTTCGCAATGCCTTGCCCGCCAGCGTCCCGTTGTACTTGCCATCTTCGACCGCAAGCTTTCCGTTGACCATCACATAGCGCATGCCCGTTGCAAGCAGCTCGGGCTTTTCGTAGGTCGCCTGATCGGCAATAGTCCTCTCATCAAAGACAATCACGTCGGCGAAGTAGCCGACGCGCAGCCATCCACGTTCCTTGATTCCAAGACTTTCTGCCGCCAGCGCGCTGCTGGAGCGAATTGCAAACGGCAGACTCACAACCCTTCGCCTCAGCGCATATTCTCGAATCTTCCGAGGGAAGGTGCCAAATTTGCGCGGATGCCCCGGCGATCCGTCCGAACCGGTCATCACAAAATCCTGCTTCATGAAGTTCTCGATGTCGGCCTCGCTCATATTGAATGACGCGACATCGTTAGGTCCCGCCTTGATCAGCTCAATGGCTGCGCTAAGCGGAGATTCATGCCGCTCATCGGCGATCTGTTGCAGGTTGTTGCCCGTGGCACGCGAATCTGCTGATGCGGTGATCAATAGCGACTGGGCGCCACCCCGGCGCTTTAGATTTTGCTCCATCTCCGCAAGCAAACGCGGTCGCGTACCGGGATCATCGAAGCGCTTGAGCATCTGGTCGCGGCCGCCGGCTTCGGCCCAGCGCGGCACGAGCACCGGAACCAGGCTCGTGCCCGATGCGTTGTAAGGATACTGATCGGCAGTTACGTCGATCCCTTGCGCCTTGCTCGATCACTTCTTCGGTCGCGGCAAAACTGCAGGGCGCGTAGAAGAGTCCCGCCGACATACCGAATGCTCCCTCATTCATTCCTTGCGCCACGAGCTGCTTCATCTGCTCTAGTTGCGCGGGACTCGGAGCTGCGTCGGACATACCCATCACTTGGCGACGAACCGAACACATACCGACGAGAAGTGCCGCGTTGGTTCCAATTCCTTGCTGATCCCACTTCTGCAAAGCGCTGCCAATCGGCAGCGGACTAGTGCCATCGTTTCCGGTAATGACCGTCGTCACACCCTGCATGAGATAAGCGATGTTACCGTGGCGCTGAGGACTACTGAGGTCGTCGAATGTATGCGTGTGTGGATCGATAAAGCCGGGGGCAACTATCAAGCCATGGGCGTCTATCACACGCACCGCGGCTGGCTTGGTCTTAGAGGAATCGCCGACGAAGATGATGCGGTCATCTCTTATGCCTATATCAGCGACTCGAGGCGGGGCGCCCGACCCGTCAATCAGCTCTCCTCCGGTGATCAGCAGATCGAGGCGCTGTTCCGTTGGCTGCTGGAGCAGACTGGGACCAGATGCACTCCCCGGGGACGAGGAGTAAAAAAGTTAACGCGAGCAGCCAGTATCCACAGTTTCGCATGAGGAATGTTTGTCGGATTTCTAAGGCATCGCGTTGGATACTAGCAGATCGCGCGAATCACACACTGTCTTAGACCTTGTGCTGATTAATTCCGATTTGGCTGCATCAGCCGATTTTGGATTGACAACGAACATGCGAGAAATAAACAATTTCACCCCTTAGCAAACTACGTAGGTGAATCGGTACAGACCGAATCTCAACCTACACCAACCGGCATAAAACAGATTTCTACGAGGGTGCATATGAAATCGCGAATATCAGGCGTTGTCGTATTGTTTCTCGTGCTTAGTACCGCTTCAGCCCAAGTCAGCACCTCGCGCATCGAAGGGACGGTTATCGATAAGACCAATGCTGTTGTCGCGGACGCTACTGTAAAGATCACTAATGAAGAAACCGGCGTGAGCTATGAAACCAGGTCCGGTAGCGCTGGCACTTGGAACATCCCTTCGCTTACGCCGGGACGATACACCGTAACTGTCACTCACTCCGGATTCCAAACCATCAGCAGTCAACACAACGTTCTCTCCGTGGGCGTGCCTTTGGTTGTGAATACGACGCTGCTGGTCGGCGGGACCACGCAAATCGTCGAAGTGGAATCATCCTATCAACGGATCGAAACTACTAACGCGACTGTCAGCGATGTGATGACCACGGAGCAGGTTAAGAATCTTCCGCTCAACGGCAGAAACCCATTGAGTCTGCTGACGCTGGAACCGGGCGTGACGCAACGTCCGACGTCGGCAAGCGGGTCGGGTACTCACGTTTTCGGATCGCGAGACCGGTCACATAATGTGACCATCGACGGTATTGACGCGAACGAATCCACGGTTCCGAATCCTCAGAGCAATATCCAGCGATTGAATCCGGATAATGTGCAGGAATTCCGCACTATCACGCTGGGTGCTACCGCCGAGCAGGGACGCAACAGCGGCGCCAACGTAATGATAGGTACCAAATCGGGAACGAATGCGGTTCATGGCGACGTCTTCTATTTCAATCGCAACACCGCATACAACGCCAATGAATGGTTTAACAACTACACCGGCCATGATCGTCCGGTGCTCGATCTGCATCAGTACGGCTTTGATGTCGGCGGTCCCATCATTAAGAACAAAACCTTCTTCTTCGGCAGCTATCAGGGGAACAAGATCTCCCAGACTGAGCCGATCAACGCTACCGGCGTCGGTATCGCTGG
>QIBC01000321.1 GCA_003225215.1 Acidobacteriota bacterium
CGCTTCGACCTTCGGTCTCCGCTCCTGCCTGCGGGAGCAAGGCTGGGAGATGCCACAGTCATTATCGGCGCGACTACAAGTCGATGCTCTGACACAAATCACATGGCAGTCTCCGCGCAGGAGAGCTAAACCAACAACCAACTTCAGAGCGCCTGTACAATATGCAGAACGATCAACCGCCGACGTGACCACCGCAGACCTCCCCATCGTCACTATCGAAAAGCTCTACAAAACCTACACCGGCAAAGTGCCGATTGAGGCCGTCAAAGGCATCGATCTGTTCGTGGAGGCGGGAGAACTCTTAGGTCTTCTCGGTCCGAACGGAGCCGGCAAATCGACCACAATCAGCGTCTGCACTACGCGCGCTCTTCCCACTTCGGGCAAAGTGCAGGTCGCGGGCATCGATGTGGTAGCTCATCCCGCAGAAGCGCGCCGCTACATGGGCGTGGTGCCGCAGTACAACACCCTCGACCGGCAATGCACGATTTGGGAAAACATCTACTTCCATTGTCGATACTTCGGATTCGGCAAGGCGCAAGCCTCGCAACGCACTAGCGAACTGCTGCAGATATTCAAGCTCAGCGAACGCGGCAAATCGTTTGTGCGGGAACTCTCAGGAGGCCTCGCACAGCGGGTGCAAATCGCGCGCGCCATCGCTCACAATCCCAGGATCCTGTTTCTCGACGAACCCAGTGCCGGCCTCGATCCGCAATCGCGCCTCGCTCTGTGGGACAACATTCGCACCTTGCGGCAGCAGGGCATCACCATCCTGCTTACCACGCACTACATGCAGGAGGCCGACGAGCTCTGCGACCGCGTCGCCATCATCGATCACGGAAAGATTCTGGTTTGCGATACACCCGAGGAACTAAAGCGTAGCGTCGGAGCGCAGAAGGTCTTTGAGCTGCACCTGCGGCAGGTTGATGGCTCCTCGCTGGCCGAGCGTTCGCGGCAACTGCGGGACGTAGCGTCCGTTGAGAGCTTCGCCGAAGGCCTTCGCGTCTTTACCACCGGCAGCGACGGCATTCTGCCGCGAATTGTCGAAATTACCGAAGACAACCTGCGCGATATCTCCGTAAACGAGACCACACTGGAGACCGTCTTTATCAAACTTACCGGGAGGGACTTGCGTGAATAGTTCCGGCCTGCAATGGCGGGCGTTCTGGGGCATGTTGCTGCGCGACCTGAGCGTGCTCCGCCGCGAGTTCATCGCCTTCCTGATCCGCACGGTGATGAACCCGCTGATGTTCGTCTTCGTCTTCACCTACCTTTTTCCTAAAATGGGACAGGGATTCCAAAGCGCGCGCGGAATCGGCTTTGGCACCCTGATCCTTCCCGGGCTGATCGCCGTCGGCATCTTCTTTCAAGGCATTATGGCGACAGCGCTGCCGTTGTCTGTTGAGATTGGCGCGACAAGAGAGATTCATGATCGGGTGATGTCGCCGCTGCCGGTGGAAATGGTAGCCGTAGAAAAGATCGTATTCAGTGCGCTTCAGAGCATTCTCGCCGCTCTCGTGATTTTTCCGCTGGTGTACTTCATTCCGGCTACGCCAGTCCAGGTGCATGTCGCGAACTGGGCCACGCTTGTAGCAGCAGTCCTGTTAGCCAGCCTAGTTTCGGGCGCGGTCGGCCTGACAATTGGCGTCTCCGTTAAACCGCAGCAGATCGGGCTAATCTTCGGCGTGGTTGTCATCCCGATCACATTTTTGGGATGCGTGTATTATCCATGGGGCGCGCTGACTCATATCCGTTGGCTGCAATTCGGAGTGCTGATCAATCCCATCGTTTATATGAGTGAAGGGCTGCGCGCGGCGCTGACACCGACGCTACCGCACATGAACCGCGTTTTCATTCTGAGCATGCTACTCGCGTCGCTCTGCCTGCTGACGTGGGTAGGCGTGAAGGGCTTTCTTCGCCGCGTGATCTGCTAAACGGTGACCAGCTTTTCTTGCAGGTCTTTTGCGATCAACTGGCCGTGGAAACGCCCGTTCTCGATGAAGATTTCGTTAGTTCGCTCCCCTGCTACCACTACCCCCGCGAGATAGATGCCCGGAACGTTGCTTTCCAGCGTTGCGGGATCGCATACCGGGCAGCGGTCGTTCGCTTCGTCGAGGGACACGCCGAGGCTCTCGATGAAGCTGAAGTCCGGATGATAGCCGGTCAGTGCGAAGACAAAATGATTCGGCAATTTCACCGGCCCATCCGGCGTGGCGAGGGTCACATCGTCCTCTGCGATATTTGTTACGGTGCTGTTGAAATAAGCTTTGATTTCGCCGTTTTTGATTCGGTTGTTGATGTCAGGAAGAATCCAGTACTTTACGTGGCGATGCATCTCTGGACCGCGATGCACCAGAGTCACCCTCACTCCGTGCCGCCAGAGATCGAGCGCAGCGATTGCTGCGGAGTTCTTGCCGCCAATGACGAGAACATCGAGCCCGTAGAAGGGGTGAGGCTCGTCGTAGTAGTGCCTGACCTTGCTGAGATCTTCGCCGGGAATTTCGAGGTAGTTCGGCAGGTCGTAGTACCCGGTCGCGACCACCAGCTTGCGCGCGCGATAGTGCGACATGCGTTCGAACCGGTCCATCGTATGGACCGTGAAGTTGCCGTCTCTGCCCTCGACCCGCTCAACGTTCTCGTAC
The DNA here is from genome assembly GCA_003225215.1 of Acidobacteriota bacterium. Taxonomy (GTDB): domain Bacteria; phylum Acidobacteriota; class Terriglobia; order Terriglobales; family Acidobacteriaceae; genus Gp1-AA112. The sequence goes on from QIBC01000321.1 coordinate 2,640, forward strand.
TGGCGAATGTCGAGCTCGTAGTGCTCGGCCACCTTGCGGTAGTATTCCAGAGCCTCACTGCGATTGGGTTTCTGGTTGGGGCTGGAGAAGGGTATGTTGCCGATCTCGAGCAGTTCCGGCGTGGTGAAAAATGTCATGTTCGCGGGGTAATGAAACAGCGAGTTGCACAGACAGCCCTTGTCGACGAGAAGAGCGGTAAATCCCGCGCGCTGCGCCTCAATCGCGCAGGCCAGCCCCGTCGGCCCGGCTCCGATTACCAGCAGGTCAACGATTTCCGAAGCTACGATTTCACCCATTCCTTCATTCTACTGAAAGCGGGAGGCATGCCGCGGACAGCTTAGCTCTCGAGGGTTACCAGCTTGTGGGCGATCGCAAACAGGGCAAGTTCCAAACGGGTCGAAACACCTGTCTTGTCGAAGATGTTCGACAGATGCCGCTTCACCGTCTCCTCGCTGATGGCGAATTGTTTCGCGACATCCTTGTTGCTGCAGCCTTCGACGATGCAGGTAACCACCTCAAGCTCGCGTGGCGTCAGGCCGTAGGTCTTGCGCTCCGGGACGGCAGCGGCCTCTTTCATCAACGCATTCAGCGCCGTTACCAGGTTTGCGACACGCTCGCCGCCAATCCAGTAGTCGCCCGACAGCACGGCGCGCAGCGACTTCGAAAGGTCGCCGGCGACTGCATCCTTCAACACGATTCCTCGGGCGCCAATCTGCAGGGCTTCGATGATCTGCTGGGTCGAGATGGTGCTGGTCAGCATGATGATTTTGACCCGCGGCGACTTGTTCATGATCGCGCGGAGGGCTTCCAATCCGGGCAGGCGCGGCATTGCCAAATCGAGCAAGAGAATATCCGGCTCCAGTTCCAGCGTCTGAGTGATTGCTACGTCGCCATCCTCGGCCTCGCCGACGACCTCAAAGCCGGGCTCATTCTCGAGCATGTTTTTTACGCCAAAGCGTACCACCGGATGATCGTCAGCGACCACAATACGGATGGGCGCTGCTGCTACCGCTACGTCGTCAGACTTCTTCATTGCATCCTTCATCACG
>QIBC01000322.1 GCA_003225215.1 Acidobacteriota bacterium
TAGCGTGATCGGCTACGATCCAGAAGAGGACAAGCGCAACTACTTTGTCACGGAAAGTGGCATCACAGTCGTCACGCGCGACTATTCCCTCTTCGAGTCGCCAGTGGCAGTCGACTACTTCACCTCAGAATAGCGGGTAGATGCTGAATCGCTTTCTGAACAGCCGCATACCCTCCATCCTCTCGGCACTGGCGTTCGTAGTCTTTTCACTCTTGTTTGTGCACGCCGTGGTCGGGGCACGGGAACCGGCAACGGCTACTCCAGAAGTGCTTCGCCGATTGGTTCTCTGGGGCATCCTCGCACTCGTGGCTATGTTGGTATTCTGCCTGTGTCTCATGAGGGTGACCCGCTACCGGCGAAGTCTGCCAGAGAAGCCCCGCCGGCAATGGTAGAGACGCAGCATGCTGCGTCTCCTCCATGCAGCAGGGGTATGTCATACACTTTTTTTTCAATATGCAGCATCGCAGAGACGCAGCATGCTGCGTCTCTACCAAATTCGAAGCGCCGGCATACGCAGCGGAGCGCGGGCCAGCCGGGCGCTCCGGTGAACAGCTTCTGGCTGTCGATATTGCTGGTCTCAAACGTCGCTCTGTTAGAGGAATGAGAAGAGGAAGGATTTGAATGCGCTACATGTTGCTCGTTTACTCAAAGGAGCAAGCTTCAGCCTATCCGGAATCGATGCAGCAGATTGCGGAAACCCATCGCCTGGTGATGGCCGAGGCGAGTCAAAAAGGCATCCTGGAGGGAGCTGAGCCGCTGCGGCCGACAACCACAGCCACCACCGTCCGCCCGCAGCACGGCAAATCCATCGTCCTCGATGGCCCGTTTGCGGAAACCAAGGAACAGCTTGCCGGCTATTACATCCTCAACTGCAAAGATCTGGATGAAGCTATCGAGTGGGCCAAGAAGATCCCAACCGGATGTCAGGGAGCCGAAGGATGCATCGAGATTCGTCCGCTGCTGGAGAAGCCGGCACACATGATGGTGGAGGCCGCGCATCATTGACCATGGACTCGCAGGCAGCCGCCGAGTCCGTCTTCCGCGAAGAGTCCGGCCGCATCATCGCCACTCTGATCCGTCTCGCGGGATCGTTCGACCGCGCCGAGGACGCGCTGCAGGAAGCCTTCACATCCGCCCTGGCAACCTGGCCCAGAACGGGAATCCCCACCAACCCGGCTGCGTGGCTCATGACCACCGCCCAGCGCAAGCTGATCGACCATGGACGGCGCGAGCGAACTCAGCGCGAGAAAGAGGATTCGGTTCGCTATGAAATCGAAGCGTTCCGCCCCGCCACCGAACCAGAACTCGAGACCGCCATGCATTTACCCGACGACCGTCTGCGCCTGATCTTCACCTGCTGCCACCCCGCCCTGAATCAGGAAGGACAAGTAGCACTCACGCTTAGAACACTAGGCGGACTCAGCACACCGGAAATCGCCAAAGCCTTTCTCCTTCCCGAACCGACGCTCGCGCAACGCCTGGTACGCGCCAAACGCAAGATTCAGGAAGCCCACATTCCCTACGAAGTTCCGCCGCCCGAACGCCTCCCCGAGCGCCTCGCCTCGGTGCAAACCGTGATCTATCTGATCTTTAACGAAGGCTACGTCGCCACCGCCGGCGACCAACTCGTGCGCACCGATCTCTGCGCCGAAGCCATCCGGCTGGGCCGCGTACTGCGCGACCTGATGCCAAGCGAATCGGAGAACGTAGCGCTGCTGGCCCTGATGCTGCTGCACGATTCCCGCCGCGCCGCCCGCATTCGCGAGGGTGAGCTGATCACCCTTGAAGAACAAGACCGCACGCTTTGGGACCAGACCAAGATTTCCGAAGGACTCGCGCTTGTTGAACAAGCAGTGAGAAGAGGACCGCCTGGTCCGTATCAGATTCAGGCCGCAATTGCAGCCCTGCACGGCGAAGCCAAAACCGCATCCGAAACCGACTGGCCGCAGATCGCCGCTCTCTACGAAAAATTGATGGAGTTCAACGCCTCACCCGTAATCGCGCTCAATCACGCAGTAGCAATCGCCATGAGCGCCGGCCTGGCAGAGGGTCTGAAGCAGATCGAGCAGGTCGGAGCTTCCGGCCAGCTGGACCGCTATTACCTCTACCACGCCGCCCGAGCCGACATCCTGCGCAGAATAGGACGCAAGAAAGAATCAGCCACCGCGTACAGCAAGTCCCTGGAACTGGCAACGAACAAAGTGGAACAACAGTACCTGCGCCGCCGCCTGGCCGAAGTACAGAACCGCCCGCAGTAGCGGGCGGGTGCAGTTGCTGAATCATGACGTCGGCCCGGCCAAACTGTCCAGCTTTGCCAACAGATCGGATGAAAGTGTGATCGATGTCTTCTCTTTCATGCAACTACTGTACTGCCGATTCGAACCGGCTCGCTGTTGCGGCTCTGCCGGCGCGATACGATCAGCCAATTCAGCGCACCGATGAACAAGGTCAGCGCCAGAATAAGAAGCTCGCCTTGGCCAATGCGGCTGATGAGGACTGCGCAAAAGGCGATGCCAATCATCGACAGAGGTTCTCCTACAGGAAGCCGGAATTTAGGTTGCTCGGTACTCTTGCGGCGCAGCGCTGGCAGCGCTGCGCACGACAAGGCGTAAGTAACCAGCCGCGAGACCGCCATGAGCCTGGAATTCCACGTAAAGTTCCCGATCAAGGCAAGAATCCATACCAGAGCAGAGAACGAAACGATGGAGATGTAAGGCGTCCCATATCGGGAATGAATGGCGGCGAAGCGCCGCGGAAAATCCTTTTGCTCGGCGAGAGCAAACAGCACCCTGGGGCCTGCAATCATCCCTGCAGCCAGAAATCCAACTACCGAGAGCAAGACGCCGATGCCCATCAGAACCACCAGCGGGGTCGCGCCGAAAATGTGCGCTGCTGCAATCAGTGGACGCTGCGTTTGCAAATCCGACAGTGTCTGGACACACACGAACTGCACCAGCACATAGATTGGGGTGCAGGTCGCCAGGGCAATCAGGATGGCGATCGGGGCATCGCGTTGCGGATTTTTTGTTTCCCCGGCGGGAATCAGTCCGCCCTCGAACCCCACATATGCAACGATCGCCAGCAGCATCGCATTCAACCAGTCATGCGTGGGATGCGACTCGTGACCAATGAACACCGGAGTTCCACGCGTACTGATGAACACACTTCCCAGCAGAATGAAAACTATCAGCGGAACGAGTTTGCTGACGGCCAGGAGGTTACTTGTCCTGGTCCCCATGCTTACTCCGCAAATGTTGAGGGCAGCGAGCAGGCATATCAGCGCCGTCATCGTGAACAC
>QIBC01000119.1 GCA_003225215.1 Acidobacteriota bacterium
CCTCCGTGGTGAAAATGGTTCCCGCTGGGTGGTCCATAAATCCCGCCCAATGCTAATCCTCGCCATTTCAGGTAGTTGCATTGACTGGCCAAGTTCTGCCCTGTAGTTTTGAAATCGGATTATTGTGTATTCACGGTTATACTTAGAGACAGGAATGATCCCCAATTCTGAGAAGACGGTCCTGCTGTTGAAGCCGCGCGGATTCTGCGCCGGCGTCGTCAGGGCTATAGACATCGTGCGGATCGCGCTGGAGACCTTTGGCGCCCCAATTTACGTCCGCAAAGAGATCGTTCACAACCGCTATGTCGTCGATGATCTGGCGGAAAAAGGCGCAATTTTCGTCGATAGCGTTGAGGACGTTCCTGAGGGGGCGCGCGTGATCTACAGCGCGCATGGAGTAGCTCCCGAAGTTCGCGAGGCCAGCAAGGCGCGGAAGCTCAAAGTCATAGACGCCACTTGTCCGCTGGTCACCAAGGTCCACGTTGAGGCCATCAAGTTTGCCAAGCAGGGTAACTCGTTGATTCTTGTGGGACATCGCGATCACGATGAAATTATTGGCACACTTGGCGAAGCTCCTGATGTAACCCAGGTTGTCAGCTCCCCGGCGGAGGTCGAGAAGGTTCATGTCCCCGATCCGGAGCGCGTTGCCTACCTCACACAGACCACGCTCTCGCTGGACGAAGCCAAGGACATTATCGAAGCTCTCAAGCGCAAGTTCCCGAAGATTCACGGACCACATGCGCAGGATATCTGCTATGCCACCGAGAACCGGCAGATTGCGGTGAAAAACGTAGCACCGCAGGCGGATCTACTGCTGGTTGTGGGCTCAGAGAACAGCTCTAATTCGAACCGGCTGGTAGAAGTTGCAACTCGGCTAGAGACTCCCGCGTACTTGATTGAGAACTTCCGAGCGATTCGTCCGGAGTGGCTCGAGGATGTAAAGACAGTCGCGCTCACGGCTGGAGCGTCGGCTCCGGAGTGCCTGGTAGAAGAAGTGGTTGAGTATCTCTCCACAAAGGAAGGCTTCAACCGCGTCGAGGAAGTCGAAATTATGGCGGAGAACGTTCGTTTCGGACTCCCGCCGGAGATCGTGGCCGCAATTCACGCCGCGCCCTCCACGACTGCCGTCGCCGCGGAGTAAGTAAAGCTATGGACGAAACCCCCCGTCGCCCTGTGCAGATGGTGTTCGGCAAGATCGATGACATCGCCAGCCGCGTAGCTGCGGCGGTGGACGGCGCGCGAAGATTCCTCTTCGCAGCGCAGGAGCCGGAAGGATATTGGTCCGGCGAACTCGAAGCCGATACTACCCTCGAATCCGATTACATCCTGCTGCATACCCTCTTAGGAACACGCGATGAAGTTCGCCTGCAGAAGGCTGCGCGCGAGATTCTGCGTCACCAGAACGAGGACGGCGGATGGCCGATCTACCACGGCGGGCCCTCGAACGTAAGCGCCACCGTAAAAGCCTATTTTGGACTGAAGCTCACCGGATACAAGGCCGACGATCCCATTTTGGTACGAGCGCGAGAGTGCATCGAAAGCCTGGGTGGCGTCACCGCGGTCAATACCTTCACGAAGATTTATCTTTGCTTCCTCGGTCAATACGATTACGACGCAGTCCCGGCGATTCCGCCGGAGATCGTGCTGTTCCCGAATTGGTTCTGGTTCAATATTTACGAGATTTCATCCTGGTCGCGAGGCATCCTGGTACCGCTGTCGATTGCTTACGCCAAGAAGCCATTCAAGAAGATTCCCGACGAGATGGGGATCGACGAGCTATTCCCTGCCGGCCGTCACAACACCGATCTTCACTTGAAGTGGAGCGAGAAGCTCATCAGTTGGCGGAATTTCTTCCTAGTGCTTGACCGGCTCACGCATTGGTTCGAGCGGGTACATGTGCGCCCGCTGCGGTCGATTGCTCTGAAGAAGGCAGAGAAGTGGATGCTCGAACGCATGGAAATGAGCGACGGACTCGCAGCGATCTATCCGGCGATTATGAACTCCATCATCGCGCTGCGCTGCCTGGGATACTCGACGGACGATCCGCAGGTGATTCGCGCCATCGACGAGTTCGAAGCACTCGGCATCGAAGAGGAAGAGACCTTCCGCATGTTGCCCTGCAAGTCTCCCGTTTGGGACACGGCTTATGCGGCGTTCGCCCTGGGCGAAGCTGGCGTGCCACCGACCGATCCGCGCATGGTTGTGGTAGGCGAATGGCTGCTACAGAAGCAGGTAACGCACAAAGGCGACTGGGCGGTGAAAGTAAAGAACACGCCTCCGGCCGGCTGGTACTTCGAGTTCAACAACGAGTTCTATCCGGACGTCGACGATACAGCGATGGTCGCTCTCGGTTTGAGCAAGATCCAGGTGCCGAACGAGCGTTATCAGCACGAATCGGTGCAGCGGGCAATTGACTGGATCTTCGCGATGCAGTGCAAGAATGGCGGCTGGGCGTCGTTCGACAAAGACAACGACAAGATGGTCTTCCAGAATATCCCGTTCGCGGATCACAACGCCATGCTCGATCCGGCGACGGTAGACATCACCGGCCGCATTCTCGAGTGCCTGGCAAGCTACGGCTACACGCAGAATGATTCGCGGGTAAAGCGCGCGATTGAATTCCTGAAACGGGAACAAGAGTCCGACGGATCCTGGTTTGGGCGCTGGGGCGTCAATTACATCTACGGTACGATGCTGGTGCTGCGCGGACTCGAAGCGATGGGCGTCGACAATCACGAGCCGTGCGTTCAGCAGGCCGCCGAGTGGCTGCGCATGTATCAGAATCCCGACGGTGGATGGGGCGAGAGCTGCATGTCTTATGACGAGCCCACGACCAAAGGCATTGGAACCAGCACTCCATCGCAAACTGCTTGGGCCATTATGGGACTGCTTTCGGCAGGCGACACGCGTAGCGATGCCGTGGCTCGCGGTGTCGCACACCTGCTGCGGACCCAACGGAAAGACGGCGGATGGGATGAGCCTGAATACACGGGAACCGGTTTTCCTCGTGTTTTCTATCTTGCGTATCACTTATACCGGGCGTACTTCCCGTTGATCGCGCTGACCGCGTACGGAAAAACGGTGAGCAGCGAACGACTGCAGGCAGACTCGTTGCTGACGTAAGGTTTTGTTGATATTTCAGCGAGGATGCTCGCTGAGGACTTGAGGGCACATTGGCGGGACCAATTTCACAGATGTGGACGGTTTCAACGTACGTCCTGAAGCAGAAGCTCGCAGGACGCAAGCGCTATCCGCTCGTCCTCATGCTCGAACCGCTCTTCCGCTGCAACCTGGCGTGCGCCGGATGCGGCAAGATCCAATATCCGCCACACATCCTGAAGCAGCAACTCACACCGGAAGAATGCTTCCGCGCGGTGGATGAATGCGGAGCGCCAGTCGTCAGCATCCCCGGCGGCGAGCCGCTTATGCATACCGAGATCGACAAGATTGTCGAAGGGCTCGTGGCCCGCAAGAAATACATCTATCTGTGCACCAATGCCCTATTGCTGAGAGAGAAGCTTGATCTGTTCAAGCCGAGTAAGTACCTGACATTCTCGGTCCACGTAGACGGACAGCGCGACCATCACGATTTCTCGGTCTGCCGCGAAGGGGGATACGAGCTCGCGATTGAAGGGATTAAAGAAGGGATCCGCCGCGGGTTCCGAGTCACCACCAACACAACGCTCTTCGACGGAGCCGATCCTAACGGTGTTCGCGCACACTTCGATGAGATGATGCAGCTGGGTGTGGAAAGCATGATGCTTTCGCCCGGCTACTCGTACGACAAGGCTCCGGACCAAAAGCACTTTCTCGGACGCGCACGCATCCGACGTCTTTTCCGGGGAATCTTGGCCAACCGCAAGAAGAGCTGGCGCTTCAATCAATCGCCACTATTTCTCGAATTCCTGATGGGTAAGCAGCATTACACCTGCACGCCGTGGGGAATGCCGACGTTCAACATCTTCGGCTGGCAAAAACCCTGCTACCTGTTGCAGGACGGTTATGCCGATACCTTCCAGGAACTGATGGAAGCTACGGAATGGCATAATTACGGTACCGAATCGGGAAACGCGCGCTGCGCGAATTGCATGGTGCACAGCGGATATGAGGCATCGGCAGTAAACGACACATTCGGCTCCTTCGGCGGATTTCTACGCACGATTCGCAGCACGTTCTCGCACTACTCTGATGAAGACGCTCTCAGATTGCTGAATGAACCCGTGCGGCCAGTGCACGCGTTTAATCCGTTGGTTCAAATTGAAACCGAAACAAGGGAGCTCGAGGAGAGCCGGGCATGAGTGAAGTATCGCAATCGAGTGCGCAGGCTGTTCCCACCAATCCTGATTCGCTCGAAGTAGCTCCGGGCACGTCGCACGAACGCCTCGAAGGGTGGGTTCCCCAGCTCGCGAAGGAAGACGATATTCGCCAGGCGCTCGAAAAAGCCTTTGACTATCGTGGCGACATTACCATTACGCGCAAAGATGGCAGCAGGTTGGAAGGCTATGTCTTTGATCGTCGCACCGGAGGTTCCCTCTCCGACTCCTTCGTGAGGGTGATCCCCAGCAACGCTCGAGAAAGACTCTCAATTCCCTACTCCGACATCGCCGCGCTCAAGTTCAGCGATCGCGATCCCGCCGCCGGTAAGAGTTTTGAGGCGTGGGTCAGGAAGTACTGGGAAAAACGGGCCGCCGGAGAAAAGAACATTCAGATCACGCCAGATGCGCTGGAGTAGGGCCCACTGCCGTGCCGGCTTTGACCAGGACGGCATCGTTGCCCTCTACGTCTTCCGTAGGTGGCCCCTATCTGGACCGATGTTGAAGGATTAGGGCACAGCCATACGCTTGCTACGGCGAACTTACGAAAGGTCTCGGTCTTCTTTCCGTCCAATCTGCATCAACACCACAAGCTATTGTGATCTTGGTTGATGTGTGGCACAGCATGTCGCAGGCAGTACCAAGGTACATGTACGAAAATACGAAGAAAACGGGATAAAACCCGGAAGAAACCCGGAACTCTCCCTTGACACACCCCGGAGTAACCGGGGTATAACACGCCTACCTTAAGTTTCCCCCCGAGAAAGCAGAGGACTCTTCCTCTCCAGGCCCCGGTCGATGAGGCAATTCCCGTGGAGTTCGATTCAGGGAAGCAACATTCGTGGAAAGGTTTAGGCATTATGGGCGCAGATTCGCGTGAAGTGATGAATATCCGTCAGGCTTCACAGTACCTGGGCGTAAGTCCCGACACGCTCTACAAGTACGTTTACGAAGAGAAAATCCCAGCTTTCAAACTGGGCAACCGCTGGAAATTCAAGAAAACCATCCTGGATCAGTGGATGGAAGAGAAGAGCTCAGTTGGGGAAGCAAAGAGCACTAAGAAGAGACCGCGAGCCGCACGGGCCGCCATCGGTCAATAGCGAGGCTAAGAATGTTCGGATTTGGATCGTCAAAATCAGTCGTTGGGCTGGATATCGGCTCCAGCAGCATTAAGGCCGTTGAGTTGAAGAAGATCAAGGGTGAGATCCAGGTGGCTCATCTGGGCGTGGAGCGGCTCGGCTCCGACATCGTGGTGGACTCCATGATCGTCGACTCAGGCAGCGTCTCCAGCGCGATCTCTAAGCTTTTCTCAGACCGCAAGTTTAGCTCAAGACTGGTGGCCACCGCCGTGAGCGGTCACTCAGTGATTGTGAAGAAGATTTCCATGCAGACCGTGCCCGAGAACGAAGTTCCCGACCTCCTGCAGACGGAAGCCGCCCAGTACATCCCGTTCGATATGAATGATGTGAACATCGATTACCAGGTGCTCACGGAAGATCCGAACGAGCCGCAGATGGATGTCCTGCTGGCGGCCGTGAAGAAGGACAAGATCCTCAATTACACGAACGTGCTGTCGCTGGCCGGCAAGATTCCGGAAGTCGTCGACATCGACGCTTTCGCGCTGCAGAACTGCTACGAGTACAACTACGAGCCCTCCCCCACATCTACCGTCGCTCTGCTGAACCTTGGCGCGAGCGTTATGAATATCAACATCGTCAAGGGCAGCACGCCGCTGTTCACGCGCGACGTGAGCGTCGGCGGCAATCAGTACACCGACTCCCTTCAGAAAGAGATCGATTTGAGCTTTGACGATGCTGAGGCTTTGAAGATGGGTGAATCGCTGGGGAAGGTAAGTCCCGACGCGAAGCTGCCGATCCTCAAGCAGGTGACGGAGATCATCGTTCTGGAAATCCAGAAGACGTTTGATTTCTTCCGCGCGACCGCGGCGGGACAGCACATCGAAAAAATCTATCTCGCCGGTGGTTCATCGGCGGTTCCCGGCCTGACGGAAGCGCTGCGCCAGGAGTTTTCAATGCCAGTGGAAATTCTCAATCCGTTCCAGCGCATTCAGCCGAATGGAGCTGGTGATCTTATTGGACAGAACGCGGGGCAGCTCGCGGTGGCCGTGGGACTCGCCCTCAGGAGTTTTGAGTCGCTATGATTCGCATCAATCTTCTTGGCAAATCGAAACCGAAAAGCAAGCGTTCCGCGATGGCGACAACTGCCATTGAGTTCGAAAGCGGTGGTTCGCCAAATTCCTCGAATGTGCTGGCCGCCATCATCGTGCTCGCGGTCACTGCCGGTGGCATCTGGTGGTATCAGAGCCAACTGGCTCAGCAGGCAGCTGACATTAAGAAGCAAATGGATGCTGCCCAGCGCGAATCGCAGCAGTTGGCGCAGACCAAAGCCCGTTTCGAGCAGCGACAAGCGGTCAGAGACGAATATGAGCAGCGAGTAAAGATCATTGACTCTCTGCGCGCCAGCCAATCTGGTCCCGTCGATCTCCTAACGATGGTCAGCAGCACGGTAAACAATACCGACGAGGTGTGGCTCATTTCTATGAGCGATGCAGGAAACAGTGTGAACGTGGACGGGACGGCACTGAGTTCCAATGCGGTCGCCAACCTGATGACCAACCTCATGAAGACCGGCTATTTCAAGACCGTGGAAATCAAGGAAGCGTATCAGGACGAGGGAGAGAAGAAAATCCAGGCATTTAACTTCAGCCTAACCTGCGAGAAGCAACCAGCAAACGCAGGCGGAAAGAAGTCCTAGGCGGCACGGAGAATCACCATGGCTAAATTCAACGAACTTCCATTCATAGCGCGGTTCACGATCTTCGCCATTGTGGGCGCAGCCATTTTTGCTGGAGCCTGGTATGGCCCAGTCCCCGGTTTCGAGGCAATGCGCGCCGCCAACAATGCGTCCATAGCACGATTGAAGGCACTGGAGGCCGAGAATGCTCGCATGAGGCCTTACGAATCGCAACTCAAAGAAATCGAGCTGCAGATCGAATCGCTACAACGGCAGATGGAGCGCCAGAAACAAATTGTTCCGGATCAAAAGACTGCGGACCAATTCATGCGAGACCTGCAACAGAACGCTCAGCAAGCGGGCGTGGAGATTCGCGACTACCTTGCTAAACCGATTGCCCAAAAGCAGTACTACACCGAGGTCCCGTTCGACCTGGAAATCGACGGTCCATACTTCTCAATGCTGAACTTCTTCGAGCGGGTGGGAACGAGCGAACGAATCATCAACGTTGAGAACCTGAGGATGACTGGAATCGGAAGCAAGCAATCGGCCGTGAGGCACAAATATGACTATGCACCTGGAGAGACTGTAACTGTTGCCTGTACGGCGAAGACTTTCTTCAGCGCTCAGTCTAGCTCCAAGCCCGCCACGGCTGCAGCAGCGCCTGCACCTGGGGCTGCGGCAGCGGCTCCAGGGCAACCGCCCGCGAAGAAAGCGAGCTAACAAGAGGAGGCACATGAAAGTCAGAGCTCACATTCTTGCGACCGCACTTCTGGCAGGAGCGGTAGCTGCGCAAACAGCTCCCGCATCGTCGGGCGCCCCCGCATCTCAGACGGTGAAGCAGAACCCTCCTCAAGCGCAAGCGCCGCAGAAGAATCCCGCTGCAGCGAAGACTCCCGCTGCAGCGAAGACTCCCGCCAAGAACCCATTTAAGCCGAAGGCGAAGACACCCCAGCCTTCTGCCGCACAGCCGGCCAAGGCACAAGACAAGACGGCAACTCAACCAGCGAAAACGCAAGCCAAGCCGAATACGCAGCCCGTGAAGACGCAAGCGAAGGCGGCTACACAACCTGCGAAGACACAGGCAAAGCCCGAGGCGTCGTCGCACAAGGCACAAGACAAGACGGCAACTCAACCAGCGAAAACGCAAGCCAAGCCGAACACACAGCCCGTGAAGACGCAAGCGAAGGCGGCTACGCAACCTGCGAAGACACAGGCAAAGCCCGAGGCGTCGTCGCACAAGGCAACGCCAAAACAACCCGCGCCAGTGCAGGCCAAAGCTACTCCCAAAACGGAAAACACGAAGCCTGACGAAGTGAAGAAGGAGGCGGCTCCCGAGGTAGCACAAAGCGCACCACGGAAGCTCCCGAGCCCCGGTAGACGCGATCCGTTCGTGAGCCCTCTGGCGGGGGCAGGTGCTCGCGGTCCGGGCGCCGGGTGCACAAGTGGAAAGCGTTGCTTAGTGGTGGATCAACTTGTGTTGAAGGGTATCGTACAGATGAGGACGGGCAATTTTGCGCTGGTCGAGAACATCTCGAAGCGTCCTTACGTCCTGCACGAGAATGATTCGCTGTTCAACGGCAGCGTTGTGAAAATCACTGGCGACAGCGTGGTCTTCAGGGAAGAGAGCAACGATATCCTCGGAAGGCCCGTTTCTAAAGAGGTTGTCAAGAAGGTTTCTGCCCCTGCAGTTTAGTAAGCGTGCAGGCATCAAGTATGTAAGAGTGCTTCCATGTCCCAGTGTGGACTTCGGAAGCGGAATCTAGTTAGTACACACAATGGACCTGCGCGTGAATGACTCGTAAGTCTCGCTTGGGTTCAAAGCAGTTGCAGTAGATCCGTTTGCGAGCGGAGTCCGGCCAAGTTCCTGGGATGGTAGTGACCGCGTGCTTTCTTGATTTTGGGCCACGCGGTGGGCAAATTCCAACTGCGGTAGTAGGGTTCCCAAATGGGTCTTCAATCATGGACCTTCAGGCCGCGGCGTGTTCCGGCAGAGATGCCGAACCGTGAGGAGAGATTGAGATGAGGCTGAAGCAACTTCTGGGTGTGGGGCTGGCGGTTGTCTTTTTCACCGCGCTTGCCGCTGCCGATTCGCAGTTGACGGACATCAGCGTTCAGGGCAAAGGCAACGCGGCTACCGTAATCATTCGCACGAACGGGGCCCTTACTCATAACGAGTACAGACCGGTGGACAATCTCTTGCTGGTGGACTTCCCCGAGACAGATATCGGCACACTCGACTCGAGTACTCACACCGTCAACGTTCCGGGCATCACCTCTTATCAGGTCCACTCGTACAAAGCGGCGAACGGAAGCCAGATTGCCAGAGTTGAGTTAACTCTCGTGTCGCATGCGAGCGTTCGACTTACGAATGAATCAAATGCTGTGTTGGTTTCAGTGAGTACTGACTCGCAGGCAGCACCTTCGGTCGCCAAGACTCCAGAAACCGCAGCTCCAGCCTTCGCTCACGCGTCCGTGCTCAAGCCCAGCGCGATCTCGGCAAGCACACAGATTGTGCAGGTCCGAGGTATATCCGTTGTCCGGGGACATGACGGAACCAATGTAGAAATACGGGTGAGCAGAGCCCTAACGCCGAAGATCTTGACTCTCAAATCCCCGGACAGGCTCGTAATCGACCTTCTCAACGCACTACCGGTATCACGTCCTCATAACATTCCTGTACACGCCGCTGATGTAAATATGGTTCGCATGTCGCAGTACCAAGCCGAGCCGCCTACGACGCGCGTAGTGCTCGATCTGAGAGCGCCGCAAGACTTTCAACTTGCGACTCTGAATGACAAGCTGATTGTGAAGCTGCGGCCACTCGCCAGCCGCGGAATGGCTCTGGCAGTGGCGGGCACGACTGGCACTCTATCTGCTCCGGCAAACGTGACGTCAATTCCGAAGCCCATTGTCACAGGCACAAGCGCTGCAGCGAAAATGCGGGCGCAAGACTTTGTCGTCGTGCAGCCGCAATATCATGAAGTAACTCGAAAGCAGGAAGCACAGCAGGATCAGACAGCCGCGGAGCGCGCTTCTGAGGCGGCTAAAATCCTCGGTGCTGCACCCCAGGTTGAGATTCCACTTTCGACAGGCCCAACTCACGCTGACATCAAGCCCCAAGTTCTTCAGGCGGCAATGATGCAGGCCGGGCAGCAGTCCGCGGGTAGCGCACAGGCGATCAATGCCGCATCAGCCACTGCGAACTGCAATACTGGCAGGTATACCGGCGAGCCGATCTCGGTGAACCTGAAAGACGTCGATCTTAAAGACTTTTTCCGACTGATTCACGAAATTAGCGGACTGAATGTCGTCCTGGATCCAGGCGTTTCCGGAGCCCTCACAATCGTCCTCGACGACGTGCCGTGGGACCAGGCGCTTGCTATTGTGCTGCAGAACAACTCGCTGCAGTGCCAGTTGAACGGCAATGTGCTGCGTATCGCTCTTCCCGATACATTGCGCAGGGAAGCTGACGCTTTCCGCGCTACCCAGGAAGCTCAGGCGCTCGCCGTCGATCGGGTCACGGTCACACGTTATCTCAGCTATGCAACGGCCCGAACAATCGTACCTACCCTGAAGGCATTTCTGTCCAAGCGTGGCGATATCATCGCAGACGATCGCACGAATTCGCTGATTGTCCAGGATATTCCGAGCGTGATCCCCGGACTCGATCGCCTGGTGAAGGAGCTGGATCGTAAGACACAACAAGTCGAGATCGAGGCTCGCGTCGTAGCTGCCAATCGCAGCTTCGCACGCGATATCGGAGCGCAGGTTGGATTTGGCACTGGAAACAGAGTATCCGCCGTGGGTGGCGCCGGGGTTGTAGGTACATCGCCGCTTCAGGCCCCGGGCGTTACGGCTCCGAAATACATCATCATTGGAAGCAGCCAAATTCCGCTCTTCAGCAACTTTCCTGCAGTCGGCGCGAGCACTGGCCTGAGCTTCATCAATGCCACCAACAACTACCGGCTTGACGTCATTCTTACTGCCGCAGAAGACCGTGGTTTGATCAAGATACTCTCCCGTCCCCGCGTTGTGACTCAGAACAACATTCAAGCGCTGGTTCGTCAGGGCGTTCGTATTCCGGTTGTAACCGCCGCGCAGTTGGGCGGCCCGCCCACTACGACTTATGTGGACGCGTTCCTTCGGCTTCAAGTACAGCCCCAAATCACCTCTGAGAACACGATTTTCCTGAACGTTGACGTGGAGAACACCACACCAAACTTCGGACAGCAAGTGGCCGGCAACCCTGAGCTGATTACGCAACAGGCGACCACGCAGGTACTCGTCTCCGACGGCGGAACGGTTGTCATCGGCGGTGTCATACAGACTACCGACAACATCTCGCGCCAGCAGGTTCCGTTGTTGGGAGACGTTCCGATTTTGGGAAACCTGTTTAAGCGGAAGGCGGTTAGCACCTCAACCCAAGAGCTGATCTTCTTCATCACGCCAAGGATCATTCAGTCCTAGACCTGGGCGGCTAACGGTTCGCGGGGGCCTCCGGTACAGTAGTACTGGGGGCCCAAGTTTTCTAGTAGCGATTCCTCGTTCTGCATGAAATATCTTTCTCGCCTGAATCAGGTCCAGCGCCAACTCGAACATGACCGCCTTGACGCTGCATTCATAACGCACCTCGCCAATATTCGGTACTTATGTGGTTTCGCTGGAAGTTCCGGCGTCCTGAGCTTTTGTCGCGGAACCTGGGAGTTTTTCACGGATGGTCGATATGCGGAGCAGGCGAGAAAGCAGATCAAAGGTGCAACCATACGAGTGGATGCTCTGCCTCCACTTGCGCATGCGTCACGATCCATTGCAAGCAAACTGAGGCGAAGTCGGAGCGCTTCTCGCATTGCAATCGAACGCGACTACGTGACTCTGGCAATGCAGACGCGTATTAGCTCCGAATTGGAACGTGCCACGCCCAAGTCGCGATACCGGATGGTGCAGACCGCCGGGATCGTCGAGCGGCTCAGAATCAGAAAAGACCCGGAGGAGATCGATCACATCCGCAAAGCAGTCGATCTCGCGTCGAGTGTGTATCCCAAGGCGCTGAGCTCAATTAAACCTCAAGCAACGGAGAATTCTGTGGCTGCGGAGCTCGAGTATCTTGCACGAAAATCTGGCGCGGAAAAGATGAGTTTCGACACGATTGTCGCGTCAGGCATTCGGTCGGCTTTGCCTCACGCGCGACCGAGCTTGGCGCGGATCGGACGTGGGTTCGTCGTCCTCGACTATGGTGTTATACTCGGCGGTTATTGCTCAGACATGACGCGCACTATATGTGTTGGTCGCGCGGATAGAGCGATGCGAGATTTGTATTCGGCAGTCCTTGAGGCGCAGCTGGCGGGCATTGCTGCAGTCCGATCAGGGGTAGCAGCCCAACAGGTGGATGCAGCTGCGCGAAATGTGTTACGCAGTCACAAGTTGGATAAGTATTTCACTCACTCACTGGGTCACGGCGTGGGCATTGAGATTCATGAGTCTCCGCGGCTGGCAAAGGGAGAGGCGCAGACACTGGAAACCGGAATGGTAGTGACTATCGAACCGGGAGCCTATGTTCCAGGCAAAGGAGGCGTGCGAATCGAAGATATGGTTTTGGTTACCGAGACTGGCTGTGAAGTGCTCACCCCGACGTCGAAGGAACTCGTAATCCGCTGATCCCCAACTCCCACGAGATCAAATGAATCAAAAAGAGCTTAGAGAGCTGATCGAGTTCCTCATCGAAAAAGACATCGCGGAATTTGAGCTGGAACGCGGCGATGTCAAGGTCCGAGTTAAGCGCGGAGTCCTGGTCGCGGCCACTGCAATGCCTCTACATACCGCCGCTCCACTTGCACCGCTATCGCCATCGGGTGTTCCCGCAGAACCTCTAATGGAATCCCCGGGAGCAGGAAAGACATCTGCTTCTGCCGATGAAGGACTGCATGTGGTCAAGTCGCCGATTGTAGGAACCTTCTACGAGTCCCCGTCACCCGGATCACCGCCCTTCGTAAAGCCAGGAGACAAGGTAGAGGCCGGACAAGTGCTTTGCATTATTGAAGCAATGAAGCTCATGAACGAGATCGAGGCCGACTTGGGCGGCGAGATCGTGAAACGCTTGGTCAATAACGGACAGCCGGTGGAGTACGGACAACCGCTGTTCAGCATCCGCCCGCACTAATCGGACGAGGCCTGCAGTCGTCGCATGTTCAATAAGATCCTGATCGCCAATCGCGGAGAGATCGCTCTTCGCGTGATCTGTGCCTGCAAAGAGCTCGGCGTCCGAACCGTCGCCGTGTACAGCGAGGCGGACCGCAATTCCCTTCACGTTCGCTTTGCAGATGAAGCTATCTGTATCGGCCCTCCACGTTCGGCTGAAAGCTATCTCAACATCCCAGCAGTGATTAGCGCCGCCGAAATCGCAAATGTGGATGCCATCCATCCTGGATACGGATTGTTGAGCGAAAACGCAAACTTCGCCGAAGTGTGCGAGACCTCGCACATAAAGTTCATAGGCCCGCCGCCCGAAGTCACGCGTCTGATGGGCGAAAAAGAGAAAGCGCGTGTGGCCATGAAGAAGGCTGGTGTCCCAATACTGCCCGGATCGGAAGGCGTGATTCAGAGCGAAGACGAAGCTCTGGAGTGGGCGAAGCAGGTTGGATATCCGGTGATTCTCAAGGCATCGGCTGGCGGCGGCGGGCGCGGAATGCGTGTGATTCGCGGCGCCGAGGAATTACCAAAGCTCTTCCAGGCGGCGCATTCAGAAGCCGCAGCAGCCTTTGGCAACGGCGACTTGTATATGGAGAAGTTCATCGAGCGGCCTCGCCATATTGAGTTCCAAATCCTGGCTGACCAGCATGGCAAAGTGATCACCCTCGGCGAACGCGAGTGCAGCATTCAGCGCCGTCATCAGAAATTGCTTGAGGAATCGCCATCCACACGTGTCACTCCAAAGCTGCGCAAACAGATCGGTGACAAGTTAGAGTCGTCGCTGACCGACATCGGTTACCAGAACGCCGGCACCATCGAGTTCCTCATGGATGAAGACGGCAGCCTGCACTTCATCGAGATGAATACTCGCATTCAGGTGGAGCATCCGGTAACAGAGATGGTCACGGGAGTGGATTTGGTGAAGGCGCAGATACGTATCGCGGCCGGCGAGAAGCTGAGCGAGATCGTTACCGCGCCCATTGAAATGCGCGGGCACTCGATCGAATGCCGCATCAACGCCGAACATCCGGAGAAGTTCACCCCATCCGCGGGAAAAATCACGGCCTTTAACACGCCTGGCGGGACCGGGGTGCGCGTGGATACGGCTGCCTATGCTGAAGGAGTAATTCCGCCGTATAAGTTCATGGAGCGATTCCTGGAGAGCAGCAGGAACGGAAGCGGCCGATAACTCGGTAACTCGTTTTGGCAAGCACTCAAAATTCTGGCTTCCTACTGCCGCGTCTATACCCCATCCTCGTACCCTCGCGGATTGGCTCAGGAACGCTAGCCGAAATTTGCGAGTTTACCCGCGAACTGGTCGCGGGAGGCGCAACGCTGCTCCAGTTAAGGGAAAAGGACGCATCGGCAAAGGAGACTCTCCGGCTGGCTCGCGAGCTGCGGCGCGTACTGCCGAATGAAATCACGTTGATTCTCAACGATCGGCCCGATCTTGCGATTGCCGCCCACTCAGACGGAGTTCACGTCGGTCAGGATGACATTCCTCCGGAAGCAACTCGGCGAATCATTGGCTCGGAGAGGATCTTAGGAGTCTCTACTCACAACCTGCAGGAGCTGGCAACTGCAGACCGAAGCTCAGCAAACTATCTGGCCGTAGGACCGGTCTTTCTGACGATCTCTAAGGACAAGCCGGACCCGGTCATCGGGTTAGAAGGCGTTCAACGAGCTCGCACCCAGAGCCGCAAGCCACTTGTAGCGATCGGTGGAATCACACTCGAGAATTGCCAGTCTGTGATCAAAGCCGGCGCCGACGCCGTAGCAGTCATTAGCGAGCTCCTCTCTGATCCCCGCAAAGTAACTGCGCAATTCCTGCTCAAAATGGCTAAATTGGGGTAAAACTATCTGGCAGTGACCACACAAGCGCAGGTCCGCGTCCCCGCCTCCGAATCTGCTCAGTTTGTTCAAGGTATCAACCTTACCAGCGCAACCACACTCGTAATTGGCTCAATGATCGGCTCAGGCATCTTCATCGTCTCAGCCGACATAGCACGCCTGGTCGATTCCCCCGCGCTGCTGATTCTCGCATGGGTAGTTACAGGATTCATGACCGTCGTCGGCGCGCTGACTTATGGCGAACTCGCGGCGATGATGCCAAAAGCTGGTGGTCAGTACGTTTTTTTGCGCGAATCGCTGGGACCGCTTTGGGGATTTCTCTACGGCTGGTCGATGTTCGCGGTAATTCAAACCGGCACAATTGCCGCGGTCGGCGTGGCTTTCGGAAAGTTTCTGGGCGTATTGTTCCCTGCAATTTCCGCAGAAAAATGGCTTTGGCACATCGGACACGTTCCGCTATGGCAGGTCGGCCCGCTGAAGCTCGGCAACATGGATGTTGGACTGAATAGTCAGAACCTCGTGGCAATCACAATGGTCCTGTTGCTCACCGCAGTGAACGTGCTTGGTGTAAAAACTGGCGCGATCGTCCAGAATATTTTTACGTTTTCCAAGACCGCCGCGCTATTCGGTCTAGTTCTCATTGGCGCAATCCTCGGGCGCAATGCTGAAGCTCTCAGTCAGAACTTCGGCCATTTTTGGCAGAACGCATCATTCAAGACGTTACATCCCGTGCAGGCAGGCGTAGGTCCTTGGGTGGGTCTCTTCACAATCATCGCGGTCGCACAAGTGGGATCGCTGTTTTCTTCCGATGCATGGAATAACGTCACCTTTACCGCGGCAGAAGTTCAGAATCCGCGTCGTAACCTTCCTCTGTCACTTGCTCTCGGAACCGGCCTGGTAACTTTGCTCTACATCGCCGCGAACTTCGTTTACTTGATGGTTCTGCCACTACACGTCGATCCTCACGGGACGACAGTGCTGGCACGAGGAATTCAGTATGCGGCCGACGACAGAGTAGGAACGGCTGTAATGCAGCAGGCTTTCGGAGCATCGGGAGCCGCGCTTATGGCAATCTCCATCCTGATCTCCACCTTCGGTTGCAATAATGGATTGATTCTCGCCGGCGCACGTATTTACTACGCGATGGCCAAGGACGGCCTCTTCTTCCGCTCGGTCGGTAGGCTGCATCCAGCCTACAAGACGCCTGCAGTCTCGCTCATCGTTCAGGCACTCTGGACTTGCTGCCTGTGCCTGTCAGGCAGTTACGGGCAATTGCTCGACCTGACAATGTTTGCCGTCATCATCTTCTATATTCTGACCATCGGCGGACTCTTCGTTCTGCGTCGAACACGTCCCGATGTCCCGCGACCCTACCGCGCTCTCGGGTACCCTGTTCTGCCCGCGATTTATATCGTGATTGCGATCTTCATCGATGTCGTATTATTGCGCTACAAACCCCAATACACATGGCCTGGACTGATCATCGTGTTACTCGGAATTCCCGTGTACCTGTTCTGGTCGCGAAGCGCACGTGCTCATGGCAGTGCAGCCGAACTGGAAAGCGAAGCAGGCTAACTCTCAGATAGGAGAAACCACGCATGCCGGATTTACTGGCGAAGAAGCCTCTCAACATCATCATGCAGGAGGCGGAGGAAGGCGGCGAACATAGTCTGCGACGCGCGCTGGGGCCGACTAACCTGATTTCGCTCGGCATTGGTGCGATCATCGGAACTGGAATCTTTGTGCTCACAGGCACGGCGTCCGCTATGCACGCTGGACCGGCAATCATCCTATCGTTTTGTCTGGCCGCTCTAGCCTGTGTGTTTGCCGGCCTCTGTTACGCCGAATTTGCTTCCATGATTCCCGTAGCCGGCTCTGCCTATACCTACGGTTATGCAACTTTGGGAGAGTTCGTAGCCTGGATCATCGGTTGGGACCTGATTCTCGAATACGCTTTGGGTGCTGCAACCGTGGCCAGCGGCTGGAGCGGTTACGTGCTCAGCTTGTTAGGTGACCTCGGGATTCGCGTCAGTCCCATGCTGGCGGGGGCTCCCGGCACAAAGTTTGTCCTTTACCACGGTCACTGGGAGCGGCTTGCGGGAATCGCCAAGAAGCTCGCGGTCGAACATATCGATCCAGCGTCGCTGCAGACTACAACATCTTCTTTCAACCTCTTCGGATTTCTCGGTATCGCGCTTGTAACCGTGATCCTGGTGATCGGCATCAAGGAATCGGCCAATTTCACGACCGCATACATTGGTTTCGATGCAGTCTCTACGGCGGCGCAGGAGGCGAAGAATCCGGCGCGCGACATGCCAATCGGTATTCTCGGATCACTAGCGATCTGTACGGTTTTGTACATCACTGTCGCTGCGGTACTCACTGGATTGGTCAAGTACACGAACCTTGACGTGCCTGATCCAATAGCCATCGGCATCGATGTCACCGGAGTTCGGTGGGGCAGCATGCTGGTTAAGCTCGGCGCTATCTGCGGTCTCAGCAGCACGATGGTGGTGATGTTGCTCGGTCAATCGCGCGTCTTCTTCTCCATGTCCAGGGATGGCCTGCTGCCAGCATGGGCGAGCAAAGTTCATCCACGATTCCGAACACCATACCTTTCCACCATCTTTGTTGGACTGTGCGTTGCCCTCGCGGGGGCCTTGACGCCAATCAATGTACTGGGAGAAATGGTTTCCATCGGTACATTGCTTGCGTTCATCATCGTGTGCGCCGGAGTTTGGGTGCTGCGCGCGCGCGGCACTGAAGTGAAGCGCGCCTTTGTTACTCCCTGGGTTCCTTTCACTCCGATCATGGGCATCGTGATCTCCGCAGCCATGATGTACAGCCTAGCCACCGCCACCTGGATTCGACTGGTAGTCTGGCTGGCGATCGGCCTCGTCATTTACTTTGCTTACAGCCGCAAGCACAGTAAAGTGCAGCAGGGACATCCAGAGGAAGTGCTACAAACACACTAGATTTGAGAAGTTCGGAGCGCCGGGGGCCTCGCCCGGCGTTTTTCTTTCTGCTGCAACCCTCTGAGTGCCTCTTGTTAGAATCCCTCCGCGATGGCGATTTCATCCGCGACAAATCCGCTCCAAGCCTTCCGTAGAGTCTTATGGATCGGCCTTGCTCTGCTCTTGCTTTCCGCAATTGGAACTCTTGGTTATCACGTAGTCGAAGGCTGGAGCTGGCTCGACAGCCTGTACATGGTAGTCATCACCTTCAGCTCCATCGGATACGGAGAAGTGCATCCGCTGAGCGGAACTGGCCGAGAGTTCACCATCGCGCTGATCGCCTGCGGAGCCGTCGTTGTCGCGCTCGGCATCGGGACACTGACACAAGCTCTGCTAGAATTCGAGCTTCTTCAGTTCTTCGGCAGGCGCAGAGTGGAACGGCAAATCGCTCGTCTTTCCGGACACTACATCATCTGCGGCGCCGGACGCGTGGGCCGCAGCGCGGCTCGTGAACTCGCTCGCAAACCCGTTCCGTTCGTCATCATCGAGAAAGATCAGATCAAAGCCGAAGAACTGCCTCCCGAATGGCTCATGATGTTCGGGGATGCCACGCAAGAGAGCACGCTGATCGCCGCGCGCATCGATCGTGCGGCGGGCCTTGTGGCTGCCACGACCACCGACGCCAGCAATATCTTCATCGTTCTGAACGCACGTAGCCTTAATGGGGCTTTGAAGATCATTGCGCGTGCCAGCGAGGAAGAATCTGCCAAGCACTTAACCAAGGCCGGCGCCAATTCGGTAATCTCGCCATACGCGTTCGCCGGACATCAGATCGCGCAGGGCTTGCTGCGCCCTAACGTCGTCGACTTCCTCAGTTTGACTACGGGACGCGACGGTGGGCACGAAATGGTCATCGAAGAAATTGCGATAGCCGCCCGCTCTCCCCTTGCGGGAACCACCGTGGGAGAATCGGGAATTCATCGCGATTACGGCATCATCATCCTCGCCATCAAACACTCAGACGGCAATACTTCATTCAATCCAAGAGCCCGTGACGAAATCCGCGCCGGCGATTACCTGATCGCCATGGGAGAGCCCGCAAGCATGTCCAACCTCGAACTGGCGGCCGGCAATCCCCAATGAAGATCGTCACGGCCGCTGAGATGCGGGAGATTGATCGCGTTACGACCGAAAAGTACGGCGTCCCTTCCTTAACTCTGATGGAGAACGCTGGCGACGCGGTTGCGCGATTTGCGCTGCAGCAGTATCCGGAAGCGAAGCGCATCACCGTTGTCTGTGGCAAGGGGAACAATGGCGGTGATGGATTCGTTGCCGCACGCAAGTTTCATGAAGCTGGAAGAGATGTTCGGATTGCTCTGCTGGCTGAGCCGGATGATGTAAAAGGAGACGCACGCGAGAATCTGAAACGACTACACTTGGCCCCCACAATTGCCAACTCCACGGCAAAGCTGGACGCAAATAGCAGACTCTTTAGCGAAGCGGACCTGCTGATCGACGCGATCTTCGGCACTGGCTTTCGCCCTCCACTACCGGAGCTTGCGAACTATGCGATTGAACTGATCGGACAATCCACCGCTCCTGTGATCTCAGTCGATATTCCCTCCGGGGCTGATGCCGATTCGTTCAACGTGGATCAACCAGGCTCTTGTCGAAGCAGTGCGATCGTAACCTTTACCGTCTTGAAGCCGGGAATAATCTTCACTCCGCTCACGCGTGGCTCGATTGTGATTGCGAGAATTGGCTCACCCGACGAAGCCATCACCTCCAAGCTTGGCCTGCAATGGAATGTGGTACCACCAATTCTGCGCAGACCGCGAAACCTGAATTCCAATAAGGGACTCTACGGTCATGCGCTGATCATCGGAGGCTCTGTCGGAAAGTCAGGCGCTCCGACCATGGCATCGGCAGCCGCTTTACGCATCGGCGCGGGGCTCGTGACCTGTGCTGTGCCCAAGAGCATTCAATCGATTGTGGCTGGAGCCATTCCGGAACTGATGACCGAGCCACTGGACGAGAACGCACGCGGGGCGATTTCAGAAGGGGCTCTTGATGAAGCTGAAGCAGCGCTCCTTCTTCAACGCAAAAACGTGGTTGCCGTTGGCCCTGGACTAGGCCGAGATGCAGAAACGGTGCGAGTTGTTCGCGGCTTCGTAACGCGTTGTCCGCATCCACTCGTGCTCGATGCGGACGCGCTCAATGCCTTCGAAAAGGAAAACACCTTCCTTGACGGCAGCAGGCGACCTCTAGTGCTCACGCCACACCCCGGCGAGATGGCGCGACTGATCGGAAGCACTGTTAAAGATATAGAAGCGAATCGCATTGAAGTGGCGCGCAACTTCGCGCGCGAGCACCACGTGATCCTGGTCCTCAAGGGCTGGCGCACACTTATCGCCGATAGCAGCGGCAATATCTGGGTAAACACCACCGGAAATCCGGGACTGGCGAAAGGTGGTAGCGGCGACGCACTCACAGGAATGATTGCCGGTCTGATCGCCCAACACCCAGATCGCATCGTTGACGCCGTCCGCGCGGGAGTGTATTTGCACGGACTCGCCGGCGATGCGGCGCTCTCGATTCAAACCGAGGAAACCATGCTCGCCAGCGATGTAATCGCTGCGCTTCCTTCCGCATTTCGCCTCGTCCGAAAGCCCGCCGATGAATTCACGTGGATCCAATACGGGGAGCAGCGCGGGTGAGCCCAAACCGCGAATTCCACACTCATTCGCCAGAAGAAACCATCGCCGCTGGACGCCAGCTCACTCACGATCTCCAGCCAGGACAGATGATCATTCTGCGAGGCGATTTGGGAGCTGGAAAAACAACTTTAGTAAAGGGCATCGCCGAAGGCTTTGCGGCGGCGCTCCAGGAAGATGTCACCAGTCCGACGTTCACGCTGGTTCACGAGTACCGTGGGCCAGCCGTCACTCTCTTTCACATTGACCTGTACCGAATCGACACGGAGCGCGAACTCGCAACTCTGGGCATCGATGATCTACGCGCAGAGCCCGCTAGTATCTTGCTGGTGGAATGGGGAGAAAAGTTCGAGCAGATTAAGGCACAGAGTGATGGAGAAATATCGATCGAGAGAACGGGAGAGAGTGAGAGAACTATCGTGTACCGAGCCCCGGCGGCGAAGCCGCTAAGGTAAAGACGCAGCATGCTGCAAGCTTGTCCAAATTAGCTTTTCGGAAATGGTTTTGAAGGGGCATGGCTTCAGCGCAAGCGGAGCCGTGCCATCAGCCCAGACCTAGAATCGGGCTTTAGCCCCGGCGCTTTCTTCCAATTTTAGAAAGAGTACCTCAGCGGCTGAAGCCGGATTTCAGGCCGGTTTGAACGGCACGGCTGCGCTTCGCCGAAGCCGTGCCCCTTCAAGACCTGAGGAAACCAAGAAACACGCCAGCTAGTTTGGACAGGTCTGTAGCATGCTGCGTCATTGGAGAGGCCGCTTTCGCTCGGGTATACGGTGACAGGCGCAAGCTGCATGGGGAGACGCAGCATGCTGCGTCTCTACCGTTGTTCCGTTTTCCTAACTACCGTGATAATCAAGAATATTCCATTAATAATCGAGAAGGCGATGAATCCCAACATTACATACAAGACCTTCACGTGGCGCAGAACCGCGACGATCGCAGCTGCCACAAGAATCAGATCAACGATGACGAAAACAATCAGTTGCTTTTTAGGCATTATGTGACGCTGATTCTTCAGTAGCTAGAAGCCAGCAGCCAGTAGCTGTATCAAAACCCCATGATGTTGTACCCGCAATCCACGTAAATCGTGTCGCCGGTGATTCCCGTGCTCAGATCGGAGGCGAG
>QIBC01000008.1:0-206 GCA_003225215.1 Acidobacteriota bacterium
GAGCTCCGGCGACACATCACTATAATCTGCGGCGGAGCGTGGAATGTCTAAATCTCGCCGGCAGTTTCTCGTCAACGCAGCCCTCGCGTATTTTGGAGCATCTCTTATTCCTTCTGTTCATGCTCAGCAAGAGCCGCCGCCTGGAATGCCTCCGGCATTCGGCACGGCTCCTCCCGTAGGCCCTGAGGTCTCACCCACCACTTTCG
>QIBC01000008.1:252-53512 GCA_003225215.1 Acidobacteriota bacterium
TTTGCTCCACTCACGCATCTGGCGCGCTGGATCGAGCGTCGGCAACTGACCTCAGAGCGGCTCACGCAGCTTTACCTGTCTCGTCTCGGGAAGTTCGATCCCAAGGTAAGGTGTGTGATCACGCTTACTCCCGAATTGGCACTCAGGCAAGCGAAGCAAGCTGATCGGGAGATCGCCTCCGGCAAGTACCGCGGTCCTCTGCACGGTATCCCATGGGGCGCAAAAGACCTTCTCGACACGGCCGGAGTCCCGACAACCTATGGCGCCGAGCCGTTCAGGGACCGCATACCCAACGAGGATGCAGTCGTCGTAAAACGACTGCACGACGCGGGCGCGGTGCTGGTTGCTAAATTGAGTCTTGGCGCGCTGGCGCTGAACGATATCTGGTTCGGTGGACAAACGATGAATCCGTGGCTCCTCGAAGAGGGATCGTCAGGCTCCAGCGCCGGCCCAGCCGCTGCCGTGGCCGCTGGACTGGTCGGGTTCGCGATTGGAAGCGAGACGGGTGGAAGTATCGTCTCGCCAAGCACGCGTTGCGGCATTACCGGCCTGCGGCCTACCTACGGCCGCGTGCCACGAACGGGAGCGATGACCCTTTGCTGGTCGCTCGATAAGCTGGGGGCGATGACGCGCCGCGTGGAAGATGCGCTGCTCGTACTGCATGCCATTTCGGGACCGGATAAAGGCGATCTGTCCAGCGTGCCCAGCAAGCTGGATTTCGATGCCAATGCTTCGGTGAGCGGTCTGCGCGTGGGTTATTTTCCAGCCTGGATGAAAGAAAGCCCGGCCACTGACGTAGATCGGGCCGCTCTGGAAGCAGTTAGCAAAGTCGGGATGGTTCCAGCCGAAGTCTCTCTCCCAAATTGGCCCTACGATTCGCTCGACATAATCCTCTTCGCCGAAGCCGCGGCTGCCTTCGAAGAGCTGACTCTTAGCCACAAAGTCGACGAACTCAAAGTGCAGGTACCGGATGCTTGGCCGAACACGTTTCGCCAGTCGCGGTTCCTCTCGGCAGTGGATTTCGTGCAGTGCGACCGCTTTCGGCGAAAAGTCGCGGTCGAAATGGCGCGCCTGTTCTCCAAAGTGGATCTGCTGCTGGTGCCGTCGTTACGCGACGAGATGCTCACCATCACCAACTTCACCGGACATCCGTCGCTGACACTTCGCGCCGGCTTCTTCGAGGTTTCACAAGCTCGCAGCGATTGGGCTCCCGATCCGGCGCATCCGCTACCGAAGTTTTCGCCGCCGCGCCGAGTGCCTCATGGGGTAACGCTCATTGGGCGATTATTTGATGAAGGCACCATAGCTCGTGCGGGGCTTGCACTCGAACGCAACCTTGCGGTGGCCGATGAAAGACCGCCGGGTTTTGGGCTCTAAGGGTGTTGAGTCTCATCCACTGTCATCCTGAGGGCCCGACGTTGGCCGAAGGATATCCCGGAATTCATCAATCTTAATTGCACTTTCCGGGCTCTTTCACCAGGATTCTGGCCAAAGAGCCAAGGACGCAGCAATCAAGTCTGAAGTATTCCGGGAGATCCTTCGGCCAACGTCGGGCCCCAGGGATGACAGTTCATGATTGACACGAAGCTCATTTCAGCATTTTTCGGCGCATGTAAGGCCAGTTGTTCGCTCAAGCCGCGCCGCTTCAAAACCGTTTTCTGCAAGGCGAATCAGGACAAGCTTGGTTCTCCAGGCAGCTTATCGGCGTGCGATAGGCAGAATTGCCGGGACGGAAGGCACGGCTAATCCAGCCGTGAAGTACAATCCGGAAATTCCTCGTTACACTGTTCTTGCTAGAAGGAAGGATCATTCCAGGGAAGAACTCTGGAAGCACGAGACCAGGAGACAAATATGTTGCGCATAAACGATGAAGCCCCCAATTTCACCGCAGAAACTTCGCAGGGCACGATCAACTTCCACGAATGGATCGGCAACGGCTGGGCCATCTTATTCTCACATCCTAAGGACTTCACTCCGGTGTGCACCACCGAGCTCGGTTACATGGCTGGCCTGCAGCCGGAATTTGAGAAGCGCAGTTGCAAGATCATCGGATTGAGTGTGGACCCGGTCAGCAGTCACAGCAAGTGGAAGGTGGACATCGAAGAGACCCAAGGCCACAAGGTGAACTACCCGATGATCGGGGATCCGGAACTCAAGGTCGCGAAACTCTATGACATGCTGCCTGCCGACTCGGGCGATACTTCCGAGGGCCGCACCGCCGCGACCAACGCTACGGTACGAACCGTGTTCGTGGTCGGACCAGACAAAAGAATCAAGCTGATGCTCAGTTATCCAATGAGCACCGGCCGCAACTTCGACGAAGTGCTGCGCGTGCTGGATTCCATCCAGCTCACGGCCAAGCACAAGGTAGCTACGCCGGTGAACTGGAAGCAGGGGGATGACGTGATCATTCTGACCTCGGTGGGGGAGGAAGAAGCCAGGCAGAAGTTTCCCGGAGGCTGGAAGGCGCCGCGACCGTATTTGCGGATTGTGCCTCAGCCGAAGTAGAAGCACTCGAGAGGAGTGCCGTGCCTTCTGCGGCACGCATGAGAGTACCCCGGAGTGAAACTCCGGGTTTCCAGATTGCGCGCGCAAGTCCCGCGTTGTTTGCGGGACGACTAAATTGACTTTCGACGGGATCGACAATTCAGCCGTCCGGCTACAAGCCGGACTAGATTCTTGGAACAATGTCCACCGGGGTTGGTGCCCCGGGCTATTCTCACCCGTGCCGCAAAAACCGGGCACGCTCCGGCCCGGCTAATTTGCACAGCCCTGCAGCAAGCTGCGTCTCTTCACTCCCTAAGCCGTCGGCAGTTCCACCCGCCGCGCGATGTGGTCCTTGATCCAGTGCGCGTCCCACCACTCTTTGGGATCGATTTGCACTCCTTCGAGCTGCATGCTGAAGTGGATGTGGTCGCCTCCGGCCATGCCGGTCATGCCGCTTTTGCCCATCACCTGTCCGCGTTTGACCGTGTCGCCTTCGTGGACATCAATCTCGCTGAGGTGCCCGTAGATCGTCTGCAGACCATAGCCATGGTCGACGACAATGCAGTTGCCATAGATTCCGAGCGGCGCGGCCCAGACCACGCGACCGTCATTCGACGCCTGCACGCCCACATGCTGCGTGCTCGACAGGTCGTATCCGAGGTGGGTCTGCTGATCGATCCTCTTGCCGTTGTAGATGTAATTGCGCACATCGGCGAAATTGGCCTCGACCTTGGTGTTGGGCTGCTGCAGAAACGGCTGCGACCACAGAAACTTCGGCTCTGTTTTCGTCTTCAGATTTGCGAGCGTCTCGTTGTTCGCCTTCCGCATCTCGCTGTTGATGCGTACGAAGCGCTCGACCATGTCCCCGGAGCCATTCGGATCGAGTTCGTTTACGACTTTCTCAATGAACTTGTCGTCGATTTGCAGATCGCGGACGCGGTACTTTGGTTGTTCCCGTTTCGGGAAGTTGATGACCATCTGTCCATGCGCCTCGTCGCCGCCGGGTCCGGTGGCATAGACCAAGGGCGTAACGTTCAGAGGCATGTTCCAGGCAAACGCAAAGAGAGAGAATTGGCCAGATTTCCCGCCCGGCATCGGCCAGCCGCGAAAGGTCTCGTCACCAACGCGAACGCCAGACGCGGTCGGCGAGCCCGAGACGTTGTAGGTGACCAGATCGGCCATGCCGACGTACAGGTAGTGCTGGTCGGAATCGACGCTCACCTTCACCGGCTGAGTTACGACGGTCACATCGCGCGCAACCTCGACTGTCTGACCGCGAAAGTCGTTCGAGGTGGCCGCAACGATCAAACGAGCAGGACCGCCTTTGAGCTGTGGAGTACTCTTCACTCCAGCCGTAAACTTCAGCGTGTGCTCAGGCGCCTTACGCAGCCAGCGAAACCGCCGCGCCGGATGCTCCACGTTAGCCAGCTTGTAACGCTCGCCGTTCTGCTCGATGTACGCTGCGGCCCGGCGTATCCCATGAGGATCTGCGATGCTCACCGCAACCGGCGTTGCCTGGCCAATCGTGCTGACCGAAGCCGGAAGGGTGACAACCGGAGTCGCTGAGAGCGTGAAAAGAAGAAGGACCGCAATAACAATGAGGAGAAGTAAGAATCCTATGAAGGCTCGCATTTTGAAAATCCAGAATAGCAGGTGAGAGCCTGCAAGTGTTTGGCTATGCTGCAGGCACTTTGTTGCATTTTCCTAGAGATCCATTTCAGAGTTTGAACGTGAATATTTGCTCTGGTCTGTGGGGAGATCACGAAGAGTCCACATCCCTCACGCGTCAACAAGCTGCTCGGCGAATTAGCCCAAGGTTCTACTCCATGGGCCGTTCGATCTGAGAAGTATTCTGGCGTCTCCTTTCTCTATGCTCGCCGAAACCAGGATCGCACCCGGCTATGCTCGAGCGGGTTGTGCTCAATCAGGCGCAACCGCCAACCTGATTCACGATGCACACATTGTGGCTCTGTGTCTTCGAACATGGAGTGACCGAACTCCTGACAGCTGATCGGGACTTTACCCGGTTCTCCGGTCTAAAGATCAACAATCCTTTCATCCCATAAAACCAAAGCGGGTTAAGTAATTTTCTCTGTCACCAATCTGGCCACCCTGCAGGTGTAGTTCTCGTCCAAGCTGCCAGAATCCATTCCATTCTGGGGTTGTAGGATGCTTAGAAATATTTGCATTAGCGCTTGCGCCGCCATCATCGCTCTTTCACTGGCGGCCTGTGGACGAGGTCTTTCCTCGAATTCATCTACGGCAGGCAACACACCATCGCCTTCCAGTTCCCAGCCCGGCGGCAGCGGCAACTCTGGTGGGAGTAGCGGAAGCGGCTCCGGTAGCGCAGGGAGCGGCGGTTCCGGAGGCAGTTCTGGGGGTGGTTCCAGTTCGGGAACTGTTCAGTACGTGTATGTAGCTAATCAGGAGACCTTCAATGTCTCCGGTTACAAGATCAATGCCGACGGCACGCTTACCCCGGTGCCAGGATCGCCTTACCCCGTGCCGGGCAGCCCTCCCCACATCTTCGATCCGACTTACCTGGCGCGTGTCGGCAATTTTCTCTACGCCTCGGGTTCCGATCCCAACAGCAGCAACGGCATCACCGGATTCAAAATCAACTCAGCCGATGGCAGCCTGACGAAGTTCAATCCGAGCCAGGGAGATGCAGGCAGCTACTTCTTCCTGTCTGCCGACACGCAGCGTGGAGTGATTTACGCGTCTGGGACCGGTCCGGCCGGCAAGGGCTCGACGAGTGTTAATTCGGGAATCTCGGCATTTAAGGTCAATAGCGATGGCACGCTCACCCTGATCGGCGGCCAAGTGCAGCAGGTGACGAGCACGCCGCCCGGCACAACGCCGGTGGACGGGGCGTTGGCAGTCGATGCCCAGGGCCGCTTCCTTTTTGACTTCTTCTTCAACAAGATTCATGTCTTCCCGCGGAATCCGGATGGCTCGCTTGGAGCCGAAGTGTCGCAATTCAGGGCCACAAAGCGAGCTGAGTTCGCTGGCGCTCTCGCATGACGGCTCAGTGTTATTTGGCACCCAGGAGGAGCGCAACCAGGTTCTTTCGTTCACGATTGATCGCAGTAGCGGCATGCCGACTCTGGCGTCGACCACTCCTGCGGGAACTCGGCCCAACAGTGCGGCTGTCGATGTGAGTAATCGCTTCGTGTATGTGACGAATGGCTCCTCGAATATCAGCAAGAACAATGATCACGAGGGATCGGCCAACCTGTCGGAGTACACGGTGACGCCTGCCGGAATCATGACCCAACTTCCGGGATCGCCGATTGCGACAGGCGCTGCGCCAAAGGCGGTAGTAGTAGCTTCGTTTTAGAGCGCAGCGCTACGTTACTAATACCTTGATATCGGGAAAGCCCATCAGCTTGAGAATGAAATAATTGACTGCGGCTTCCCCGGGATCGTCGGAGAAACAGACGAGCTCTGCGTATCTTGGGACTCCGGCCTTGGCTAGTACGGCCCAGATATCTTTCGCGGACTTCGGTGTTCCATCGGCATTCAGCAGATCGGTGTACGGCACGTGAACAACTTTCCCATTCTGGTTCTTAGCAGGCAAGTCCTTTCCGGAAGCGATGTACACCTTGGGATAGATTCCCTGAGTACTCTTCGCGTCCGTAATGGCCACGTCTTTACGGAAGTTCTCGGGATAAGAAGTGGGAGGAATGGATAAGTCGCGCGGTCCCTTCTTGGGACCCACAACGGTTGCTTCCTTTTTGACCTGCTGACCTTGCTTTGTCCACGTATCCATGGAGTCCATGAAAAGCGAGACTTTTTTCTGCCCCAGTTTTTCAAGCATTACGAATGCCAGCGCCGAGTCCTTGGTCAGTCCAGCGCCTGAGACGACGACAGCCTCATCAGACGCATTCACTCCGGCCGGGCCAAGAATCTGGGCCAGCTTGGCAGGATTGGCGGCATTGCTCTTGAAGACATCTCCAGGGATGTTGAGTGAAAAAGGTATGTGCCCCTGGCTGAATGCCTCAGCAGGCCGCACATCCACGATGCTGACGGGCGCGCCCAAGAACATCCTTATCATCTGGCCGCTCCAAAATTGCAGCCAGCCTGTTTCCCGCATCAGGTACGGAGCATCGAACGTCCAATACGGCAGTTGTCTTTGATCGGAGAGCCACCCCAGCTCGGATTCCGGGTAGAGTTTCACTTTGGGATAATCCGCTACGAACTTAGCTGCGAAAAACGGCACCGTGGCGGCCACCCCACCTCCGCAGTACGTGTAGATCTGTTGTTCCGGCCTTACGCCCAAATAGGTGAGCATCTTCTTTATTTCTTCGGGCGACTTGAAGGTCTTGTCCGGATTGTAAAAGTCTTCACTCGGCGCCATGATTCCATTCGGAATATGGCCGGCCCTGTCGAAGGGAGCGACTGCTCCAAAGTGCCATGCGGGCTCGAGTCCTTCCACTAAAGCATTATTGGCGGTGTCTCCGGATGCGGTAAGAACCTCTGGCAGCCCACCTCTCAGGTCGTCGTTAAGTTTCGTGACTTTGAACGAGCCGTTCTTCGGGAGCGGGGCAATGTCTTTCGTTACGGGCAGCCCTTGCTGCTGCCATTTAGAGAGCCCTCCATCCAGCACGAAGAGGTTCTGTTCGGGAACACCGTGATAATCGAGGTCGAAGAAGAGCCTGGTGGCAAGCTGATCGCCACCTTTGTCGTACATCACGATCTTTTTCGCCGGACTGATTCCCCAGGATTGAAAGAGCTGTTCTATCTTTGCGTCCGATATTCCCCCGAAACCATACGCGAATAGGTCATAGATATTTACGCCAATCGCGCCGGGAACGTGTTGTTTTGCGTAGGTCTCAGGTGAGGCGTCGAGTATTACGACATCGGGATTTGTTAGATTCTTTGCCAGCCAGCTGACATCGACAAGATTACGTCGAATTCCGTCTTCCGCCATCGCTGTCACAGGCTGCGCCAGCATCAGGCTGCCGGCAACGCCGAGAACGAAACAATGTCTCAAAACCTTCAACATGTTAGCCTCCGTCGCTTGGTCCTTCCCGGGCGAATTTCCCAGGGGTTGCGTTCGAGAAATCGGAGCTTGCACTTACCTGGACTCTGTTGTGAGCTGGAAATTAACAAGAA
Source organism: Acidobacteriota bacterium (assembly GCA_003225215.1). Lineage (GTDB taxonomy): Bacteria > Acidobacteriota > Terriglobia > Terriglobales > Acidobacteriaceae > Gp1-AA112. Next base: position 7,858 of record QIBC01000008.1, read on the forward strand.
GCCCAAAGGAGCCGAGAGGGCTCGATGTAGACTCATACGCGAACCTCTGCCTATGAGTTCCGGTTTTCTCTTGGCGGCGACTTTGGGGGTGGCGCAGTCTTGCCCTGTTCGCGGTAACCTTCCAACTTGCTTTTAACCAGCAGCGCTGGAATCCCCGATCTCTGCATCCCAATTGGCATGGCAAAGATCAAAGTGGAGCGTCCCAGTTGGAGAGCGCTGCTCCGGCGGCATAAGTTCCTGCAGCTACCAGCAGCTCACGATGCACTCAGCGCCAAGCTAATCCAGCGCGCCGGTTTCGTTGCCTACCAGATTGGCGGATTCGCATTGGAGGGCGCCCGCTTCGGCGTTCCCGATATCGATCTGATTCGCTTCGGCGAGAAGTCCGCGGCGGTGCGGGAGATTATTGGCGCTTCCGAGTTGCCGGTGCTAGTCGATTGCGACGACGGGTATGGGGACGTAAAGAACATCACCCATACGGTGAATGTCTACGAGCAGATGGGAGTCTCTGCCATTTTTATCGAGGACCAAAAGCCTCCGAAGCGCTGCGGGCACATGGCCGGAAAGGAAGTGGTCCCGCCCGAGGAGATGGCGGAGAAGATTCGCGCGGCCGCGGCCGCTCGATCTGATAAGGATTCCATTTTCATTATTGCGCGCACCGATGCCGAAGAAGTGAACGGGCTCGATGACGCGATGCATCGCTGCGAGCGCTATTTGAAAGCTGGAGCCGATGCCATCTACATCGAAGCCGAGAACAGCGAAAAAGACCTGAGGCGCATCGCACGCGCCTTCAAGGGCGAACACAAGGTGGTGAATGTCTTTGAGGGCGGCGGAAAGTCGCCCTGGATGAGCCCAGAGCAGCTTCAGAATCTCGGCTTCGCCATGGCCCTATATCCCACCACGGTGCTGTTTCGCATGACGCATGCCATCGAAGATGCTCTCGCAACCTTGCGATCCGGCAAGCCGATGGATGAAAACCTGGCAGTTTCGATGAAGGACTTTGAGCTGATCGTCAACCTCCCAAAATGGGCGCTGGTGGAATCCAAGTTTCGCTCTGGCCCGCTAGCCAAGGTACGGAAAGCGATAGACAAAATGCTCGCCTAAGTCACTTCCCACCGCAGGGGTTAGGAGAGTTATGCGTCTGAAGGTCCTCCGTTGCGCGTGGTTCACGGTGCTACTACACTCGTGACAGCACACTACTGTTGTTTTGAAAGGGCAGATATGGCGCGAGGTACAGTGAAGTGGTTCAACGATGCAAAGGGCTTCGGATTCATAACGCCGGACGATGGCGGCAAGGATCTGTTTGTTCATCACAGCGCAATCCAGGGAGACGGCTTCAAGTCGCTGAGTGAAGGCGAAAAGGTCGAGTACGAACCGCAGCAGGGTCAGAAGGGACCCCAGGCAGCCAACGTCCGGAAGGTCTGAAGCAAAAATTAAGCAGAGCGCATTTCGGCACAGCGCGGACAAATGCGCGGCAACCCGCAGTTCTCAAGCGATTCTTTCCCGTCGCACATGAAAGAACCGCCGCAATCCTCACACAGATGTGTGTGTGTGCTTCGCGTAAGAACTGTTGGTTCAGCCTCATTCATGGCAGAAGGGACGGCCTGGACTGCGTCATTCTACGAAATATCGCGCAGTTCAGGGCCCTCCTCTGTTGGTTCCCTTTTGCTCTAGGGGGCAACGAGGAAGAAAGCGACGTAATTGTCGGTATGCGTGTCGCAAAAAGTAACGGGGCTATATCAGGGACCCAGTTCAGCAAGCTGGCGATCTAGTTCGGCTAGTGCGGCCTCCAGCATCTGACGATGTGTTGGGTTGGTGACGGAGCTCAGCTGCGATTGGATGTTTTTGCGAGAAAGCAAAAGGCCGTCGCGTTTGCGGCGACCTTCCATCTCTTGTGGGCTAAGTGTCTGATTTTGTGCGGGCTCTCGTCTTGCTTCTGCCTGTTGTTCCTCGACCGATTTGCTTTCGAAACCTCTCGCCATAGGTCCAGATTACTTGATTTGCACGGTGAGCACCTGCGCGCCTGAGACTACGTAGTCCATCGGCGTGGAGGTTTCATTAACTGCGGACTCGCCGCTTACGTACATGTCCTGGCCGCCGCGCATGCCTTGCATTACGTTCATCACGGATAAAGGCAGCGTTGGCATGACTTTGTCTTCAACCATAGCCTCAGGATTTGCTTCGAGCAGGGAGACGTACAAGTTATTGTTTGCGTGCTCTTTGTTGAGCAGATCGATGGTGGATCCGAGCTGCAGGGTGCGCCCGAAAGTTGTGGGGAGTTTACGGCTGCGGTCGAGGGTTTCGCTGTCGCTGACCAGGATCCGCAGTTGGCCTTTGGGAACTGAGGTCGGAATCTTTACCGGAATCTGGCGCACGATGGGATCGCCGCGGTACGGGCGGAGAACCGCTTCGATCGTGATTTCGTCTCCCGGCCGCGCCTCAGTGACGTCGGTGCGGGCGGTTTCGAGGTGCGCTGCGCGGCGCTCCGGAGTCACGTCGAAGTTGAGATTCACGCCTTCAATCCCAGGCGTGGTGTAGGGGTTCTCGAAGATGCGTCCGAAGTGGTCACCGAGATTGAGAGCGGCGAGCACGGAACTCGGGGCTGCATCGTTGGAGCTGAACATGTTGTGCATGTGCACGGAGGGGAATCCGTTGACGGCGATGTCGCCGTTCATGCGGTACGTAACCTGATCGCCGTATTGATTCTGCGACTGGAGAGCCTGATACACCGCGGTCATCATGATCAGCGGCGTGAGTTTCGCGTTGTTCAGCACCGAAAAGTTCATCTGTTTCGGCTTGCTGCCACCGTGAATGGTGACCGTTACGGGAATCATTTTGGAGGCTTCGCCGAAGCGTCCGAGGATGCCGCTGTGGCGGTCCTGCACGAAGGTGCCGATCTCGTCGGCTGTATTGACGATCTTGTACGCGTAATACGGCGAGGCCAGCGTCGCGATGACATTGGCTTTGGTCATCGGCATGTCGACCATGCCGTACTGCGTAAGCGGGTGACCGCAGGCAAGCAGGCGTTGGGGATCGATGTATGTGACCGTGCAGGTGGCAGCGATATCGAGGTCGCCGCTCACAAGCACTGCGCTTACGGCCGATCCGGGCTCGATGGGCTCAGGCTGATGCTCGCTGGTTGCCGATCCTACTCCCATAACGGGAACCAGGCCGGCTTGGGCAAACTGCGATGAAAACTGGCGAATCGTGTTTTCGCTGAAACCGCTGAAGACGAACGGGGCATCGATGGGCTGCATCAGCGAGGCGAAGTTCTTGACATCGTTGTCTACGGGAACATCGCTTCCTACGGAGGTCTTGCCAATCGCCTTCGGTACGCGAGCTGCGCTCATGGGCTCGGGCTGCGTGCGATCCAGAGCGTCGATCTCGAGCATCTCTTCGATCGGCGTAATGCCGCAGATCGGCTCCTTGGAAAATTGGCCGATGCGATACGAGATGGCGCCCACCAGCTTGCCGTCGATGTACACCGGACTGCCGCTCATGCCGGCGACCACGCCGGTGTATTCCACCTTTTCGCCGCGCAGACGCGCGAGGATCAGGTCGCTCTTGGGACCATTGAGGTTGGGAAGAATGCCGAGGACTTCAACGTCCATGGACTCGGGCTTCACTCCCTCGAAGACCGTGTAGGCAACACCGCGCATGCCCCGGTGGATCTCGCTCACCTTCAGGATCTCGGGAGCTACACGAGGCTGTGCGACGGGAGTTGCTGACTGGGCAACCGCCGCAATGCACACAAAAATTAACGGGGAGATCCGGCCGAGGAAGGAGAAAATACTCTTCATACGTGACCTGCGAACGACCCGGCAACGGGGGATGGATGGGCGGGGACAGTTTGGTCCATAAGGGCTCAAACACGCCGATTCCAAGATGGTTTCCGAGTAGTTAGGCATCTATACTAATACAGAGACTCGGCCCGGCAATACACTAAAGAGGCCGTAGGAAGGCACAGGAAATGTCCCTTAGCGGTACTAAGGCAGGGCACTCATGGTTCCCCAGAGTCGTGATCGTTGGCTTGTTCGGCCTTGCATTTGCAACATTCGCCAGCCCAGCACAGAATTCGCAAAGCTCATCGCAAACCCCGCAGACCCAGGCCCCGCCGGAAGCCGGTGGACCGTCGGGTGATATCGGGCCAATGGCGGTGCCAAAGAAGAAGCCGGAGGACGAAAAACCGGTAGAGCGGGCTCCGAAGGTGAAGAATCCGGAAGAAATCGGCACTTTTTCCCTGAAAGTTGACGTGCCGCTGGTGAACCTGCCGATCAACGTTGTCACCAACAACGGACAGTTCATTCCTGGACTCAGGCAGGAGAACTTCAAGGTCCTGGAAGACGGCGTTCCCCAGAAGATCGACACCTTTGCCCAGCAGAACGACAAGCCACTCACCGCCGTAATGCTGATCGAGTTCGCCTCAAACAGCTACGCCTTCATGTATGACGCCCTGAATGCCGCGTACTCCTTTACCGGTCAACTGAAGAAGGAAGATTGGATCGCGGTTGAATCCTATGACATGCAGACTCACCTGCTCGTGGACTTTACCCAGGACAAGAATCAAGTCATGGGCGCACTAGGACAGTTGCGGATTCCAGGGTTTAGTGAAACCAACCTCTTCGACGCGCTCTACGACACCATCGATCGCCTTGAAGGAGTAGAAGGGCAGAAGTACATCGTCCTCATTTGCAATGGAATCGATACCTTCAGCAAGCTGAATTACGATAAGGTGCTCAAAAAGCTCCAGGGCTCTAAGAACATCACCATCTTCTGCATCGGCACTGGCCAGGCACTGCGGTTGTACCTGGAAGGGCACGGATACATGGGTCCGCTGGCCAACCTCGACTTTCTGCAAGCCGACAATCAGCTCCGAACCTTCGCCAAGATGACCGGAGGTCGCGCCTACTTCCCACGATTCCAGGCGGAGTTCCCTGAAGACTTTGCCGATATCGCGGCAGATATCCGCAATCAGTATGTGATCTCATACCGTCCCAGCAACACGAAACAGGACGGCAGTTGGCGGAAAGTGAAGGTCGAGTTGGTGGATCCGCAGAATGGCCAGCCGCTGATTGTGCAGGATCAGCATCGCAAGAAGTTGAAATACGAAGTGATCGCGCGCGATGGGTATAAGGCGAAGAACACAGTGGAGTGAAGTTATCGGGTGATCGGGCCATCGGGTGATCGGGTGAAGTGAAAACCCAGCGCTGGCTCATTTGTAATTTCGCTGTGCGTGATCTCGTGATTGAAATCGCAAAATCACCAAGTCACCCGATTCTTACTTCTCCCGATCACCCGATTCCTCTGAACCAATAGTCCATCACCAGCAGCACCGCTACTCCCACAAAAACTAGCAGCGCAACCTTGATCCCGGGCTCCTTGTTCACTTCGGGAATCAGATCCGATGCTGCTACATAGAGCGTCACACCTGTGGATAAAGGCAGTCCGACATGCAACATTGGCGATAACACGCGCATAGTGAGCACACCCAGAAGAGTGGAGGCTCCCAAGATCACCGAAGAAATGAAAGCCATGCGGCGCGAGCGGCCGCTGGCGAGCATCACCGATCCGACGGTGAATCCTTCGGGAATTTTGTGCAAGAACACCGCGAGAAAGATCAGCCAGCCCAACCAATTCGAAATCAGGAAACCTGAAGCGATCGCAATGCCGTCAAAGAACGTGTGCACGATCAGTCCGAGTAATACGGAATAACTTTTGTGCGAGTGGAGAAATTCGCCTTCGTGCGTCTCTTCGCCGAAGTGGAAGTGCAGGGTAAGCGTGTGCTCGAAGAAGTGAACGACAAAATACCCGAGCATGATGAAGAGTGGGGCCCGTGCAGGCGCAAGGCGAAGGCTCTCGGGAAACATCTCGACCAGTGCCGTGGCAAGCATGAATCCCGAGCCTACGGCCATGAAGTAGCGCAGATAGCGCCGCTCCCAGTGGCGCTGAATGATGATCAGTCCACCGACGCCGTCAGCGAGCGCCGCCGTTAGTCCGAGGATGATAGTGAGCGCCAGCGGAGACATTTCAGGGTGTTAACGTGGATCCGGCCGCCCTCGGCTGGGTTTTGGTCGCGCGCAGGTCAATAGCCGCCACCTTCACCCGCTGTGCCGGATGTGCATTACGTCGCCGTCCTGCACGATATAGTCTTTGCCCTCGAGCCGCAACGTGCCCCGCGAGCGTGCATTTGGTTCCGATCCGGCATCGAGGAGCTGATCCCAGTGGATGGTTTCCGCGCGGATGAAATGCTTCTCGAGATCGGAATGGATCGCTCCAGCAGCGGCTTGTGCTCGTGATCCGCGCTCGATCGTCCATGCGCGGCATTCGTCTTCGCCGACGGTGAAGAATGAAATCAGGCCAAGCAGCTCGTAGCTCTTGCGGATCAGGCGCACCAGCCCACTCTCGGTGAGTCCGTAGCTGGCGAGGAATTCGCCGGCTTCGTCGTCGGCCATCTCGGCCAACTCCGCCTCAACTCTCCCGCAGATTGCAGTCACGGCCGCGTTCGGACGCGAAGAGTATTCGATCAAGTTGTACTTTGTTGGCGCCTTCTCCAAATCCTCGCCGAGTGTCGTGCTCTCGTTGACGTTGAGAGCATACAGGATGGATTTCTGGCTGAGAAACATGAACCCGCGAATGCGCTTCTTGTCCTCGGCTGACATCTCCATCTCGCGCAACGGACGCTCAGATTCCAGATGTGTCTTGGCGCGCTTGAGCAAATCGAACTCGCGTTCAAGCTCTGCGGTTTTCATCTTCTTGAGGTCTTTTTCGAGACGCTCCAGACGCTTCTCAATCTGCCCAAGATCGTTCACTACCAGATCGAAATCGACGTTTTTTGCGTCGCGCAAAGGATCTACTTCGCCAACGTGTGGAATGGAAGGCTCATCGAACGCCCGCAGCACGTGAATCAGCGCGTCGACCGTCCGCAGATTATTTGCGTATGCAGACTCCTTCAACGCTTCCTGGCCAATGGCAGCTACATCGGAGTATTCAATCGTGGCGTGCACCAGCTTTTTGGGATTGTAGAGAGACGATAGCTTGTCCAACCGCTCATCGGGAACCTTCGCCATGCCGAGATGAGCTTCACGCGGATTGTGTCCACGCTCGCCGACATGGGCTTTGGTAAGGATTTTGAACAGCGATGTCTTGCCCACTTGAGGCAGGCCGATAATGCCAGTCTTCATGAATCCGGAATCCTACAGCGCTGAAAATTAGTGAGAACGGAATTTTCTATCTTAGCAGTGTGGTGCGTTGAACGTTTAGTGGCGGAGATGCAATTGCACTCCTGCTCTTGCAACCAATGGCGAGCCGAGCGTGACCACGTTTGTGCGCGCGACCATGTAGTGATCGTTGAGCAGATTCTCCGCTGCCGCATAGAAATCAGCATAGGAGTTCAGCCGACGGGAAACGAAAATGTCGAGCTTGAAATAGGGATCCAGCGTCAACGTATTGCGATCGTCATCGAAGACTGAGCTGTTGCTGCGTCCCTGAAAGGCAACTGTAACGAAGTGAGCATTGCTGTATCGCGCCTGAAAGGTGAACTCATGGCGCGGCACCTCTGGAATCCGCAATCCAACCAGCGACTGGTCGGTGGGAAAGGAAGTCACGACGGCGTCGACGAATTGGTATTGCGCCGATATGTCGATCCATTTCACTATCGCCCAGTCTGCTTGTGCTTCGACTCCCTGTGCCCGAGTACTGCCGAGGTTCTGTCGCTGCCTGGTGACGAGGGCCGGCGTGGTGCTCAGAGTTACGTTGGCGATCGGCCGGTCCACGGTTGCCCAAAAGTATCCTTGGCGCAAACTCAGTTTGCCATTGAACAACTTCTCGGTTGGGCCAAGTTCCCAGCCAGTCAAACGTTCCGAGCGTAGTAGCGGATTAGCGGTTGTGAGCGAATTCCCTAATCGGAACGAACGATACAACTCGTTGAGCGTTGGAGACCGGAACGATCTATAGCCCGAGCCTTTTAACGCAATGTGATCGTTCATCCGGAAAGTGGTTGCCAACTTCGGATTCCACGCGGTTTCCGACCGATCAGCAAACCGTATTGGCACAGTAACGCCCGCGGGTAACGTTATGGTTTGGCTGAATCCGCTCACGGGTTGCCAGTCATCGAAACGGATGACTCCGGTTACAAGCCAGCGCCCAGTAATGCGTGCGATGTCTTCGGCAAAGACGCCGGTGGTGCGGATGATTCCGCCTGCGTTTACCAGGCTCGAAGGCCTGCCTGCCGTAAAGATTTCATCGTCGCTTTCGCCAGTCACGTGGGCAAACTCAGCGCCGGCAAGGACGGTGTTCCATCCCAATGAGCGCGAGTATTGAGCACTTAGACCGAACTGCCGTGATGGTACCTGCTGCACGCGTGCCAGCGTCTCACTGTTGCGGTCCGCGGCTACAGACGCGAATGTTTGGTGATAGCTCTCGGTCCCCCCGTATCCACGCACCTGCAACAGCGAATTGGATGAGCCCTCGAGGTCGAGTCCAGTAACAGCCTGCCAGGCACGCGTGCGATTCACTTCAATGATCGTCCCATTATGGCGCGAGTCGTCGTATCCTAGAGCCCTCAGAAAGAAGCGAGATCGCTGCAAGAGTTGTCGTTGAATCTGCACTTGACCGTTGCGATGCAGGGAATTGGCAGGATTATCTACAGCTCCACGTTGCGAGAACTCGACGGGAATGTATCCATCGGTGCGAAAGTACTCTGCCGCACCAGAGGCCAACCACTTGCCGAAACTGTGCCCAAGATAGCCGGAGGCGTTAGGCGTTCGTTCATTGCCGTAGGAGAAATCGAGGCTAGCATCAGTTCCCTCCGGTGTTCTCGTCAATAATTGAGCGACGCCGCTAAGAGCTTGCCCGCCGTAAAGATCAGAAGCGCCACCGCGCACAATTTCGGCGCTCTCGAGCGACTCGCGAGGTATCTGACTCCAGTTCACCCAACCACCGAACGGATCGGTAATCGGTACGCCATCGAGCAGCACCAGTGCGCGACTGGCTCCACTCGATCCCATCCCGCGCATCGATACGCCCTGCGTGGTGGGATTCGAAGTGCGACTGCTATTGCGGCGAAACTCATCAAATCCCGCAACCTGGCGTAGCACATCGTCAACTTCAAGCGCACCGCTGGCGTGGATTTTGGCTGCGTTCAGAATCTGAACGCTCTGCGGAGCTTCATCCGCAGACAACGCCGTGCGTGAGGCTGTGACTTCAATCTCCGTGCTGACTGTCTCTGGTTGGAGGATTATGACGAGCTCTTCGTCGCGAATACCTTCCGGGATCGTGCGGCGTGTTAGGGCAAATCCATTCGCCGACACCGAGATTTCCAACTTGTCGTTGCTGAAGTTCCTGAATTTGAATGTGCCATCCGATCCCGTAGTCGCAGAGAGCTCTGAGGATCCTTGCCTGAGAGTGACTGTGGCGTTGCGAATCGTTGCGTGAGAGCTGTCTTCGACGGTCCCGCGAATCAGCCGCGGCGACGGCGATTGTCCCATGCAGAGACAGGTCCAACTAAGCCAAAGAATAATCAAGGCCTCGTATTTGAATCGAGGACCCCGGGGACAAATTGGATCATCTGCTCGCACCGTGTCCCGAATAGGATGAGCCATCCAGCAACTCAAGATGTAACTAGAACACCACCAGAGCACCACGATTGTCGAGTGGTTGACGAAAGTATGCGCTATTCGCGTGGTTCGCGAGATAGGAGTGCGACCACGCCAATGCCCGCCAGGAGCACAATTCCTTCCAGAACTACCGACGTCTGATGCAGCCGATCGAATGTTGCCCGACCTGCATCTTGGGGAGGAAGCGCGTGAATCGGGCCGCCGACCGCAGCGCGGATCCGTTCCATTTGCGGGGTGATTCTGAACTGAGAGAAACCTGTGCACAGGAGCATCAAGCCCACGAGCACGCGCAAAGCTGTTGCCTGCCTGAATCTCCCGAGAAATGTCGCGGCGAGAAGGATCACTCCGCAAATCAAACCGATTTGGTGGAGTGCTCCCAAGGATCTACTTACTACTGTCCCTGCGATTTCCTGCGCGGGCAGAACTGAAAAAACCGTCGGTGCCACGACGAACGAAAAGAAGACGATGCTGCCGATCCAAACCAGGAGGGAGAGAATCACCAGGAAGCGAGCCAAGGACTGCATCTTACGACGGCACCGACACGTTCTCGACGATGTCGCCGAGGATGCGTTCGGCTTGCTCTGATGCTTTGAGCGTGGAACTATAGCTCGCGTTTACAACCACGCGGTGGGCAAATACAGGCACGGCAAGTCGTTTGAAATCGTCCGGAGTGGTGAACTTTCGTCCTTCGAGAAACGCCATCGCTTGCGCTGAGCGATAAAGCATCAGTGACCCGCGAGGTGAGACACCGAGCGAAAGCTGCTCCGATTTGCGCGTCTTGTTCACTATCTCCAGCGTGTAGTTCACGAGCGACTCGTCTACTCGAACTTTCCTGACTTGCTCCTGCATTTCGATGACGTCGTCGCCTGTCAATACCGGACGAACTTCATCTAAACGCGCGGCGCCCGCTTGCGCGCGCAGGATTTCACGCTCGCTCTCCGCAGCCGGATAACTCATCTGCACTCGCACCAGGAAGCGATCCATTTGCGATTCCGGCAAAGGATAGGTCCCGTGATGCTCGACAGGGTTCTGCGTGGCAATCACGAGAAAAGGCCGCGGAACTTCGCGCGCCTGCCCCTCCACGGTGACCTGGCCCTCATTCATTACTTCGAGCAGCGCAGACTGCGTCTTGGGCGTAGTGCGGTTAATTTCATCTGCCAGCAGAACATTAGTGAAGACCGGGCCGGGCTTGAAGTCGAAGCGCTCCTCGGCAGCGGAATAGACCGAGGTACCGAGCAAATCGCTGGGGAGCATGTCGCTGGTGAATTGGACGCGCTGAAAAGTGCAATCCAGAGAACGGGCGAGCGTCTGTCCCAAAGTGGTCTTTCCCACGCCCGGAACGCCTTCAATCAGCAGATGCCCGCGAGCGAACACCGCCACCAGAGCGAGACGAACCACTTCATCGCTTCCGCGGATGACGCTTCGAATAGCGCTCTCCAAACGTTGAGCGCGCTCATGCAGGGAAGCGATCTCATTCTCCAGGAGGCGAGGCATCTCTGCGTGATTGTACCGTCTCTGAATGCGATTCCGAAGAAGGTCTTAACCGTTAGTAACCCTATAGTGCAGTGAACGGTCGGGAGTTTTCGGCTTGCAGGAATCCGCACGAACCACTAAGGACACTGAGGACACAGAGGAAAGTACAGGAAAACCAAGATAGAGCCTGGTTCTCCTCTGTGCCCTCAGTGTCCTCTGTGGTTAAGCCTCGTTCGGGAACTCAGAATGCATCCGGCGGACGACCCGTCAACCGCTCTATGCGTTTGGGAATAGGAGGATGTGTGGAGAACAGGCTCGCCAGCGTATCCCCGCCGACCATCGGCGCCACGATAAACAAATGGGCGGTCGACGGCGAGGCTACCATCGGGACTCTCTTGGAGTAGGCATCCAGCTTCTGCAGCGCTCGCGCCAAGGCATACGGATTGCCGGTGGTCTGGGCTCCGGTATGGTCAGCTTCATACTCACGGGAGCGTGAAACCGCCATTTGGATCAGCAAAGCTGCAATCGGAGCCAGGATCATCATCAGCAATGCCGTCAATCCACCACCGCCACGTTCGCGGTCATCGCGATCGCCGTAGCCTCCAAACATACCCGCCCACATCGCCGAACGAGCGAGGAACGTGATCGCTCCGGCGATGGTCGCCGCTACCGAGCTGATGAGGATGTCGCGATTGCGCACGTGTCCCAGTTCATGAGCGAGCACGCCCTCAAGCTCCTCATCATCGAGCAAGTTGAGAATGCCTTCAGTCACTGCGACGGAAGCATGTGCAGGATTGCGTCCGGTAGCAAATGCGTTCGGCGACTCGCTCGGAATTACATAGACCTTCGGCATTGGCAAGCCGATGCGTTGCGTCATGCGCTCGACTACGTTGTAAACGCGAGGCAACTCCTCACGGCTTACCGGTTGCGCGCCATACATCGCCAGAGCGATCTTGTCTGAAAAGAAGTAGCTAACGAAGTTACCTACGGCTGCAAACGCGAGCGCAAACGCCATTCCACGTTGTCCGCCCAGAGCTTGGCCGACAAACATCAGGAACAGCGTCATTCCGGTTAGCAAGGCCAGGGTCTTAAGGTTGTTTCCCATAAGCTTTGTAGATGTAGATGCTCAAGTCTGACGCGGGATTCGAGCGCAGCAATGATACGCCGTGGGGGCGCTTGAACACACATCACCTCGCTCTTTGATACGCATGAACGCCGTGAAAGGTTCCTTGACAAGAAACGACAAACCCGGCTTTAGAGGCCGGGTTCCATAAACTACCACTTGATTTCTTAGGCTGCCCGGCGGCGTGTTTCCTTGTTGGTGGATCCTTCCTCGAACTTGGTAAGACTTCTGACGGCAGCAAGACCGATGCCCATTCCCTGGAACAGCTTCGATTCTCGCTCATCGGAGAATCCGAGCAGATTGGGCAGAGAAGCCACCAGGGCAGAGACTCCGGGATCGATTTTGCCGTGTGTCTCGAAGCTGATCTTCTTCCATACTCCGCCAGGGCAGTCGGTGAGGAAGATAAGGCTGCCGATTAGATCAGCGCACAAATACGAAGCTAACGATGCGCGCTTGTTCTTTCTCCAGAGCAGTGCTCCAGCGGTTACAAATGCGGCGGCTGTTCCCCAGTCGATGACCGCATGGACTCCGGGACTTATGACCTTTGGTAGCGGCTTAGTCGCAAGTTCAGTGAGCTTGGTAGAAATTGGCATCGATGTTCGCTCCTAATTGAAGAAGATGCCTTCAGGTCAGAGCAAGTTGGCATCTCGAGCTCAACGATTTGCGCTGGTCGTCTGCAACTCCGCTTCAACAGCCAAGGCCGGTAGAGACTCTGAATATGGAGCCTTCGCGATGCCTCGCTCCGTGATGATGGCTGCAATGTAACGGTGCGGAGTCACGTCGAACGCAGGATTCTCAACTCGGATCCCATCCGGAGTGATCTGCTTGCCAGCCAAATGCGTGACTTCGCGCGACGAACGCTGCTCGATTGGAATGTGATCGCCGTCGAGTGTTGCGAGATCCACGGTCGACCAGGGCGCAGCGACGTAGAAAGGAATTCCATGCTCCTTGGCGAGCACTGCGACCATATAGGTTCCGATCTTGTTAGCCACATCGCCGTTGGCGGCGATACGATCTGCGCCGACGACAACTGCATCGATCTTGCCAATTCTCATCATCGCGCCGGCCATGTTGTCTGAGATTACCGTTGTGGGAATTCCGTCTTTAGTGAGTTCCCAGGCAGTCAGCCGCGAGCCCTGGAGAAATGGACGGGTTTCGTCCGCGAAGACATGAATCTTTTTGCCGGCTTCCACTGCCGCGCGAATGACTCCGAGGGCGGTCCCGTATCCGCAAGTGGCTAGTGCGCCGGCGTTGCAGTGCGTGAGCACACCGCCTGCGGCCGGCATGAGCACGGCTCCATTCCGTCCCATGGTTTGGCAGGCTGCAATGTCAGCTGCATACATTTCCTGCGATTCTTGGATGAGCGCTCGCTTGATTTCTTCAAGCGAGCCAGACGCAAGTTGCTCGAAGCGCTCGCGCATCCGCTGAATCGCCCAGAAAAGATTCACCGCCGTCGGACGTGTTGCGGCGAGCGTCCTGCAAATCTCGTCAAACTCAGCTTGCAGTTCGTGATAGTTCTTGGCTTTCGAGTCGCGTACGCCAAGTGCAATGCCCATGGCCGCAGCCACACCGATTGCCGGTGCACCGCGCACGATCATGTCGCGAATCGCAGTAGCCACCTCACCGTAGTTGCGGCAAGTAACGTAGATTTCTTCGGTGGGAAGGCGGGTCTGATCGATCAAACGTACGCCGCCCTCGGTCCATTCCAGGGTTTTAACCATGTTGTTAAATTCTAAAGGCGTTTCGAGTTTCAGGTTTCAAGTTTCGGTAAAGCCAACTGCTAACCGGCCGGCAATCCCAACCAAAGTGCTGGATGGGGCTTAGCCGAAACCTGAAACTCGAAACGCTTTAGGCTGTGGCTTTTTTCTCAAGATGGGCTGCGCGCACATCCGATGCCTTGAAAATGGAAACAAACTCAATTTCACCGGCGGCTTTCTCCACCGCTGGACGTCCACCGGCTTCCTCGCGCTCGACGAGACATGCAACTCCGACAACATCGAATCCGAACTCGCGCGCAGCTTCGATGGCCTGAATCGTTGACATCCCTGTTGTGCACACATCGTCAACGATCACCACGCGCGCACCTTTTTCACGGAAGCCCTCTATGAGCTGTCCAGTCCCGTGCGTCTTTTCTTGCTTGCGCACCAGGAAGCCGTGAATCAGAAACTCCGAGACGTCGACTGGTTTCGTCCGCGCGGGCGCGCGAGTTTGTACGATCTGAGCGGTGAGAAGCGCAACACCTGCCACGATTGGGTCAGCTCCCATCGTGAGTCCGCCAACGGCGCGCGGTTTCCATTTCTTCGCTTGAATAAGGTCGTAAAACACGCGACCGGTGAGGCGCATTCCTTCTGCGTCCAGAGTAGTGGCACGGCAATCAATGTAGTAGTCGCTGGTCCCGCCCGAGGAAAGCTTGAATTCTCCGAGCCGAAACGATTTGCTCGCGAGCATGTTCAACAGAAGTTCGCGTGAGTTGGGCATTAGAGATACATTAGCATTCGGCGCTCAGCAATCAGCATTCAGGCGCTCAACCGTTGCCTATAACACAGATTAACGTGCACGAGAGGAATCCGTCGTCTGTTCCAGTGCTGAATTCCCAAAATGTCTCAAGGCCGAGTGCCGATCGCTGGTTTTATCGCAGCTTGTCCATGTGCCGGAATCCATCGGTCGCAGCGAAGATTAGCACGAAGTCGAATGCGTTGTAGGCACTGTGAACCAGAAATGCGGAACCCAGCGACCCGGTTCGTGCGCGCACAATCGTAAGAACCGACCCAACTACGAAGATCAACAGCATCGGTGCCCAGGACCATGCAAGTTGCGGACCGTGATAAAGCGCGAACAGCAACCCGTCGATCACGATCGACGCAACGAGAGGTAGATACCGTCGAAGGGCAGGGAATAGGAATCCGCGGAACAGCAGCTCTTCGTAGAAAGGACCCACTAAAATCCCGAACACCGCCAGAACCCAGGCCGCATGAGTGGAACGAAAGAATCGGTCTATCGGAAGCGATTTGGGGATTGGTAGAAGCGCCGAGCATAGTTGAGCAACTCCGAGCAACCCCACTCCAGAAAGAATCAGGGACGTCACTCGCCTTGGCCACCGCCACTTTAGAGCGACCCAAAAAGGCTCCTCGGTGCCCTTCTGCACAACCAGGACCATGAAGAAGAACGCAAATACATAGCTCATCATCTGCGGTATCAGGGCGAGTGGAGACTGTGTAAATGCTTCGAGTGATAACCCTCTGAATCTCGGGAACGCGTGAATTGCTACAAAGAAGGCGGCAGCAATTAGGTTAAAAGCCAGGAAATTGAATCCCGCGATAAGCAAGACCGCTGATAATCCCCAGGGGGGATTTTCGTCATTACGAGGTGACTGGCTCGGTTCCGCTAGCGCGATTTCCGCGCGCGCGCCCTGGGGTGGGTCCAACGGAGGATTGGGAGTCAACGACACGATTCGCTGAGTTGAATCTACACGAAAGAAAATCCTAGAACCACGGAGCCACGGAGAAAACAAACCGGAAGAGGTTGAAATCCAGAACGTCGAGTTGCTCGTAGAAACCGACCGGCCGATTGAGCAAGGTTCCCTTAATTGCCCTTTTCTGTGACTTCGTGTCTCCGCAGTGAAGAACCGGCCGCCGTCCACTTCGAATGGGCCATGTACTCTGCCAGCGCATGTCCTGTATATGACTTCTTTGCGCGTACGATCTGCTGCGGGGGCCCTTGCGCGACCAATCGGCCGCCGTCCTCGCCGCCTTCGGGACCTAGATCGATGACCCAGTCCGCGTTGCGGATTACATCTAGGTTGTGCTCGATAATGATGATCGTGTTGCCAAGATCCGTCAGACGATGCAGGACATCGAGCAGCTTCTTCACATCTTCGAAGTGGAGCCCAGTTGTAGGTTCGTCGAGCAAATACAGTGTGCGTCCGGTCTGGCGTTTGCTCAATTCACGCGCTAACTTAATGCGCTGGGCTTCGCCGCCCGAAAGTGTTACAGCCGACTGCCCGAGTTGGATGTAGCCAAGTCCCACGTCCACCAGCGTCTGGAGTTTCTGACGCACTTGCGGAATGTCCTCGAGAATTGGCAGGACATCTGCTATTGGGGTCTCCAGCAAATCAGCGATGGACTGGCCCTTATAGCGAACCTGGAGAGTCTCATGGTTGTAGCGCTTCCCGCCGCATACCTCACAGAGCACATACACGTCTGGCAGGAAATTCATTTCAATGCGACGCTGGCCTTCACCCTGGCAAGCCTCGCAGCGTCCACCGCTCACATTGAATGAGAAGCGGCCCGCTTTGTATCCGCGTTCGCGAGATTCCGGCAGCATAGCGTAGAGATCGCGAATCTGGGTAAAGACTCCGGTGTACGTAGCGGGATTGGATCGTGGAGTTCGCCCAATCGGCGTCTGATCGATGCGAATGACCTTGTCCACATTTTCCATTCCCGTCACCCCCTTGTGGGCTCCGGCTTCCTCGCGCGAGCGGTAGAGCGCCTTCGCCAACGCGCGGTAGAGAATGTCATTGACCAGTGTGGATTTCCCTGAACCGCTTACTCCCGTCACAACAGTCATGACGCCCAATGGGAAACTCACATCGAGGTTCTTGAGATTGTTCTCACGTGCCCCCAAAACGGTAATGGCTTTCCCGTTCGCCTGGCGAGGTTCGAAGCGCGCACCGATGTTTACTTTCCCGGAGATGTATTGCCCGGTTAGCGATTCGGGTGAGCTCTCGATCTGCCCGGGAGTGCCCTGTGCCACTAGTTCTCCGCCGTGGCGCCCGGCGCCGGGACCGAGGTCGATCACGTAATCTGCGCGACGGATAGTCTCCTCGTCGTGTTCGACTACGAGCACAGTGTTGCCGAGATCGCGCAGCGATTCGAGCGCGGCGATCAGCCGGTTGTTGTCGCGATGGTGTAATCCGATAGAGGGCTCGTCTAGTACATAGAGCACGCCGCGCAGCTTTGATCCGATCTGGGTGGCGAGACGAATGCGTTGACCTTCTCCACCCGACAGCGTTGCTGCGGAACGATCAAGCGAGATATATCCCAGGCCAACGGCGTTCAAAAACTGCAAACGCTCGGCGATTTCACGCAACACGCGTCCGGCTATGATCTGCCCGCGTTGGTCGAGTTTGATCTTTTGTGCAGCCTCGAACGCATGGGATACCGGCATACCGGTGAAATCAGCGATGCTGATGGTGTTCACGCGCACCGCCAGGCTTTCCTGACGCAGACGCTTTCCCTGGCAGAGTGGGCACATGGTCGCCGACATGTATTCGAGCAGCCACTCGCGATAGCTCTCGGACGAAGACTCCTCCAGGTTCTGTTTCAGGAAGGCAAGAATGCCGTGGAAGCCACTGCGCGCGGCTTCACGTTCTGGAGGTCCATAGAGGAGCAAGTTCTGCTGCTCAGCCGGTAGCTTCTCGAACGGAACGCTCAAATCCAGTTTGTATACCTGGGCAGCAATCTCAAGCAGCCTTTGCAAATACGTTGAGCCTGACCCTGGCCCAAGGGCTCCTTCTAGTAATGGCTTCGACCAGTCGACGATCAGCTTTGCGGGATCGAAATCGTATTTGCTGCCGAGGCCATGACACTCGGGACACGCGCCATAAATGCTATTAAACGAAAACGACCGCGGCTCCAGTGCAGGCACATTGATTCCGCACTCCGGGCATGCCATTTTCGCGGAGTACATGCGTTCGTCGCCATCAACCACGGCGAGAATTACCAACCCGTCGGCGAGCTTCATCGCCGTTGCCACAGAATTCTCCAGACGCTTTTCGATCCCCGGCTTGACCAGCAGACGGTCAACCACCACCTCTATCGTGTGGTTCTTGCGTTTATCGAGCTTGATCTCATCAAGTCCATCGTCGCCGCCATCGAGACTGCGCAGCTCTCCGTCGATACGTGCGCGTGTGTAGCCTTGCTGCGCGAGCTTTTCCAGTTCCTTTTTGAACTCGCCCTTACGCCCGCGCACGATCGGGGCTAGAAGCATGACGCGCTCTTCCGGCTTAAGCGACATCACCTGCTGCACGATCTGCTCTGCCGATTGCCGGCTGATCTCGCGCCCACATTTCGGACAATGCGGTACACCTACCGAGGAATACAGCAAGCGCAAATAGTCATAAATCTCGGTGATTGTGCCTACAGTCGAGCGCGGATTACGCGTCGTAGTCTTCTGTTCGATGGCAATGGATGGACTGAGTCCGTCAATGGCGTCCACTTCTGGCCGCTCCATTTGGTCGAGAAACTGGCGGGCATACGCGGAAAGCGTTTCGACATACCGGCGCTGACCTTCGGCGTAGATGGTGTCGAACGCCAAGGAAGACTTCCCGGATCCGCTTAGCCCTGTAATGACCGTAAGGGTATTGCGGGGGATTTCGACATTGATGTTTTTCAGATTGTGCTGTCGAGCCCCGCGGACCCGGATCGAGGTAATTGCCATTAAGAGAGTGCAGACCTACAGAAAACTTCGTTGAGCGATGGGCGCAACTTTACATCCGTATCTTAGTTGTCAACATCCAGGGGCGTCAACGCAGGTTAAATTTGATTTCCGCTGTCGGCCCTCGATTGGTGACGATCGTAAGCTTGAGTTACCTGCGTAATCTAGTTGGGCTCAACGACTTGGCGCATAACACTAAGGGTTGCAGGCGCGCACTTCGGGTACATGAACTACGGAGACGGGTGCGTTTCCCGGGTTCAGGAGCAGAATGTGCGAATCACGCAGAGTTGACCAACTGGGTTCTGCGCATCGACATCCAAAGGCGGGCAGAGAGTGAATCCTCAACTGGTGAGTTCGGCCACGGTGAATGACATAATCCTTAGCACTATCGTTTTTGCCACAATTGTTTCCGCCATGTTTCTGGGTATTTATTCAGGCTACGCGGCCGTAAGCGGGATCCTTCGAGCTATGAACCGCAAGCCGGCCAAGCCTTCGGCGACAGTTATCGAGTTTCCTGCTAACGCCGCCAGCTAACAGCTTTCCATACAACGACGTTACCTCCCCAAAGACGAAGCCTCCCCCGTGGGGCTTTTTCTTTTTGTGGGCAATGGCTTAGCGCGGATTATTGCCGGGAGCCTGCTGGGGCTGTTGTTGCTGCTGTTGTTGGCGCAGCCGCTGCAGTTCCTGGAGTAGCTGCTCAGGAGTCTTTACCTGCTGTGGTAGTTGTTGCCCTGGAGGCTGAACCTGTTCTGAAGGAACAGGCGGCGGGGGTGCTTGTTGCTGGATTTCTGGCTGCGCCGCAAGGTCATTGTCCTCATCGTCCGGATTAGGCGTTGGATTTTGGCGCGCCATAGCCTGGTTTGTGGAGCCACGAACGGCGGGCGCGGTTCCATGAGGGCTGAGCATTATGCGCTCCACGCTGCCCGGATCGTCGATTGCGCCGGTCAAAATGAAGTCGTAGTGCGATCCGCTCAAAATTGAGTTCAAAACCTGCCGCGGAGCCGCGGGTCCAAACTGCCCAAAGACGCGCTCCCTATCCGGCTGCGTCCCTTCAAGACTCGCGTGAGTCACAGCTTCAATGGCCTTCAGGATGTCGGCCAAGGTTGAATTCTCCGCAGCGACTGTAAGCAGTCCTCCCATGAAGCTGACACGGGGTGGGTTCGGTGGTTGCTGTTCTGCCCCGGACGGCTGGGGCTGCGGAGTTGTGGCAGAGGACGCAACGGGCTGCTGCGTCGCCGTTAACGGTGGCTGGACGGCGGGAGCCTGCGTCTGCGGCGTTGTTTGTTGCGGCGGCAACGTCGAGTGCGGAAAGCTTATCGGCTGACGCTGTCCCGGCGATGCCGGTGCGGCCTGGTCAGGCGGAAACTGCTGCGCAGGACTCGGAAATTGCTGCGCTTGGGTCGTGGGCTGCTGCGCCTGCCCTGGTCCAACGCGGCGCATTCGGCCATAAACAGAGGAGGAAGGTTGGGCCGGCTGCCCGGTTTGCGGTGCGCTACTTTGCGTCTGTTGGCCGCTCAAGATCGTAGTAAAGAGCAGACCAACGCTAAAGGCCGTAATGGAAGCACTTCTAGACACGCGGGTTTATGCTACTCCAAAGGCAGGTAGCTCACCAATAAATCGAGCTACGTGTATGAGAGAACGCCAAAGACCATCCGAGTTGCAGGATTTCGCATCTTACGAATCTAAGAAGCTGCTGGCCAGGCTGTGTCTTTGCATTTTGAGAGGAACATGATTCGCACGTATTCACGATTGCTCGCCGCGCTTGTTCTCGTAATCCCAACGTTGTTAGTAACCTCAGCACAAGCGGCCGAGAGCTGCTACACCGCTCCTGAAATGGACGCCAGTGCGCGTGCCGGCATTGAATCGGCCGTACAGCAGCTGTTTAGCGCGGCTGCAGCGGGCAATACTGCGGCAATGCAGCAAAATTCCATCGCTGCAATCGCGAATAGTTTTCAGGGAATTGCGAACGTAGTTCAGGCCAACAAGGACAAAATTGCAGGCGGCCAGGCGCACATTCGCAACGAATGGCTGCTCGACGCTCCTGGAACGCAAGCCTACGAGCGCGCCGAATTCTTCTGTGGAACGTTCAATTCGCTGCAACGGTCGTCATTTGTGATCCCCGGATTACCGCCCGGAAAGTATGCAATCGCGATCCAGGACATTACCGGATCGAAGCAACCGTTCACGATCACATACGTTTTACAGCAGGAAGGCAGCCAGTGGAAGCTCGCCGGATATTACGCCAAGCCGCATCAATTGGGTCCGCACGACGGCCTTTGGTACTGGGTACAGGCGCGTGACTATAAGAAACAGGGCAGCCAGCATGCCTCTTTCTTCTACTATTTGCAGGCTTCCGACCTTCTTGCTCCAGTAAATTTCATGAGTACGCCACAACTGGAGAAGCTTTACGAGGAGCAGCAGGCAGCGCTTCCGAAGGATATTCCGCAAAATCCGCAGCAACCGGTGCCAGTAACGCTGAACGGACAGACTTACAACATCGTGCAAGCCTTCGTTGTGCCCGACGAAAAGCAAGGGTTGAACCTCGTCTACAGATATTCCTTGCCCGATATCTCCGATCAGGTAAAGACTTTCCAGCAGAATATGGCGTTTATTAAAGCGCTAGCGCAGCAATATCCCGAATACAAGCAGGCGTTCTCGTCGATCGTGGCACGCGCAGTCGCGCCAAATGGACAGGATTTCGGCACTCAGCTTCCGGTAAACGAGATCAAATAGCTGTCTTTTCACCACTGAGACACGGAGTCACGGAGAACAGCCGGTTATGGCTGGTTGATTCCAGTGCGTGTTTTCCTCGTAAGGTCGCATCTCTTACCAGCCCGAATCTTGCCGCATATCGAAAAGCAAGCCCGTTCTTGTCGTTCCTCCGTTGTCCTCCGTGTCCTCTGTGCCTCCGTGGTAAAAAGGCTTTAGCGTCGAAATCCGGATAGCGGCATCCGATAGAGCTAACATAAAGTGCTTCCATGAGCACCGCAGCAGTGATGCAATCCAGCAATCCAGCCGAACTTTGGGATGCCGTAGTCGCCCGCAACCGCAAATTCGACGGCGCTGTGTATTACGGAGTGAGCACAACCAGCATTTATTGCCGTCCATCGTGCCCTTCGCGCCGCCCAAAACCGGAAAATGTGCAGTTCTTCTTCGATCCCGAAAGCGCAGAACGCGCCGGATTTCGCGCCTGCTTGCGCTGCAAACCACGGGAACTACCTGGATCGGAAAAGCTTCAATTGGTGCGCAACGTGTGCCGTGCAGTCGAGAAAAACGTGGATTCTCCGCTGCCGATGAAGCAATTGAGCGCGGAATTAAAGATGAATGCAGCCACTCTCGACCGCGCTTTCAAGCAAAGTACAGGCATCACCATCAAGCAATATGCGGAGGCGCGGCGGCTTTCTTTGTTCAAAACCGCGCTGCGCTTCCGGCAAGACGTGACCACAGCGATCTACGAGGCCGGATATAACTCCAGCAGCCGCGTCTACGAGCACTCGAATGCGAGGCTTGGAATGACGCCCGCCGCGTACAGTAAGGGCGGTAATGGCATGCGAATTCGCTATGCAATTGCGCCTTATTCGGCTGGAAGAGCGCTATTAGCCGTCACCGAAAAAGGTATTTGCGGCGTCAAATTGGGAAGCGATCCGGACCGATTGATCCATGAACTCGAAGGCGAGTATCCCAAGGCAGAACTTGTGCATGCCGATAGCGAACTTCGCGACTGGATGAGCAATCTTTTGCGGCGTCTTGAAGGCGAAATTGATCTTCCCGAACTGCCGGTTGACGTGCGCACAACCGCATTCCAACGCCGTGTTTACGAAGAACTAAGGCGAATTCCTGCCGGAGAAACGCGCACTTACTCGCAGATTGCGAAGAAATTGGGCGGTGAATCGGGCCGCAGAGCGGTTGCACGGGCGTGCGCAACCAACAATGTTGCGGTGTTTATCCCCTGCCATCGTGTCGTTCGCAGCGACGGCGGAATGGGCGGATATCGCTGGGGATTGGACCGGAAAGAAGACTTACTGGCCAGAGAGCGTCAGTACCGGCGGCGGTAGCCGCTGGGTGAGGGGTACTAGGAACCCACGGAAACCAAGCAAAATGGCAGCCAATTAAGGCTGCCATTTGTCTTTTTTGAGGCGCAAATACGCCGCTTGCGGCGTTAGATATCTACTTTGCCGCGACGGTTTTCAGGCGCGTGCTGAGGCGGGATTTGTACCTGGACGCCGTATTCTTATGAATTGTACCCTTCTGGACGGCCTTATCGATCACCGAAACCGTCGCTCCAAAGCTGGTTTGTGCAGCGTTACGGTCGCCTTTAGCGATTGCTTCGCGCAATCCGCGCAGCGCTGTGCGCAGTCGGGACTTGTTTGCGCGGTTCACGAGCGTACGTTTTTCGGTCTGACGGGCGCGTTTAAGCGCGGAAAAATGGTTTGCCATGCCTTACTTTTGTTCCTTTAAGGGAGCTTAAATTGCCTAATCGGGTGGGATTTGGCGCGTAAACACCTGATTTTAACACGCGTTAAGGCCGTTCGGTCAAACCGAATCAGGCCTAAGATCCGCGATTTTGGGCGCAAGATGAGCAGTTTTGGGGCACTCAGCGGCTGGGTTTGAGGAAGGATAGAGCCAATTCCAAGACACTTTCAAGGCTCTCTACAGCGTTTTCAGGGTTGCTGCGCACCCGCTAAAGCGTCTTCCAGCGCCATTCAGAATGCCATTTTGAGGCACGAAGGCATCTAATAAGTATCTGAAATCCGCCACGCAAAAATCGAATATTTTGTGTCCAGAGGGTGTCCAAAAGGACACTGCACAATTGACACTCCGTTTATTGACTTCGGGGCAAACCGGGGATAATCTACGCCCGATGGATGTGCTCCACGCACGTGGACAACATTCCGCAGTCCCTCTGCTCGACTCAGCCAACAACGGTGATCGCGAATTCGGGCGCGCTTGCGTCTCTAGAGACTTTTTCACCACGGAGACACGGAGACACGGAGAAGAGCGAGAACGAGCGTTTTCGGTCTTGACTACAACTCGCATTGAACAAAGAACTTCGGGTGCATCAGGAACCAGCCCGCTTTTGCTGTTCTCCGTGCCTCCGTGTCTCCGTGGTAAAAAAGACTTTAACGCAAATCCATCAGCAAAATTCCCCTTTCGGGAGGACGAACCCTAACTAATCGATGAATAAGCAGCTTGAGATCACTCCGAACCTGGAGGCCCTGTTTGGTACCAGGGATGAAAACCTTCATCTGCTCGAAGGTGGATTGAACGTCTCCATCGACCTTCGCTCCGACCACATTTTCCTCGAAGGCGCGGCCCGCGACCTCGCTCGCGTGGAGCAAGTTTTCGCCGACTACGAGCACCTGCGCAAGACCGGATACACCTTCTACAACGGCGATCTCGGATCGATGTTGAAGATCGTAATCTCCGATCCATCGGCCACGCTGCGGGGACTCGCCGAAGCTGGACGTCAACGCTCGTTCGGTAAACGCGTCGTGCAGCCCAAGAGCCTGAATCAGCGCCGTTACATCGAGGCCATCGAGAAGAACGACATGGTCTTCGGCATCGGCCCAGCCGGCACCGGCAAAACGTATCTTGCCGTCGCTATGGCCGTCGCTGCTCTGGTCAACAAGCAGGTGAACCGCATTATTCTCGCGCGTCCGGCGGTGGAAGCCGGCGAGCGCCTCGGATTCCTGCCCGGTACTTTGCAGGAAAAAGTCGATCCCTATCTGCGCCCGCTCTACGACGCGCTCTACGATCTGCTCGACCAGGAGAAGGTCGATCGCTATCTCGAGCGCAACATTATCGAGATTGCGCCCATCGCCTTCATGCGCGGACGCACGCTCAACGACAGCTTCATCATCCTCGACGAGGCGCAAAACACCACGTCGGAGCAAATGAAAATGTTCGTCACCCGCCTAGGCTTCAATGCCAAAGCGGTAATCACGGGCGACATCACGCAGATCGATTTGCCGAACGCGCGCCGCAGTGGACTGATCGAAGCGGCCGAGGTTCTCAAAAACGTAAATGGCATCTCCTTCAACTTCTTCGACGAAGGCGACGTAGTGCGCCACGTGCTGGTACAGCGCATCATCCGCGCCTACGACGATCACAAGCACCGGCTGGAGCAGCAGCTGTCGTTGTTGCCCTCAGCGACGCCGGCGGAGCCGCTGGTTGAGCGATCGAGTCCGCCTGTGCTGGAGCAGTAAGGGAGGCAGTACCGGCGGCGGTAGCCGCCGGGTGCGTGAGTGCACACGCTGACCGAGACGTATGACTGACCCAGCGGCTACCGCCGCCGGTAGTGCCTGTAGTCTGTCCCCTGACTCAATGAAAGACCCAGACCATCCCGGTAGTAATTCCCAAATCAAAACCGCAGAGCTGCAGCGTTTTCTGCGCACGGCCCAGCGAATGGTTGGGATCTCCGGAGAGGTGAACGTCCTCGTCACCTCCAGCGCGAAAATGCGCCGCATGAATCGCGAGTTCCGCGGCAAAGACAAGCCGACCGATGTTCTGTCATTTTCGGCTGCCCAGAATGGGAAGTCTAAGTTAGCCGGTGACATTGCGATCTCCAAGGAGATCGCGCGAAGCAACGCGAAAGCCCTCGGCCACTCGCTGGAAACCGAACTCAAGGTCCTGCTTTTACACGGACTTCTCCACCTGGCAGGCCACGATCACGAGAAAGATCAAGGCAAAATGGCCAGTCTGGAGCAAGAGCTGCGTGCCAAATTGAAGCTGCCGACAGGATTGATCGAAAGGTCAGAGAACCCAAGGAAGGTCGAGAATTCAAAAGGGCCGGCGGCCGTCACCGACCGGGTGTTCCGCAGTTCGCGCCAAGCCAGTTTCAGCAATCCAAAGCACTCAAATAGAAGCCCGAGAGGGTCTGAGGCTTCAGGCGGAAACCATGAACTTCGAGCCCGGCGAAGCCGGGACTCCGGTAGAAGCCCCCGACTTCCAATCGGGCGAAGCGCGGGCTCCGATGGAAGCCCTGAACTTCGAGTCCGGCGAAGCGCGGACTCCGGTGGAAGCCATGAACTTCGAGCCCGGCGAAGCCGGGACTCCGGTGGAAGCCCCCGACTTCCAGTCGGGGGAAGCTGGACTTCAAGTCCAGCGGCGAGGCGACATCCATTTGAAATGGGCTTTAGCCCCGGGCAGTCTCGTGGGCCAGCGCTAAAGCGCGAACAAGCGTGGATTCCTCTTTCAAAAGGCTTGAAAGCCTTTGCCCGACTGAAAGTCGGGCGCTTCCACCAAGCGCGGCCGCAAAGATTTCTCGGCGTCCACCAAGTGCGACCGCAGAGATTTATCGGCTTGCACCAAGCGCGACCGCAGAGATTTCCCGGCTTCCACCAAGCGGGACCGCAGAGATTTCCCGGCTTCGACCAAGCGCGGCCGCAGAGATTTCTCGGCTTCCACCAAGGACGCTCGCAGGCTCATTTCCCAATCTCGGAAAGCCCTCTGCAGAGATGCCAATCAGAGATTCATCGAACTCCCCCCAAGCCGCCGGCTGAAGCTAGGCTGAACCACGTTCAGAAGAACAAGCCCAGGCTGGGAGTGAGTTCGGCGCGGGCGGCGCTCTCGATGCAGCTGCTATCGCAGCTCTTCACCGCGTCCATCGCGCTGATTGTCGGGTACGCCACGTTCATGGAGGGCCGTTGGACGTGGGGCGAGGTCGCTCAGGCGGCTGTCGCGATCATCCTGATTATCGTGGTGTTCAACCGCCTCATCCCGTATCTGCTCTTCATCCGTACGAAGGGGGATTGGCTAACGAAATTCATTCCCGTCCTGAAACTCCTCATCTGGCTCGCACTGCCGCTCACCATTCTCCTGGGCTTCAGCATGTCGGTGGCATCGCTGGCTGAGCCGCAGGAAAGGGAGCAGGAAGAGCACTCTTCGGAAGCGGTCGATGCGCTCCTCGAAGCCGGCACCGAAGAGGGAATTCTCGAGGAGAGCGATCGCGAACTAATGCAGTCCGTGGTCGAATTCGGCGACAAGATCGTCCGCGAGATCATGAAGGCGCGTCCCGACATGCTGGCTGTCCCGGCCAGCACAAGCGTCGAGCAATTGACCGACCTGCTGCGGAAGAAGCCGCACTCACGTATTCCTGTATACGATCCTGACCTGGACCACATCCAAGGCATTGTCTTTGCCCAGGACGTGCTCCAGGTGCGCGACGAGGACGCGCGCACCGTGACAGTCGCAAAGCTGATGCGTCCAGCGCACTTCGTTCCCGAAATGAAAAAAGTAAGCGAGCTGCTGCGCGAGATGCAGCGCGAAAAGATCCAGATGGCGATCGCCATCGACGAATACGGCGGCGTCGCCGGCCTGGTCACGCTCGAAGACATGCTCGAGGAGATCGTCGGCGACATCGGCAGCGAGCACGAGCGCCACCCGCAGATCGTGCGCGAGAGCGAGAGCTCGTATGTCCTTCCCGGCGCCACCGATCTCGACATGCTGGAAGAGCTGTTCGACTACCGCCCCACCGACGTGGAAGCCACAACCGTAGCCGGGCTGATAAGCGAACTCGCCGGCCGCATCCCCCAACCCGGCGAACACTTCGAACACGACCGTTTGCGCTTCGACATCCTCGAATCCACCGACCGCCGCATCGAACGCGTACGCGTAAGCAAGCTGATCGCCGAGCCCGAGCCGCAGAAGTCAGGAGCGGCGTGAGAGGACGTCGATGCAAAGAAATCGACGGGACCGCCGCGCGCCCTCGCGCGGGTTTTCGATCGAGCCACGAAGAAGTCTAAGGACTCGTCACATCACGGTTTTCGACAACCTTAAGATTTTCGTTTCTAAGACAAACACCCGCGCGGGGGCGCGCGGCGGTCCCGTCGGTTTTCTGGTTCACTCATCACCATCTTCCGATTCGTACCAGAGCCACTCGTAATCGTCTGGGTCCTCGACAAGTCCGCGTCGGACTGGGTTCATGATGATGTACTCCTTGTAGCGGTCGAACTCATCAGCACGAGGCATGCGATCAAAGGCTTCCTCTAGCCACACTCTTTCACTTCGCTCCAGAACCTTGTTGATCTTGTGAGCTGAAGCGCTCTTGATATCGTGCAGAATTTCGTAAAACGGTGACTCAACTCCGTTTTCATTGGCCAAAATCGTGAGGAGCAGATGAACGTGATCGGGCATGACTACCAGGGCATGCATGTGCAGGCGGCGTCCGTGTTCATACATACAGCTTTCGAACACAATGCTTCGTGCTTTAGCAGGAAGCGTCCACCACTGATAGGTTGAGAAGCTGACGAAGAGCGTGGGTATTAGCTGGATGTGCGGTAACTTCCGCCGGTACCTTACGGATTTCTTTTGAGCTTCCGGAATGCCAAGGCCGGGGAGGATATCAGAACGAGTCGTCGGGAAACGGTATTAGAGTAACAGGACCGCCGCGCGCCCTCGCGCGGGTTTTAGGTGGTGTGACGAAGAAGTCTAAGGACTCGTTACATCACGGTTTTGGACAACCTTAAGATTTTCGTTTCTCAGGCAAACCCCCGCGCGGGGGCGCGCGGCGGTCCTTCCGTGCGGGTTGTCCTCGCGTCAGCGAGTCTTCGCAATATCCGCCTACTCGAACCGCAGCGCCTCTACCGGATCCACGCGCAGGGCGCGGCGCGCGGGGATGGCTGCGGCGGTTAGCGTGATCAAGATGGTGAAGGTTGCGGCCATGATGTACACCAGCGGATCAGTCGGGCTTACTGCGACCAGCACTGACGAGACAACGCGTGCCAGGGCTGCCGCGATCAATGCGCCGATGAGTAAGCCGGCAAGTGCGAATCTCATACCCTGCCGGATCACTAGCTGCAGGATGTCCCGTGGTTGCGCGCCCAGCGTTACTCGAATACCGATCTCGCTGGTTCGCTGTGCCACAGAGTAGGCCATCACGCCGTAGAGACCGATGGTTGCCAGCAGTAGTCCTAGTCCGCTGAGCACGCTGAGAAGACTTGCGGCGATCTTCGCGCCGAAGAGCGACGCGGAGATGTATTCACTCATGGGCTCGGCGTCGAAGATGGTCAGTCCCGGATCGATGGCTGCTGCTTCACGCCGCACCGCGACAATGGCTTCGTTTACCGATCCACTACCAGTCCGCACGTGGAAGGTGAGGCCATATTCCGGCCGGAAGATCTGGCGGATGGGAATGTAGAAATATGGTTGCGGACTTTCTGTCACCCGGTGGTACTTGCTGTTCTTCACGACACCGACGATGGTGAACCACTCGCCCCATCCGTGCACTCGGTGGCCGAGGGCGTCGCGGTTGGCGAGGAAGCGACGCACGAACTCCTGGTTGACGATCATCACTTTCGGAGACGCGGGATCGTCGCGCAAATCGAAGTCGCGGCCTTCGGTGAGCGGAATCTTCATCGAGTTGAAGAAGCCGGGCGAGACCAGGTCGCGGTAGATCTTCATGTTCTCGCTTGGACCAGGTACGTAACCTTCCACTTCGAGGCCTTCCCAATTCCCACCGCTGAAGCCTAACGGCACGGAATCGTCATAGCTGACGGCCGTAACTCCAGGCTGCTGCTCCAGCCGCTCACGCAGGCGGCGACAGAAAGCATCGGTCTGTTGTGCGGTGTAGTTTGCGGTGGAGAAATCAAACTGAGCTAACGCCACTCCATCGGGGGAGAAACCAGGATCCATGGCACGCGCGGTCTGAAAGCTCTTGAGGAAGAGTCCGGCGCCGACCAGAGCAACTACTGCGAGCGCTACCTCGGAGCTGACCAGCAATCCGCGCAAACGTTGGGAATGAATGCCCAGTGCTCCGCTGCGTCCGCCCTGCTTGAGCGCTTCGTTCACGTTGGCTCGAGTCGCTTGCACAGCCGGAACCAGGCCGGAGAGGATTGCGACGAGGAATGCCAACGCGGTGGTGTAGGCGAGTACCTGACCATCGAGAGGCGGCTGGAGCATCGCCGGCCGGGCGACTGCGGGCAGGAGCCAGCGGATCGCGCCCCCTAGTAAGCCGGCCAGCGCGAGACCGCAGCCCGCGCCGGCCGTGGCCAGCAAGAGCGTCTCGGTTAGAAGCTGTCCCGCCAATCGCAGGGGGGCCGCGCCCAGCGCAAGGCGGATACTGAATTCCTTCTGCCGTCCGGTAGCTCGCGCCAACAACAGGTTTGCGAGATTAGCGCAGACAATCAGCAGCACCACCCCGCTGACGCCCATGAGAATCGCGATCGGCGTGAGCAGGACCGATTGTGTCCCAAAATGGGATTGCCACACCGGCAACACCGTGGCGCCGACCCCTTGGTTAGTATCGGCATCGAGCACGGCCATGCGGTTGGCCAGCGCCTCCGCTTCGTCGCGGGCCTGCTCGATGGTTACGCCCGGCCCCAGTCGCGCGAACAATTGAAAGTTTCGCGTGTTGCGGTCGCGTAACATCCAGGTGCCGGTGTGGGTGAGCTTGCCGTACATCGTGAGCGGAAGCCATATCTCATAATCAAATCCCGCGCGCGTGCCATGGAAGTCTGCAGGAGCCACTCCGATAATGGTCAGCACCGAGTCGTTGACGCGCAGGGTGGATCCGATTGCGGAAGGATCTGAGTGGTAATGGTTCTTCCAATAGGTCTGGCTGATGACTGCAACCGGATGCGCGTTCTGCGTGTCGTCGCGTTCTGCCCCGACAAAAAAGCGTCCGGCTTCGGGCTTTAGACCCAAGGTGTCGAAGAAGTTGCCGGATACCATCTCACCCCAGACGCGCTCTGTGTTTGGGCCATTGCCGACCGCAAAGACGTTCCCAATCCGCGCCGATACCAGGTTGACTAGCCGCAAGCGATCGCGAAAATCAGTGAAATCGAGATAAGAAGTTGTTAACGGCTCGCGGTCCGCTGCCATGCTCTCGATCGCTACGATGCGCTCTGGCTGCACAGCCCCAGGAATCGGATTCAGAACCAGGGACCGCATCCAACTGAAGACGGTGGTGTTGGCGCCTATTCCGATACCGATCGTCAGGACCGCGATCGTCGTGAACCCCGGATTTCGCACCAGAGCCCGCAAGCCATAGCGTAGATCGCGCAACAAGTTGGTCATGGCAACAATGAGAGCGCAAACCGGAGGCCGTTTCAAGTTATTGAAAACACACTTCGTGTTGTGAAGCGGTCGCGTGCGAGTGTCCGCTCTTGGGAAAAACTGTTCGGGAAGTTCATGAGGACCGCCGTGCGCCCTCGCGCGGGTTTTCGGTGGTATCACGAAGAAGATAGAACATTCAAGAACTCGCTCTCGATAACTTCACGATTTTCGTTTCTAAGGCAAACACCCGCGCGGGGGCGCGCGGCGGTCCCGTCGGTTTTCTGGTTCACTCATCACCATCTTCCGATTCGTACCAGAGCCACTCGTAGCTTTAGCAGGAAGCGTCCACCACTGATAGGTTGAGAAGCTGACGAAGAGCGTGGGTATTAGCTGGATGTGCGGCAGCTTCCGCCGGTACCGGTACGGATTTCTTTTGAGCTTCCGGAAGGCCAAGGCCGGGGAAGGATATCAGAACGAGTCGTCGCGGAATTAGGGTAACGGGACCGTCGCGCGCCCTCGCGCGGGTTTTCGGTGGTATCACGAAAAGTCGGAGAATTCGTGATTATCAGAGTCCCGGCAACCTGACGATTTTCATTTCTGAGGCGAACACCCGCGCGGGGGCGCGCGGCGGTCCTTCTATGAGCTGGCTCTTCTTGATCGGCTTGCTCATGGACCCAGCGGCTACCGCCGCCGGTACTGCCTCCGTCCATCTCGGGTCGTACAATCAAACAGGCCTGTAACTTCACCCGATGACCCGATCACCCGATCACCCGATTTTTCCCGCTCGCCATGTCTTTTAGATCCGGCTTCGTCTCTATTATCGGTCGTCCCAATGCGGGAAAGTCCACGCTGTTGAACGCGCTGGTTGGCGAGAAAGTCGCAATCGTTACCCATAAGCCGCAGACTACGCGGCATCGCATTCAGGGCTACGTCAACGTAAAGGGTGGGAAGGGAAGACCGCCGGGGCAGATCGTTCTGATCGACACTCCCGGAGTTCACAAGCCCGATTCGCCGTTGGGCAGCCGCATGATGCGCGAGGTGAATGCTGCGCTCGAAGAGCGCGATGCGGTGCTGCTGATCGTCGATGCCACGCAGCCGTTCGGCAGGGGCGATCAGTTTGTTCTCGATTTGCTCGAGAAGGTCACGGCTCCGATGATCCTGCTTCTGAACAAGATCGATGTAATCGAGAAGCCGAAGCTTTTGGAGATCATCGAGCGCTACTCCAAGCTACGTGATTTTGCCGAGATTATTCCCATTTCGGCGACCAAACGCAAGGCATTGGACGAGCTGATTGACGCCGTCATCAAGCGACTGCCTGAAGGTCCACGATACTTCGAGAAGGATCAGATCACCGATCAGCCGGAGCGGGCGCTTGTGGCGGAGATGATTCGCGAGCGCGTGCTGATCGAAACCGGCCAGGAGGTGCCGTACGCCGCCGCCGTGAAGATTGAGCGCTTTGAAGCAGGAGACAAGCTGACGCGTATCGCCGCAGCGATCTATTGCGAGCGTGAAGGGCAGAAGGCGATTCTGATCGGGAAAGGCGGGGCAATGCTGAAGCGCATCGGAACCTCAGCGCGCAAGCAGATTGAACGCCTTGTGGGGACGAAGGTATTTCTCGAGCTATTCGTGAAAGTCCGGGAGAACTGGAGAAGTTCCGAGGCAGCACTGGACGAGCTGGACTGGCGGAATCCGGCTGGGTGAGGAGCAGTCGGTTTCTACTGCTCCTGCTTCCTGTTTGCGTTCGGAGGCGCTGCCATAAGGCTTGTCAGGTGCGTGCCTTGGACAGAGCGGCAACTGCAAACATCAATAAGTAGCCAGTGCCGGAGCTTCCTCGTGCGCTGTGACGCCCTGAGACTTTTTCTTTGCGTCACTCTCGTCGATCGAGAACTGCGCTTTTGGATCCGGCTGGCGCATGTCGACTTTTCCGTGGAAGAACGCACCGTATTCAATGCTGATTCGCCCAGCACATACGTTGCCGGTCAAGCTTCCGCCGCTGTGAACTTCCACGCGATCTCTGGCGGTGACATTTCCGTCCAGCGTCCCACGCACAATCACTTCGCCGGCCTGAACATCGGAGCTGACAACGGCATCGCGCCCGACGTTTATGTGGGAATCACGCAGCGAGATCGGTCCTTCGATCTTGCCTTCGATGTGAATCGGCTCAGAGCCGCTGACTTCTCCCTTAATGACGAGCGTCTTTCCAATGTACGTGATGCGTTCATCGGAACGTGGACGGCTCACAACTGGGGCGGGGTTTACGCTCGGGGAGCTGGTCTTGGGTTCCGGCACTGACGGTTGCGACGGGCTGCCATTCGGACGCGAAGGACTCCACATTGGGGGCTTATCCTCTGATTAAAGTGTTGGTGAAACATGTTTTATCTTGGACTTGGCCGCCTGAATAGGTGCCGTAAGGTCATGGCCGGAGATTTCTTCGGTTGGCCCCCGTGCGGAAACTGCGAAGGATACGGGATCAAGCAGTCCTTGAAGCCAGCCACTGCGGGCGCCTAGATTTTCATAATGGGCGCAAGCTCGTTGCACTAGCAAACCGTTCTTACGACCTTGGATCTTCGAATGCCTTCGTCCGCTGTGACCAGAGTTAAGGCTTCCATGCACGGACAATCGGGGATCGCTACGGGTACGAACTGAGTCGCGCTCGCAAATCAAGACAGATTACGACACTGTGCTTAGCGCCTCTGCGGCAGCGATCGGGCAGGCGGAGACCTAAAACGTGTATGAAAGGCCAGCCAGTGGTGCCACTTTGGAACGAAGGCCGCCGTCGTCAAGGCTAAAGATAACGTTACCCGTCAGCAGCAGGTTGCGATAGATGCCGCACTTCGCGCCTACCGAAAGGTTATTCATCAGAAACGAGCCTTTGAATGGCTGGATGTCGGGGATGTCGTTGTGCACGGCGCCGGACATGTCGGTGAAGGAAACTGTGCTCAGGCGTTCCCCCCCGAGTACCCTTTGCCCGAGAAGATCTGTCGCAAGCGTTATACGCGGTTTTAGTCGGACATCGACGCCGCCGGAATAGAAAAGTTGATTGGGCAAACGCGCAGTGTGTCCCGTGGAAATGTCTCCAGCCAAAATCGAGTCGCCGTTCCATTCATAGCCGATGTTCACGTGAGGAGAAATGCGGGCGCGGTAGGAAGCAGACAAAAACGGCTTAACTCCCCAGGCTCCCGAGCCCAGGAAATTCAGCTCGTCTCCGCTGGGAACGCGCACGTCGACCCCACCCGCAATCGCGAGGCGTTCCCGCGAGATCAATGTGCTCTTCACGCGAAACACTACGTCGCCAATTCCTGCCGCGCTGCGGCCACTGAAAAAGGTGTGATCCCTGCTGCCAAATGGATTATTGGCGTCAAAGAAATGGTATTCGCCGCCAAACGAGGAGCGATCGCTGCAGTTGCCCGCCAACTCGCAGGCGGGAATGCGGACGATGTGGGCGCTCGAGGTCACACCCATGCGCACATCCAGAATGGGAATTGCTACTGAAACGTCGATCCTATTCGTTAGCCCATAGGTGCCAAAAATTGTGACCTCGTGCAACTTGAGATCAATGCGATTCGTGGTAGTGATGTAGTCCTTCTCGAATTCGGGGAACTGGCCGTTGATCTGGAATTCAATGTGCTTGAAGTCAGCAGGCAGACGCTTCAAGTCGATCCCATCGAGCTTGTCGAAGGAAAAGAATTGGTAATTAGCTCCGAAGTAAATGCGGTGGCGTCCGATGGTTTCGGCTCGCTCACCGAAAATGGGACCGTAGCTTTCCGTTGAGCGCGTGAAGACTCCCAGAGCTTTGTCGAAGGTAAAGGTAATAGCCGAGGCCGGCGAGGCGAGGGGAAGGATCGAAAGTTCCTGGCTTAACGCAGAGTTGAGTGGCGTGAAGCTTTGCTGGAAGCTTGCCTGGAAGTGAGCCTGGTGATTTGGGTTGGGCAGGATCAAGCCGGCAGGACCATAAAGCTGAGGAATTGCGCATATCAACCGGTCAGAGGTCGTACCGGAAGGACAGGCTTGTCCCGCGAAATATGGGTGAACCAGGGACAGCGCCAGCACACACGTCATCACGCGAAGCGTGGTTTTCACCGTAAGTCCCCTGAATAGGCTTACTGCACAGACTCAATTACCCACTGCCCAGCTCGTTTGCCCAACTGAATTGTGACGGTACCAGCTTCCGACTTCCGAATCCCGCCCTTAAAGATGTACTGAAGGGAGCGCAAGCATGTTACGGTGGCGTGGACTCCGTCGATTTGGGGGTCTGAAATCTTTAGATCCATCTGAATGGAATCGGCGTCGCGGAAAGAAGTCTTGATCTTGTTGAGCTCCTGCTTGTGCAGGCCTGGCCAGACGGCAGCGAGTTGGTTCGCGTCTTTTTGCGCGAACGCCTGGGAGAAGCGCATCAGGGTTGCACGAACGGCCTGCGCATCATCAGAAGGAAGCGACGGGGATACCTGCACGGCAGCCTGCAGTTTGCCAAGCTCAGCGCGCGCCTCTTCCGCATACGGGCTCTGCGGGTAGGTGCGCAAGAACGCCTGTAGTCCACTGATGTCCTTCCCATTTTGGGCTGTTCGCCAATCGATCTCTTCCTGTTGCAATCTTGCAGCCAGCGCACGAGCGGCCGCGATGTAATGGCCCTGCGGGTACTTATTCAAAAAACGGTCGAGGGCAACTAGATCTCTGCTGTTGCGAAGAGCGTTCCACTCGAGTTCTTCTGCACGAGCGCGAGCCTGGTCGGCGAAGCGTCCGCCTGGGTACGCGCGCAAAAATGCGTCGAGGGCAGAGACATCGTGGCTGTTCCCCAGCGCCAGCCAGCTCTGTAGCTCGACATCCGGGCGTAACTGGCCATCGAGAACCACTTGCTTGCCTAGGGAAAACTCCTGATTCATCTGGCGGGGGAGATAGCCTTCCTTCACTAACGCCAGCGCATGTGGGCCTGGGCGGACGTCGGCGGAGAAAGTTCCATCCGCTTGAATTGTGCCCACGTCGGTGCCATCGATCGATATCTTCGCGCCGGGCACTCCCTGCCGGATCGCGACCGCAGTGCTGAGAACGACTTGCTGCTGCAGCTTAAAGAGAAGCTGTGTCTCCTTGTTTGCCAGCACCTCCGCCGTTTGAACCACACTCTGGAACTGAGGTTTTTCTACTCTCACACTGTATCGGCCCGGCTGCAGCACCTGCAGCAGCAGCGTTCCTGCCTGACTCGTGCGCCCATACTCACGATCGTTGATATACACAAGGGCACTGCTTTCGCTGCTCTTGATGAGAAGCGCTCCCGTTTCGGCACTCACTGCGCTGGGCGGAGTAAACGATGCCCAGAAGACAGGCGGCTCGGGCGCCTTGGCCCGGAAAGGCTCAATTGTTGTACGCACCCGGTACACGCTCAAGTAGCCATACACGGCAACTCCCAAAATCAGCGGGACCGCGACCGCCGTGGCCAGTTTCAGTCCGCGCCGATAAGCGGCGCGCTGGCGCCGGACTTCAGCCCCCGGGAGATTCGCCCGCACCCACTCGCGATCGAAGATGTATTGGTAGACACGATTCCGTACTTCTAAGCTCCCGGATTGGGAACGAATGATTCCCGAGAGTCGCAATACGGCAATGAGTGGATCGGTTTCGTCGTCCCGGATGCGCTTGCCACTCCAGATCTTCGCGTATAGCGAGAGCAAGTTGCTGGTGTCGACTTCGCTGCGCAGGATGCGCTCCCGCACGAACGTCAGGTTGTCATCGTGCTGGCGGGCGCTCTGCGATAGAAACAGTTCCTGGCAAATCCGGTCCACCGCAGCGGAGGTGCCGGCGTGCTCCTGGGCCAGCGTGAGGCAAAGGCGCTGCGTCAAGTAGGGATGCCCGCCGGACCAATGCAGGACGCGTTTCAGCAGGCGGCGAGCAGTCTCAGGATTGCCGGAAAGCCCTTCGCACAACGGAGTCGCGTCGCGCTCGGTGAAGTCGGTGAGCTGGATGCGGTGGCCGATGTTGAACGGCGTAGTGCGCGTGTCCCGAATCAGGTCGGAAGGCGTTGCCACTCCCAGCAGGCAAAAGGTGAGGCGATTCAGCTCAGGATCGTGAGTGCGACGATTGTAGAGTTCACGAATGCCGGCGAAGAACTCATCAGCCGAAAAGGGCAAGCTGCGGACCGCGTCGATCTCGTCGACAAAGATGACGACCTTGCCAGGACAACGCGGCAGTACGACCTGGCGCAGGGCAGCCATCCATCGGTGCATCGCGCCCAGGTGCTTGTGGTCGTACCAGAATTGTTCAAGCTCGTCTTCCAGCTCAAGCTGCTGAGCGATGCGTTCCAGCAGGCCGTTGTACCACTGCTCGGAGGTGAGGTTCTGCCCGAGACCGGTGAGGTCGAGCACGGTGACCGAGAAGCCTTCTTCGCGCAGACGGGCCGCCGTGCGGACCATCAGCGACGACTTGCCCATCTGGCGTGAAGTGAGCACGTAACAGATTTCGCCGCGGTGCAGCGCCGAATAAAGATCCTCGTCGGCCGCGCGCGCTACGTAACAAGCAGCATCGCGTCGAAGCGTGCCTCCGGCGATAAAGAAGCTGTCGGTCGAAATGGCGGCGCGTGTGCTCATGACAGATGTTGCTTCAGATAAGTCTCGTATAGCCGACAACGGATTCGCATGTCGTGCCCTGGCTCTCCCGACACGATGCCGGAACTGCGCAAGCGGTAGAAATCCTCAGGAGTGCCGGATTGCCGCCCGGCAAGCACCGCTCGCACCACTTCACAGATCGATTGCTCTTGAGCGAGCATCACAAGAACCCTGCGCAGATGATCTCCGAATGGTCCTTCGTCGCGACCGGCGCGCGCGGAAAACTTTTCGAGCGAGGCGGAGTGGGCGGTCATCTCATGCAAGCCTCGCCGCGTGAGATATGGATGGCCTCCCAATAACTCGTAAAACGCCGAGAGCTCTGCGGTATTCTTCAGCGGATGTCCGTACCTGCGATTCAGCTCCGCAACCTGCTCCGGCGTGAAATCCTCAAGGTAAAGTCGCGTGCCGACATTGAATGGCGATTGATTAATGTCAGTAATAAAGAGGTGCGCTTCCGTCGCATACGCGATCGCCATCGTCAACTTTTGCCACGGACCAGTCGGATCGAGTGAGCGCTCGTTGTGCCAGGAGCGGAACAGGCCGAAGGCTTCGCTGGCAAACTTGCAGGAGAACAGCCGGTCAACTTCATCCATGCCCCAAACCAGGCGCGTTTCCACACGACTGAGAATCTCGCGCCGCAGAAACCGGTCGAAATTCATGCTTGGACCGCGTCGCGGATTCCAGGATCGCTCGGGAACAATGTCCTCGAATCCAAGTTGCTCGGCGATGCTGTCGGCCAGCGCGAGGAAAAACGAGTCGAGCGTCTCGAGATGAGCAGCATTGAGTTTTTGGAAATCCGTCAGCACAACCTTCGCTCGCGACTTGCGCGCTTCCGACAAACCACGCGCCAGAAGCGAGGTTTTACCCATCTGGCGAGCGCCTTTGATCAGAACAATGCTGTCTTCGCGAGCGATGGCGGAAAGGAAGTCGTCGTCCGTGGGGCGAACGATGTAAAAAGCGGAATCCAGCGGAACGGCTCCGCCAACCGCTTCCAACTTCACCGGGGCGCGTTCTTCGCGCGGATTTTGTAGCGAATCGAGTACGGCTTGCGTCAGCGCCGAATTGTCGGCCGGACTCCTCCACTCTGCATATTGCAGAGGATTCAGATTGGCCGACATCGTGTCCGGAAACGGATTGGAAAAATTCACACGTATCGGAAGAATTCGCGGCTTCCCGTTTTGCCTCTGCGCAGCCTCATGCGCAATTTCGATTTCGTAGGCCAGCATCTCGCTCTTTACTGAGGACTCAGAGAGCAGGGGAATCACGGCCTCAGCGTGGCAGATGCGTCTTTCGATCTCGCGCGCCCACTCCATGCCCACGAGCAGATGACGATCGATGAACACGCGATACCCGTTGCGCGCCAATTCGGTTTCGAGAAGCCGAAGCAGTTGCTCGTCGGGCTGCACGTTGCGCTTGTAGAGAATGGCTACCTCTCCGACGGTGGTTGTCGTAGGAGCTACAGCCGGCGGAGTCGACTTGTGCCTCAGGTCGGCCGCGAGGTTCTGCAATTCAGTGCAGATATCGGCGGCTGTCTGGTACCGCAGCGCGCGGTCTTTTTGCAAAGCGCGATCGATAATCCGTTCCAGTTCGTGTGGCACTTGTGGATTCACGGTGGCCGGCGAAGTGGCGGTCCGGTTCAGAATGCCATCAAAGATCAGCGCCGAGGTATCTCCGCGAAACGGCAGGACTCCGGTTGCCATCTGGTACAGCACCACGCCAAAGGAGAAGAGGTCCGAGCGGCCATCAAGCTCCTCGCCGCGCGCCTGTTCTGGCGACATGTAAGCAACCGTTCCCACGAATTCACCGGAGCTGGTTGCGCTCTCTTCCGCGGTTATTGTCGCTAAACCGCCGTTCCCGCCCGCACCGACTCGGGCCACCGACGCCGCTCCGCGCTTGCGCTCGACTTTCGCCAGCCCAAAGTCCAGCACTTTCACCTGCCCTTGAGCATTCACAAAAATGTTGGCCGGCTTCACATCGCGATGGACGATGCCGTGAACATGGGCCGCTTCCAGCGCCTGCGCGATCTCAGTCCCATATTGCAACATCTTCTCAATGGCGAGCGGCTCGCGCGACATTAGCTCCTTCAGTGTCCAGCCCTCCAGGAGCTCCATCACGATGAAGTGCCATCCCTTCCACTCGCCAACGTCATGCACAGTGCAGATATTCGCGTGATTGAGCGCAGAAGCTGAGCGGGCTTCGCGTTGGAAGCGCTCCAGATGGGATCGATGATTCGATAGCTCGCGCGCAAGGAACTTGATGGCAATGTTGCGATCGAGACGAACGTCTTTGGCTTTGTAGACTACCCCCATGCCGCCCGCGCCAAGTCGTTCAAGAACCAGGTAATGGTTCACACTCCGCCCGATCAGAGGGTCCTTAATCTCAATTTTGGAATGAAGGAGGCAATCGGGAGTGGCATGATTCCCCAAACCACCCTTGCACAGATTGAAGACATGCAGCTGGATTCCGTTGGCGCACTCCAACTCTCCAGCCGGATGCAGCATTTCACCCCAACGGCCAAACTGGCTCAGCAGATCCGCCGCCGCGTTGGAAACGAGGATATGCCCGGAGTCCCCACATTCCATGAGCTGTCGAGCAACCTCGAGACTGTTCCCGGAAATTCGAGGAGACTCACCGCCAGATTCGTAATGGACCGGGCCCGTGTGAAGGCCAAGACGTATCTTAGGAGCCGCAACCCGAGCCAGCGGGGAGACGAGTTCAAGCGCGCAGCAAGCCGCACTCTCCGGCGAATCAAAAAACACCACTGCCAGATCGTGCTTAAAGGCAAGAAAAACCGCGTCCCCCCGCTGCTGACAGCGCTGAAACTTGGGCGCACCCTGCAGGGCTTCCATCAGCCGGTGAACAAGCCGCTGCTCCTCCGGAGCACTGGAACCGCCATCGGCAGCGCCCAACGCCAGTACATGCGCAATACGCACGGCCGGCAAATTCGTGGATTGCACCCCCATAGAGCCCCTAAATGCTGCATATGTCCGTGAGGGGGCTCATTATGACTGAAATCCAGAGGACTGGCTATCTCGGGTGATGCGGCGTCACGCTTCAATGTCCGGGGACGCGTCAAGCAACCAAGTTGAGGGTGGTTCATTGTCGCCAATGCAAGAAACTCACGCGCTTGACATGTGTTGCACATGAAAGTATGCTGGCCGCATGTCAAAGATGATCCAATTGCGGAATGTGCCGGATGCGCTCCATCGATCGCTGAAGGCCCGGGCCGCACTGTCCGGTATGTCGCTCTCTGACTATCTATTGGCAGAAATTCGTGAAATCGCAGAGCGGCCTACATGGGCGGAACTCCGCGAAAGGCTTCGCCAGCGCGAGGCCGTAACTGGAACGCTCGATATGGCTCGCGCCGTTCGCGAGGAGCGGAACAGGGAGTGATAGTTCTTGACGCCTCTGCGACGCTCGACTGGCTTCTACGCACACCTGCAGGACTAAAGGTTGAACAGCGTATCTATGGCCGAGCCGAAGGCGTGCACGCTCCTCATTTGCTGGATTTGGAAGTCGCTCAGGTGCTGCGCCGCTTCGCACGCGAGGGAACAATCTCAGATTTGCGGGCAGAAGTAGCCCTGGGGGACCTCGCAGACGCCCGAGTCACGCGACATCCGCACCGCTTGCTACTACCCCGCGTATGGCAACTGCGCCACAATCTCACCGCCTATGATGCGGTGTACGTGGCCCTAGCTGAGCTTCTAAATGCTTCGCTCGTTACTCGCGACCGCAGGATCGGCACAGCCTCGGGCCATCGTGCCCAAATCGAAGTTGTTTGAGCCGCGCTTTACCAGTTACTTCTTCCCGGGCACGTATGTGCCGCCACGGCCTATCGACAATCGCCAAATTGCCGATTGCAGGCTTTTCACTCTCCTCTTCCTGGGGTCCGCAATCCGAGTTGAAACGGGTTTGCGGCCTCAGCGGCCATGGCGTACCAAGATGTGGCTCCAATGTGCCGTATTGGGAAAAAGTTGAAGCCGAAACCGGTGTTGAGTGAGCTGGTCGAAGCCACAACTCCCTGACCATCGACTAAGGGATGCCCATTTACGGTTTGTCCATGCCCGAGGCTGGCCTGCGCTACCTGGACACCCTCAAACAGAGTTCCAGCCGTGGGCACATCACCATGGAAGCTGGGAATATCTTTTTCGGGCGGTAAGCGGCGAGCCAGAAGCGCAGCAGCCACGTGAGCCGTCCCTTCACACCACACACCATCGACATCGGCGCCCTTGTCGCCCAGCAGGTTGGCAACCTTGCTCAGACTCGCATACGTCGAGCCGTACACGCGGAAGTTGCCTTTGAATCCCCAGCCGTTGTTGAGCGCGAATGAAGTGTCGGTAGCCGCAAGATTGGTCTTCACCCATTCCAGCGACGTCTGGAATTTAGGATCGAGTAGGGCCATGTACGACCAAGTCTGAACGTCTTCCGGAGAATTATCGAAGAAAATGTGAGTTGGATCCGACGTGCCGGTCCAGAAGTGTCCCGATGGCCCGTCCCACATCGCTTCGATGAAGCCACGCGCGTGTTGCGCTCCATTGAGCCAGCTATTTTGCCCTGTAAGCCTGGCCAGCATGGTAAATAACGCGTAGACATCGATGTTGTGCTCAGTCGATTTATTGCTCTGGCCATTGCCGAAGAAGTAGCCGCCCGGAGGAACGTTGCTGTTGTCGCGGGTTGTGGTTTCAATAAACGTAGCCGCTTTGACTGCGGCATCGAGGTAATCCTTTATCCCAGTTCGGGCAAAGAGTTGAGCCAGCGCGATCCCGGCCCAAGCTACATCGCCCACGGCGCTGCCCTGGAAGAAACTCAGACCCGGCTTGACGAATACGCCATTCGAGTCTGCGCTGCCGCCAAAATACGCCTGGCGAAGACGCCCATCGCCCGCAGGATCGGTTTTCTGCGCATAAGCCAGAGCATTGCCAAGCACCAGCGCCCGAGCTATATCGCCTCGCCGTCCGCGAGCGACGTAGGCAAGCAGCAGCAGGGCGTTGTCGTATGTAAAGGCAGTACTAAAGAACGTTCCACCCGCGATCTGGTCAGCATAGCTCTGCACCAGCCGCACAGTATTCCCCTGCGCATACGCGTCCATCATCTGATCCAGAAACGCATAAGCATTCTGCACCGATTTCGCCAAGTCGCGATCTTCCCGAAATGGATTGTCGTCACGATCGAAGTCCAAATCAGCCAAAGCAGGCTGAACCAGCCCTACGACTGCCGCTGAAGTAAACCCCACCCCAGCAGCGGCTCCAAGTCCGAGCTGCACCAGTCGTCGTCTTGATAATTTCGCTTCTTCCATGGAATCCTCCGCAGTCATGGTTCACGTTGGCTTGCGGCCCAGAATCCTATGCAGGTTCTTGGGAAAGATCAACTCGCCTTTGAGTTGGACTTAGGAATGAAAACTAAACCTGGGAAATGTGCGGATTTAGGGGCGTCCGCATCGAAGGCTGTATTTTGGTCCACCCTGGCCTCATAAGAAGGGTGCTGATCGAGCTAACGCAGGAAATGAATATGGGCAGAGTCCCCTCTGTCCTCTCTAATAGATGGATTTCAGTTCACTGACAGGTTCGCTGTTAGCTTTGTGATCAGTGAAAGAATGGCTTTCTGCACCCTTACGACGAGCGGCTCCTTTGGCTAGCGAGAGCGCGTGTATGGTGTCACTGAGGGAGTAATCACGCTTGCCATTGACCGCGGCGATCGGTCCGCGCACACTCAACGGGTGACAGTCCTGCTTATTTGTGCCAACGAAGAGCGCCTGGCTCAGCTAAAAGATGCGATCCATTCGGCCGGATTCCGGCTTATTTCGGCGCGGGCTCTC
This sequence comes from Acidobacteriota bacterium, assembly GCA_003225215.1. Classification (GTDB taxonomy): domain Bacteria; phylum Acidobacteriota; class Terriglobia; order Terriglobales; family Acidobacteriaceae; genus Gp1-AA112. The sequence goes on from QIBC01000008.1 coordinate 50,899, forward strand.
GATGAGGCCTGGACCAAGAGCGACTTCTTCGACTTTGGCGCGGTGGTGATCGACCACGAGTTGCAGGATGACATTGCGGCTCCTGCCTTCCGGCAGCGATTCATGACCCTGAACGTGGAGGAAAGCGCGGCCCCGGAAAGTGTGGCCATGCAGCTGACGAACTTATTCCATCGCGCGTCGGAGCTGGTGCAGTAAGGGCACTCTCAGCTAACGCAACTGCAAGACTAAACCTACAGGATCCGGTTCAGAACGTAGGTCCAATCTCCTGCGACTGATCGCACACCCCATTCGTGGGCTGTGTGGGCAGTGGCGGTGGGGTTCGCCATGCCGGCTGCTGGGTGAAGTCGAAGAACTCGCTCATGTCGTCGGCCCCGGCGTCGCGCTTGGTCAAGGGAGGTACGTTGAAAGTCGTCTCGACCAGCTTCAGGATCGACGTAAGCTCACGCGGCTTATGCGACACGAAGTGCGGTTTTACCCATGGTGAGATTACCGTAATGGGAATTCGAAATCCGGAGAGGTTAAACAGGGCCTTGGTGTCGGTTGACTTCAAGATCGGCGCGATGTCATCCGGAAGAGGGACCTGGAACGGCGGCACATGATCGTACAGCCCGCCGCCTTCGTCGTAAGTAAGGATGAACACTGACGACTGCCAGGCAGTGCTGTTCATCAGCGCCGAAAGAATCTTCTGTACCTGCGCGGCCCCGCTTTGAATGTTGTTGTCGGGATGTTCGTCCAGTCCAGTGCTGCCGGCGCGTTCAATGAAGACGAACTCCGGCAGATCATCGTCGGCCGTGGGCGATGACAGCAGGCTGAACCAGTTGCTGATGTTATAGACCTTCGGCTTCACATCGCTGCGATAGTAATCGGCAAAATCGCTGAGGTAGATGTCGCTGTCCTGATAGTAGTAACGCCAGCTCACTCCTGCGTCGTTCAATGCGCGAAAGATGGTCTTCTGGCTCCAGCCGCCGGCCGCAGGAGTTGCATTCACGGTATGTCCGAACGAAGTGCCGGTAAACATGTACATGCGGTTGGGAATTGTGTTCGACGGCACCGAGGAGAAGAAGCGATCGCTGGTGGCAAACTGGGTCGCCATTTCGTAGTAGTAAGGCAAGTCAGTTTGATCGTAATGCCCCATCTGCCGCGTGCCATCCGGATCCTTCGTGGTCAGGTTGATGGTTTGCGGGAACTTGTCCATCAGGAACTTTGCCTGGCTGAAATCGGTGTCCAGGAAGGTGTCGGGAGCCTGCAGATCCATATCCGTATGGTTCTCGTTCCACGCGAAGGTGAGGCCCTCGGTGCACACTGTCTTATAGTGATAAGGCTTTACCAGTTTTCCTGTTTTGGTTTTCAATGGGACGGTTGGATCGAAGCCGTCTATGTCCTGCACGCTCGCGCCTGATACTTTCGCCGCGCGGTATGCTCCCAGAACTCCGAAGTAGTTATCGAAAGTCCGGTTCTCCTGAGCCATGACGATGATGTGCTTAATTGGATGCTGGGGAATCGGAGGTTGCGCGACACTCACAACCACTTGCTGCGTCAGCTTCGCGCCGCTCTCATCCGTCGCCGTTGCCGTATACGCCGTGGTCACTCCCGGCGCTACCTTGAACGAGCCGTTCGGCAGCAAGGCAGTCATATCGCCAATTCCCTGGTCAATGGAGAGCGTGGTGATCCCCTGCGTGGTCCAGCTCAGAGTTGCGCTGCCTCCCGGCTGAATCGTGTCGGGCGCGGCGGAAAAGTTGAGCTCCACCGGCAGTACCGTGATGGTCAAACTGGCGCTGACCTGCTGTCCACCGGAGTTCGCGACTGTGGCCACGTACGTTGTTGTGCTAGTTGGCGGAAATGTAGCCGAGCCCGTCGGCAAAGTGAGTTGGCGGTCTTCAGCTTCAGGCAGCGGAGGAGCAAAGCTGATGGATGATGCGTTGCTCGTAGTCCAACTCAACGTCGTAAGCTGGCCGGCCACAACCGTCTGCAAATTGGCAGAGAGTGAAATCGTGGGCGGACCGGGCGCCGGCGGAGGCGGAGTTGGCGGCACACCCGGTGGAGCCGGCGGGGTTGGGGGAGCCGGCGGGTTCAGACCATTCCCCAGTGAAGTTGTCTCCGGAATGGATGCCGACCCGTTGCCTCCGCATCCCGCGCAGAAGGCAACGATAAGAACGGCAGCAAAAACTAAAAGCGTCTGAACTACAAAACTGCGGATATTCACCTGGACTCGACCCGGGAAGTTGGATTCAGCAACTCTGGCCAGAGTTGCCGGGGGCGATCAGCGGAACCGTCCGCGGTAGCCGATAGGTGCAGTGGAATTCCAAAAGAACAGCGACAATTACAGCGATTCTTGCGCGATTGAGTGGTGCATGGTCGAATTTCGCCCAAAATTCGCAAATTTTGTTCGAAGGCAGCGATCTAACAGGGGACAGGATCGATTTCGGCGAAACCGCTACATTCTTCGGGCTTTAATGCTCTTCCTCGATGAATATCGCAAAAAGATCAGGGATTTTGCAGGGATTTTCCGTTCCATAATGGAACTTGCGCCAGAACGGGCTCGCCTGCAAAAGAATTAAGAAACATGTCCCAGAGCTGACCGGTGAACTCGCTCAAAATGCTTTTTTATCTCATT
>QIBC01000120.1 GCA_003225215.1 Acidobacteriota bacterium
ACGAACTGCACATGAATTCCTAGTGCCTCCTGCTGCTTCCAATGAGTGGAGGCTTTTGCGTACTTGGGACACGGGTAAAAGGTCGCATCCAATTGAACTTCCCCGCGCACGCACTCGAGAATGCGCAGAATTTCGCGATCGGGAATCATGCGCTTGCGCTCATATTCCGACTCGTAGACGGGCATACAGTCGATCAGACGAAGTGTTCCCGTTTCGGACTCAAATGTTGTTTCCAGGATATTGGTGCCGGGAAGATATCGGCGCGTTGTTTCGTAGTCACCGGCAGGAGAAATTCGCCAAAAACCGCCTTTTTCGATGTCGAGGACGGCTCCGAAAAGAGAAGGACTGTCAAACCAGGGCCAGCAAAGCCAGTCCAGAGATCCTTGACGCGATATCAGCGCTGCCGATCGACAATCGCCAATAATGCCGTAGTCGGCGATAGGAGGCGCCATGTCGCTTCCGTAACGCGTTCTGGTTTCTGCAGCCAGCACACATATGCGGATGCGAAAGGCGATAGCTTACGTTGGCTGGCGTTATGGCCGCTATCGCCTCCTGGATTTGTAAACGCCAGCTACTTTTTCTCGTTCTTCTGATTCAGAACCTGGAGTTCGTCCTTTACCGAGAAGACGCCCGGAACCTGATTCGCAGCTAATTTCGCCTGCGTATCATCTGCCTGGTTATCGACCACACCCTTCAGTGTGACGTGACCACTATCCACGATGATGTGGATCGAAGGCACGGCTCCCATGAAATAGCGGTAAAGGCCGCCTTGATTCGAGATCGCGCGCGCTACCTGCTGTCGAATCCGATCATCCATGGGCGAAGGCGGCAGCACTTTGATCTGATTGTTGACCGTGTTTACCCCTTCAATATGCTTCACTGCGTTTTCGGCGTCCTTCTTGAGCGTCGGATTTACAACGGAGCCCAGCAGAGTCACGGCGTCGCCATTTACCGAATACTCGAGATCGTCGAACAGCGAGTAATACGGCAGCATCACTAATTCATGACGAACTTCCTTCACGATGCGCTGCTCATTCGGATCCAGTGTCCCCGGACGCATCGCCATCTGAGTTTTGTCCGACTGTTCCTGAGCGAAAGCGAGGCCGGCGAGAACTAGAAACGTTGCCAGTAACCTCATTGTCTTGCCTCCATTTAGTTTTCTTATTGGCCCTGTGCCTATGTAGTAGATGCCGATATGATGCCGCTCGATGCGCACGCATCATACGCTTCCCAGAACGCAACTTTCTAGCTTGGCGCGTGTCAACAATGAACATAGCGTCCGCTGGATCAGCACCTCTCAACCATCAAAGTCTGTCAACTTAGCCCGTCTCAAGATTTGCCAAGACCGCTCTCCCGGTTCTATCTTTAGGGACTGTTGCTAGTGATGGTTGTTTCAGACGTTCCTATCTGGTTCTGGTTCAAGGAGAGATCGGCACAATGGAAACAAAGCCGGCACAGAATATTCAGGATACTTTTCTCAACACTGCTCGCAAGGACAAGTCTCCGATCACGATTTATCTGATGAGCGGAGTAAAGCTGAGTGGACGCATCCGGTCCTTCGACAAATACTCGGTGGTACTCGAGACCAACAACCAGGAGCAGCTTATCTTCAAGCATGCGATCTCCACGGTAGTGATGGCGCGCGGATCGCATTTCGGAGAACGTCCGGCGGCTTCCGAGCATCGTCCGCCAGCCTCGGAGCGCTCGGCTGCACATGAAGCCGCGCCTCCTACTGCAGTGTCCGAAGGCTGAGCGGATTCTTCAGCGCAAGCTTTGGCTATCCACGTGGCACGGAGTCCGTCTTTCTCGAGCGCAACCGGCAACGATCTTGCTGACCGGCTGGAGCGTGCTTTCCTTGTGGGAATCGATCTGCGCTCGAAGCGGCGTGGTGGCCCCAGTGTCCAGGCACGGATGGCAAAACAGGCGGTAGAGGTCTCGCGCGTGGAGTCCCCAGAGAGCCGCGAACACAATTTCACGATCTCTCCCCCTCACAACAGCGCAACATCGAACGCGAGCTGCACGCCCGCGTGATCGACCGCACGCAGCTCATCCTCGACATCTTTGCGCGACACGCACGTACCCGCGAAGGTCAGCTCCAGGTTGAGCTTGCGCAATTGGAGTACCTGCTACCCCGCCTCACTGGCCGCGGAGCCGAGATGTCACAGCTCGGCGGCGGCATTGGCACCCGAGGACCGGGCGAAACGCAGCTCGAAACCGATCGCCGTAAGATTTACCGGCGCATGCGTCACGTCCAGCAGCAGCTCGAGAACGTGCGGCGGGTTCGCGCTCAACAGCGTCAGCGTCGAGCGGCCGTGCCCGTGGAAACAATCGCGCTCGTGGGATACACCAATGCTGGAAAGTCGACATTGTTTAACGCTCTCACCAAGGCTGGAGTACTCGCTTCGTCGCGCATGTTTGCAACCCTCGATCCAACTTTGCGCTCGATCACGCTGCCTTCCAAGCGGAAGGTCCTACTGTCGGACACGGTTGGATTCATCCGCAACCTGCCGCACACGTTAGTCACTTCGTTTCGCGCTACTTTGGAAGAAGTGCAGCGCGCTTCATTGATTCTGCACATCGCCGACGCCACCAGCCCCAACGCCGCCGAGCAGCAGGAACAGGTTGAAAAGGTCCTCGCCGAACTCGAGGCGCAAGACAAGCCAACAGTGCACGTCTTGAACAAGGTCGATCTGCTTTCGCCGGCGCAACGGAACGCGCTTCCTGGCGGTGACAACGTCGTCCAGGTATCGGCGATTAAAGATATTGGGCTGGAAACGCTACTCCAGAGAATTGACGCCGCGCTTACAGCCGATCCCGTGGAGCGCATCGAGATCAGCGTGCCACAGAGCGACGGAAAAGTGCTGGCGATGATCGAAGCGCGCGGCAACATCCTGAATCGGGAATACAGGAAAGATCGTGTCCAGCTCTGTTTTTCATTACATTCTGGTAGGCTTCCGCACATGTCGCGCTTAACAGTCGGAACAATCTGTGGTGTGGTTTACGGTACGCTTTCCGCCGCATCGATGCTGCCTCTCACCTTTCCCGACAAACGGGCAGCGCTGCTGGGCGCGTTTATCAATCGCTTTTCAATTGGTTTCGTGATTGGCGCGGTTGCGCTGCCATGGCCAGGATGGCTTAGCGGTCTAGTAATTGGCCTTCTGCTCAGCCTCGCTGACGCAATCATTACGAAGGCGTATGTTCCTATCATCGTGCTGGGCGCGATTGGCGGAACCGTGATTGGGTGGATAGTGCAGCGATTCGGGCGTTAATGATCGCGATTATTACCGGCGCGATTTTCTCATGATGTTCCAGTGCTGTCACAATTGCCATAACCCATGGACTTCAATACCGAGATACTGCCAAGCGCCGGACCTTGCTTTCGCTCGATGACGTCTCGTGATAAAAGAGTGTGCCCAGGACTCTCTGCATGAACTCCAATTCCCCGATCCTGACAGCTTTGCAGCGATACTGGGGCTACGATTCGTTTCGCCCCCTACAAGAGCGCATCGTCTCCAGCCTGCTCGCAGGTCGCGATACCTGCGTGGTCATGCCGACTGGTGGGGGCAAGTCGCTCTGTTATCAGTTGCCCGCCGCGATGCTTTCCGAAAAAACCGTGATCGTCATCTCCCCATTAATCGCGTTGATGCAGGACCAAATCGCACAACTCACCCAGATGGGAATTCCAGCAGCCAGTCTGAATAGTGCGCTCGCAGCTAACCAACAAGGTAAGACGGTTCACGATGCCATGGAGGGGCGCTTTCGGCTGCTCTATCTTTCTCCCGAACGGTTGGCCCGCAAAGACACGATTGAATGGCTAAAACGTGTGCCGGTTTCGCTGTTCGCCATCGATGAGGCGCACTGCATTTCCGAATGGGGACACGAATTCCGGCCGGACTATCGACAGCTAAGTGCCCTGCGCCAGCATTTTCCGGATTTACCGATCGCAGCGTTTACTGCAAGCGCAACGCGACAGGTGAGGCACGACATCATTGCGCAACTGCGGCTGCGTAATCCCGACAAGTACATCGCCAGTTTTCATCGTCCCAATTTGAGATACCTCGTCAGTCAGTGTGAGTACGGGACACAGGATGCACTACTCTTGCGAGTGCTGCGTCAGTACTCAGGGAGCAACGTCATCATCTATGCGCCAACCATCAAACGGGTGGAGCGGACGGTAGACTTTCTCGAGGAGCGAGGAATCCCCGCGATTCCTTATCACGGGAAGATGGACAGCGAGACGCGTCGACGGAATCAGGAGCGCTGGATGTCCGATGAAGTGCGAGTGCTCGTCGGAACTATCGCTTTTGGGCTGGGGATCAATAAAGCGTCGGTCCGCGCGGTGATTCACTTGGCGTTGCCAAAATCGATCGAGCAGTATTACCAGGAGGCTGGACGCGCCGGGCGCGACGGACTCGCCGCTGATTGCCTGCTGCTGTGGCAGGCTCGAGACATTGGTCTGCTGACATACTTCATCGAACAGATGAACGACGCGGCTGAAAAAGAGCGCTCGTGGCAGCGATATCATCAGATTCGTCGCTTTGTCGAAGTGGCAAACTGCCGCCATCTGCAGATTTGCTCGCACTTCGGCGAGACTCCTAAATGGAACACTTGCGGCGCGTGCGACGTGTGTGGCGCCGAGCCTGATTGGCTGAAAATCGCTGAGCAAGCGCCGATTTCAAAGCGCCGAAAATATGCGCTGCCTGAGGGAGATTCAGCCGGCTGGAGGGCGGTGGAAGTCATTTCGCCCGAAGCGAATTCAGATATCGATTCAGAATTGAGCGATTATCTTCGCGAGTGGCGAAGAAATGCGGCACGGCAGCAGGGAATCGCCGCGTTTGTTGTGATGCACGACTCGACGTTGGAATCGTTGTGCCGTATTCGCCCCAGCAGCCTCGCAGAACTTCGCCGTGTCTCCGGTTTCGGCGAACGCAAGACGGAGTTGTATGGCAAGCAGATACTCGACGCTTTGCGTCGATTTCACGACGGAGCTCGTGCAACAGAGACGCCTCAGAAGAAACGATCAAAACCGGCTGCAGAGACGCTCGGGCTGCTCGCTCGCGGGCATACCCTGGCGGAAGTTGCCGCCATTCGGGGACGGCAGATTAGCAGTGTTGTTACGCTGGTCGCAGAGATGGTGGAAGCAAAGCAATTGCAATTTCAGGCCAATTGGATTGGCGAGGAGAAAGTGAAAGAGATTGAAGCTGCTTGCGCCAAGGTCGGCATGGACCGCTTGAGGCCCATCAAAGATGCTTTGCCAGCCGAGCTGACTTTTGAAGAAATCCGGCTTGTCGTAGCGGACTTAAAATCGCGATCCGCGCCGCAAAACATCGCAAAATCTGCAGAAGCCTGAGACCGGGGCGTCCGGCTCCTCCGCCCGGTGAACGACGATCTCTAGGGACACCGCAAACCCTCGGAATAGGACAGCGCTAGTCCGCGGGCGAGGGCGCACGGCACTCGGTGATCTAAATGCTGGTCTGTCTTAGATAATTCTTCTCTGAAAATTAAATAGGCCCGCAACCAAGAAGCGGTGACATTCCTTGGCCACGAGCCCATTCGATCCTGAATCGGATCGGAGGTGATACCCATTAGTGTCCGCCTCTCATGAGCCCATGTCAAGGAAAGTCGAGAGCTACTCAACTTTAATTTCACCCTAGATTTTCAATGCTTTATAGGCTCGATGGCGTTTGACACTCGCAAAAACCGAATGTTAGCTTAAAGAGTTGTCGATCCCATCCCCGGCGAGACAATAACCACCCAAGTTAATGGACGCGACGCTCAGACAACTAGGCGAACTTGCGCTCGGAGCAATCCCGACCATCATCCTCTTTATTTTCATTTGGATTCTATATCGCGTCATCGTGCACAACGCGCTTGCAGGTGCCCTGGCTGAGCGGCGCAGCAAGACCGTTGGGGCTGTCGAGAAGGCCAAGACCGACGTCGCCATCGCCGAGCAGAAGACGGCAGAATACGAGGGCAAGGTTCGTGAAGCCAAGCTGGCGGTTTTCAAGCGCCAGGAGAGCCGGCGTCAGCAGATTCTTGAGCAGAAGATGGGCGCCCTCGCCGAAGCTCGAGCAGCGGCCGAAGCGCGAGTCACGGCCGCTCGTGCCGAAATTCAGAAAGAAACAGAAATCGCAAAAGCTCTGGTGCACTCCGAAGCCTCAACGCTGGCGCAAGAGATTATTCGTGCCATCCTGGGTACCAGAACGGCAGCCAAAGAGCCTGCCGTTGGCGGTCGCAGATGAAGTCTATTTTGCGCAATTTCGAATTTGTGCTCCTGCTGGTGGCGTGCTTTTCGCTCAATTGTGCTGCGCTGCAACAATCGCAACCAAGCGCGCGGAAAAGTTCTGCTGCACGAGCTTCGAGTTCGGGATCGAGTACAGATGCAGCCTTTGCGCCTGCATCTGCGAACTCAAATCAGGAAGTGATTCACGCCGCGAATGAAGCTGCCGGACGTACGCCGCAGGAAACGGCAGTCGGAACGCACGCTGAGGGCGAAGGCGAGTCCAAGGATGAAGAAGCGGCCTTCAAGTATTCGTCAGCCGTTCGCGGCATTGCCAAAATTACGCACCTTTCATTGACGACCGCGTATTGGCTCTGCGTAGTGATTAATTTTGCGATCATCGCGGTTTTGATCCTGCTTGCAATGAAGTCAAATGTTCCCGCGATGTTGCGCGGTCGCACTCAGGAAATTCAGAAGGGGATCGAGGACGCGCGCCGCGCCAGTGAGGACGCCGGTCGCAGGCTTCGGGACGTGGAAGCTCGGCTAGCTCGGCTGGCTTCAGAGATCGACGATATGCAGAAGCATGCTGAGGCGGAGGCGCGGGCCGAAGAAGATCGCATTCGTGCTTCGATCGATGCCGAGAAGCACAAGATTCTGCAAGCTGCTGAACAGGAAATCACGCAAACCGTCAATACGGTGCGCCGCGATCTTCAGAAATATGCCGCAGACTTGGCGGTTGCCTTCGCCGAAAAAGGAATTCGCGTGAATACGAGTTCGGACAAGGCATTAGTCGAGGAGTTCACCGAGCAGCTTGCCGCGGACGTCCGCAGAAGTGGGGGCAGCTGATGGCCTCATTCGTCGGAATTTATGCGCGGGCTCTCGCAGACGTGGTTATTGACCGAAGAATCGATGCGGATCGAGTCGCTGCAGAGCTCAATTCACTCGCAACTTTTTTGCGGGAAAGCGCGGAGCTGCGGACGATCTGGGACACTCCTTCAGTTACCGGCGAGCAGAAGTTGAAGCTGCTGGATGCAATTGCCAAGAAAGCCGGCCTACTGCGCGAAGTTCGCAACTTCACGGCCGTGCTGATTTCGAATCGTCGGATTCAGGCCTTCGACCAGATCGCCAAAGAAGCGATTGAGCAGATCAACCTGCGGCTCGGAATTGCGGATGCCGAAGTCGTCAGTGTCCGTGAGCTCGGCGCGGAAGAGAAACACAGACTCGAGGCGCAGGTCGCCAAAACCGCAGGCAAAAAATTGAGGGTTCGATACTCGCTCGATCAGGGATTAATGGGCGGCGTCGTGGTGAGAGTCGGAAGTACGATCTACGACGGCTCGGTACGCGGACAATTGCAGCGCATGAAAGAGCAACTGGCAGCAAGCTAGGCTCGAACAGAAAGTTCTCGCCTCGAGCAATCCAAACGGTTACTCATCTTTTTTAAGAGTTTAGAAAAATGGCACAAATCAAAGCAGACGAAATTACAAAGCTCATTCGCGAGCAAATCGAGAATTATGAATCCAAGGTCGCCGTCGACGAAGTTGGCACGGTGATCTCGCTCGGCGACGGGATCGCTCGCATCTACGGCTTGGACAAAGTAATGGCCGGAGAATTGATCGACTTCGGCCACGGCGTAACTGGAATCGCCATGAACCTGGAAGAAGACCAGGTGGGCTCTGTGCTCATGGGTGAGTACACGGAGATCAAAGAGGGCGGCGAGGTGCGTCGCACGGGAAAGATTATGGCTGTGCCTGTAGGCGATGCCATGATCGGTCGCGTCGTGAATTCGCTCGGGCAACCAATTGACGACAAGGGACCGATCGCGAGCAAGAACTCGATCCACATCGAGCGTATCGCGCCCGGCGTCATTGATCGCCAACCAGTGCGCGAGCCCATGGCGACCGGCCTCAAGGCCATCGATTCGATGATTCCCATCGGCCGCGGACAACGCGAGCTGATCATCGGCGATCGCCAGACCGGCAAGACCGCTGTAGCGCTCGACACCATCATCAACAACAAGGGCAACAATCTGATCTGCATCTATTGCGCCATCGGGCAGAAGCGCTCCTCGATTGCCAACGTGGTGAAGACGCTTACCGACTACGGCGCGATGGACTACACGGTTGTAGTGGCGGCGTCGGCTTCTGAACCTGCCCCCATGCAGTACATCGCTCCTTATGCCGCCTGCGCTATCGGCGAATATTTCCGCGACAATGGCAAGCACGCGCTCGTGATCTACGACGATCTGTCGAAGCACGCTGCCTCCTATCGCGAGATTTCTCTGCTGCTGCGCCGTCCGCCGGGGCGCGAAGCCTATCCCGGAGATGTCTTCTACCTCCACTCACGCCTGCTCGAGCGCGCGGCGAAACTCTCCGACAAGCTCGGTGGGGGCTCGCTCACGGCGCTTCCCATTATCGAAACTCAAGCCGGCGACGTTTCCGCCTATATTCCGACGAACGTAATTTCTATCACCGACGGTCAAATCTTCCTGGAGACGGATCTGTTCAACTCCGGCGTGCGTCCGGCGGTGAATGTCGGCATCTCGGTGAGCCGCGTAGGCGGATCAGCGCAGATCAAGGCCATGCGCCAGGTGGCAGGATCCATGAAATTGGAGCTTGCGCAGTATCGCGAACTCGCAGCTTTTTCCCAATTTGGTTCCGATTTGGACAAAGCCACGCAGCAACAGCTCAACCGCGGCCAGCGATTAACCGAACTGCTCAAGCAGTCCCAGTTCTCGCCTCTGCCATTCAGTAAGCAGATTCTCGCGATTTATGCCGGCACGAACGGCTATCTCGACGATCTGCAGGTCGCGCAAGTTCGCGACTTTGAAGATGCGTTGTATAAGTACGTCGATACGTCGAATCCGGGCCTTCTCAACCAGATTATGGAAAAGAAGACGCTCGACGACGGCATGAAGAAGGAAATGGATCGGCTGATTAAGGAAGCGAAGCAAGAGTTCATCGCTCAACGTCAGGCGGTTGGTGCAAAAGCTAGCTAATGGCAAACGTTCTCGATTTACGACGCCGCATTCGCAGCGTGCAAAACACGAAGCAGATCACCGGAGCCATGAAAATGGTTTCCGCGGCGAAACTGCGTCGCGCGCAGGAGAAGGCATTGGCCGCGCGTCCCTACGCGCAAATGCTCGTGAACGTGCTGAAGTCTCTGGTTTCGCGCGCCGAGATCTACGACCCAATTACCGGCGAGCCGCATCATCCGTTGCTTGAGCGCCGGGAAGAGAAGAACATCCTGCTGGTCGTGATCAGTGGTGACAAGGGATTTGCCGGAGCATTCAACGCCAACGTCGTAAAAACGACCAATCGCTTTCTGGAAGCCAAAGCCGGCAAGAACGTTGACATCATTGCCATCGGCCGCAAGGGGCGCGATCTGTTCCGCCGCCGTTTTCCATATGCCCAGTCTGGCGGGGAGGACGGTGAATACCGCCGTGTGGCTCCGGTCGAGATCGTTGGCGAGCAGGTCGGCGTATTGAACAAGTTGGAATTCGGACAAGCTCGCGATCTGGCGGCTGAGATCATCAAGCGTTATGCGCGCAAAGAAGTCGACGCTGTTTACCTCGTCTACAACGAGTTCAAATCGGTAATTGCGCAGAGGCTGGTTGTCGATCACGTGCTGCCGATCGTGAAGATCGGCGAGCAGGACGTGGAACAAGTGGATCAGTTCACACTTGAGGAACGGCAGAAGGCTGCCCAAGCGGCCGCCCGCGCTGGAGTGGGAGTCCGCCAACCTGATACATCGGCTGAAGACGAGCGCGCAGCGAAGTTCGGGATCGGCGATTACATCTACGAGCAGACTCCAGAACGACTGTTCAACGATCTATTGCCACGCTACCTCGCAATCCAGATCTACCGCGCACTTCTTGAATCAGTAGCAGCCGAGCACGCGGCGCGCATGACCGCCATGGACTCGGCTACTAACAACGCGTCAGACATGATCGATTCGTTGACCTTGACTATGAATCGCGTCCGTCAGGCATCGATTACTAAAGAAATTATCGAAATCGTCAGCGGCGCAGCCGCTCTGTAAGGACCTATGGCACAGAACATTGGGAAAGTAATTCAAATCTCCGGCCCGGCGGTGGACATTCAGTTTGAAGAAGCCACCATGCCGCCGATCTATCAGGCGCTGCGCATTACGAGTGAAGGTTTCAACGTGCCCGAGCCCATCAGCATCATCGTCGAGGTGCAGCAGCATCTGGGCGAAGGCCGCGTTCGCTGCGTTGCCATGGAAGCCACTGAAGGCATGGTGCGTGGAATGAAGGCGATCGATCTCGGCGGTCCTATTTCGGTACCGGTAGGAAAGGCTACTCTGGGACGCGTGATCAATGTGATCGGCGAGCCGGTCGACAAGCTCGGTCCGCTGAATGCGACGGAGAGATGGCCGATTCATCGACCTGCCCCGAGTTTCGAAGAGCAATCGACAAGCGAAGAGATGTTCGAAACCGGAATTAAAGTCATCGACATGATCCAGCCGTTCTTGAAAGGCGGCAAAATCGGACTGTTCGGTGGCGCAGGCGTCGGCAAGACGGTTGTAATCATGGAATTGATTAACAACGTCGCCAAGCAGCACGGCGGATATTCGGTATTTGCCGGTGTCGGCGAGCGTACTCGCGAGGGCAATGACCTCTGGCTGGAGATGAGCGAGTCCGGCGTGATCAAGCCGGGTGACAGCAGCGCCTCGAAGGCCGCGCTGGTTTACGGTCAGATGACGGAGCCGCCCGGAGCGCGTCTGCGTGTGGCCCTCACCGGTCTTACAGTGGCTGAGTATTTTCGCGATAAAGAAGGCGCGGACACGCTGCTGTTCATCGACAATATCTTCCGCTTCACGCAAGCAGGATCGGAGGTCTCCACGCTGCTAGGTCGTATGCCTTCCGCCGTCGGCTATCAGCCGAACCTTGCCACCGAAATGGGAGAGTTGCAGGAGCGGATTACTTCCACGAAGAAAGGCTCCGTGACCTCAGTGCAGGCGGTGTACGTGCCCGCCGACGACCTCACCGATCCCGCGCCCGCCACAACCTTTGCTCACCTCGACGCGACCACGGTGCTCTCGCGTCCACTGAGCGCACTGGGCATTTATCCCGCAGTCGATCCGCTGGCGTCCACATCGCGAATTCTCACGCCTCGCGTTGTAGGTCAGGAACACTACGACGTTGCCCAGGGCGTGAAGAAAATTCTACAGCGCTACAAGGACCTGCAAGACATTATTGCCATTTTGGGAATCGATGAGCTTTCAGAAGACGATAAAATTACGGTAGGCCGCGCTCGCAAGGTGCAGAAGTTCCTGTCGCAACCCTTCCACGTAGCCGAGCAGTTCACGGGCTACAAGGGACGTTATGTGAAGGTTCAGGATACAGTTCGCAGCTTCAAGGAAATCATCGAAGGCAAGCATGACAACGTGCCCGAGCAGGCTTTCTACATGAAGGGCACGATCGACGAAGTTCTCGAAGATGCTCAGAAGATGAAGTCGGCAGCCGCGTAGAGTTATGGCAGACACGTTTCAAATCGAAATTGTTACTCCGGAGCGCTTACTCGTCAGCGATCAGGCTACCGAAGCGCAGGTGCCCGGAACGTCCGGGTATCTCGGCATTCTCCCTGGCCATGCTCCCTTGATCACCGAGCTGCGCAGCGGTGAGCTTAGCTATCGCCGTCCGGATGGCAAGATCGAGCGCCTGGCGCTGCACTGGGGCTTTGCCGAGGTTCTGCCTGACAAAGTCACTGTTCTGGCCGAGCGTGCTGAGAAGGCGGCAGACATCGACGTGGAAGGCGCGAAACGCCAGCAGGAGATGGGCGAAGAGCAGCTCAAAGATCCGAATGCAAACAAGGAAGAGGCGCTGCGCCTGATCGAGCGTGCCAAAACCCGCCTCGAAGTGGCTGGCCGCCATGACAGCAGCATGCTAAACCTGGTCCCGTAAGCAGCACCTCCGCATTATCAAATGCCGCCGTCGGTGGCGGCATTTTTGCGCCTGTGGCCCTAAGCGATCTCGATTTTGGAGATCTGAAATCAGCTGCGCTATTCACACCTTAACTCTTTGAAACTACGGCAGAAATCGTGAAGAGAGTTGAGTGGTGCTCGCGTCCTTTTTTCACAACTTCCGCGGCTCCCGAGGGTTTCATCCCACAGAGGTGATCGATGAAGTCAAACCGATTTTTCACATTCATTCTGTCTGGAGCCATGGTGCTGCCAATGGCGGCACTCGCTCAGACAGCCAACACGGCCACAGCCAGCGGTGACAATGGCAACACGGCTGCGGCTCAAACTCAGGAGAAAGAACGAGGAGAGCGCGGAGAGAAGTTTGCGAAGGAGTTGAACCTGACTCCGGATCAGCAAGCCGAGCTGAAAAGCATTCGCGAGAACATGAAGCAGCAAGCGCAGGCAATCAAGAACGATTCCTCGCTCACTGCCGACCAGAAGAAAGCCAAGTTCAAGGAACTGCGCGAAAGTTCTCATGAGCAGATGATGGCGAAGCTCACTCCGGATCAGCAAGCGAAGTTCAAGGAGATGCGCAAAGAGCATCGTGGACATCGCCATGGCCGCAAGGGCGAGGACAAGACGCAAAGCTAGGTTCGGGGCTGATCTCGAAGCTAACCAGCCAGAAGCCGTTCCAAAATGGGACGGCTTTTTCTTGTGAGTGCATTCAGCGTTCAGCCACTCAGCTGTAATTGACCCGCGTAGGTATTCCGAAAAGTCTAGAGGCTGAATGCTGAGTGCTGACGGCTGAGTGCTGACGGCTGAGTGCTGACGGCTGAGTGCTGACGGCTGAGTGCTGACGGCTGAGTGCTTTTATCCTACTGCCTATTCCCAATCGCTGGGATCCGCTCTCGAATTTCTGGCGGCAGCTTTGCCTGTATGCGGCGTGCACCCATCTTGGCTGCGTCCTGGATGACGACTGGAGCCGGGGTGGCGAGAGCCACAATGAGCCAAACGAGGCTGGAAAATGCAAACCCAGCCAGGGCGATGAACTCCAGCAGGTGGGCGTGATTGGGATCGTAGTGGCGGATGGCGCCGAAGGCGATCAGGAAGAGCGCGGCGGAAACGGTGGCCACAGCGATAAGGCCAATATCAATCGTGCGATGCAGACGCTGACGCGAGCTGCAATGGGGACATTCGGCGAAATGCTGCTCGTAATCGCCGCGCATCTCAGAGGCGATGCCGGAGATGTCGTATCGCCAGCCCGCGAGGATGTCGCCTACGACCTGATCAACACACTTTGACATCAAAAACGAATCGCTTCCATCGGTTCCGTCTGAGAAGCCAGCACCAGCCGGTTCTGGATCAGGTTCAGCCGGCCTCCAAGAGCACGCTCGGCCGACTGCAGTGCCAGTTCGGGATGGTTGTTTGACTCCGACAAATGTGCCAGAACCAGAAATGCTGCTCCTCCATCATAGTCGTTGGAGAAGAAATCTGCGAGAGAGTGGTTGGAAAGATGCCCGACACGGGACATGACTCGCTGCTTTACCGACCAGGGATATGGCCCGCCGCGCAGCATCTCAAGGTCATGATTCGACTCGAGAACCAAGGCATCGCATCCGCGCAGATGCACCTTGATGTTCGCCGGCATGTACCCTAAGTCTGTAGCCATGCCGATCTTCAAACCCTCGGTGCGAAAGACAAATCCCACGGGATCAGCGGCGTCGTGCGGGATCGTGAACGGAAGGATCTCGATATCGCCAATCTGGAACTTCACTCCCGCGCGGAAGTGCTCGCAGCGATCCAGGTGGGCCTTATCGTCGTCTTCGTAGAGCGGAACCTGCCGCGTTGCCGGTCCGCGCACCCAGCGCTGCCATTCCTGATGAGTATGTCCAGTGATATAAACGGGAATTTTCAGTCTTCGCGCCAGCACAGCAAGACCGGAGATGTGGTCCTGGTGCTCGTGCGTAATCACGACGGCGGACAGCTTCGACGGGTCCTCGCCCGCGCTATGCATGCGCCGAAGCGTTTCGCGGCAAGAGATGCCCGCATCGATCAGGATGCTCGTGCCCGTACTGGAGAGAATTGCGGTGTTGCCACGTGAACCCGAGGCTAGCACCGTCATACGCAC
>QIBC01000323.1 GCA_003225215.1 Acidobacteriota bacterium
AGAACTAATTCCAACGGAAACAATGGGAGAAGCTCGCTCATTCGTTCGATTCTAGAGCAGGCTTGACCCACTTGCATTGTGCAGATACAACGAGAGCCATGCGTTGCCGCGATCAAGTAGTGGTGATAACCGGCGCTTCCATGGGAATCGGCGAGGCCATTGCTCGCGCATTTCTCGCTGAAGGAGCTCGCGTGGTGATGAGTTCGCGCGATCTCCCGCGGCTGGAGGAGGCCCGGAGGCGAGTAGGAGACATCGATCGCACGGCAGCGGTCGTTTGCGACGTGCGCGATCGTAGCCAGATCGAAGCTCTGGTCTCTGCGGCTAAGAACCGTTTTGGGAAGATCGACGCCTGGATCAATAACGCCGGTTACGGGTTAATGGATTCAGTGGCCTCGATGTCAATGGACGAGTGCCGCGCTCTGTTCGAAACCAATCTGTTTGGCGCAATTGAGTGTATGCAAGTCGTGGCGCCGATTTTTAAGGCAGAGAGCGGAGGCACGATCATCAACATCTCCAGCATCGTTGGACATCTGCCTGTGCCGCACATGAGCGCCTACTGCGCCAGCAAACACGCACTGAATGCGGTGAGTGAAGCTGCGCGGCTCGAACTGGAACCAAGCGGCATCCGCGTGATCAGCGTTTGCCCAGGCCGCATCCGCACGAATTTCGGCGCTAACACGGTGCGGGGGAGTGAAGGCAAACGTCTGGGCGATGCGGTGCAGCAGGGAATCTCGCCCGAACGTTGCGCTCGAGCCATTCTGCGTGGATATCTGCGCGGCACGCGTGAGGTCTTCGTTCCCTGGCACGGATGGCTGCTTAGCCATGCTTATGAACTGTGCCCTCAAATCATCGAGTTTGGCATGAGAAGGATGATGAAATAGCAAACTTGCTCAGCCATTCCTAAACTAGAGACGACTCCCAGCCTCTTTGACGACCTTCTCAACTTCGGGAACGGAGGAGGCCGAAACCAGCACCAAAGCGATGTCGTGCTTCTGGACGGAGCCCACTGTGAGGCCGTCTACCTTTTGCGCGGCAGGTGAATTGTTTTGGAACCAACTGAGAACGCGAGTGGTAAAGCGTTGATTGTCCTGGTGGCGGAGGAAAAGCGAGACCTGGTTCATGCCGTCGGAATAGTCCAGATGCATGTAGCGCTTGCCATGAAGCACGCAAACGCGAGCGCCAACAAGGTGATAGCCAGCCGGGGCTACGCGTTGCGGAGCCTGGGGATCACCAACCACCCTTTGCGCCAGCGCCTGCACGTCCTTGTCGTCGACCTTCCATTTCCTGGGAGCTTTGCCGATCACTTCTTCCTGATGATCGTCGACTGCATCGCCACAGGTCGCGCTTAAATCCATTCGTCCTTTGGCATAACCGAAGGTAGCCACCAAAAGCGTCGCGAAAATTGCAGTCGCGGCAACGCTGTACCGCACCAGAACCATGACCGGAGACTTCCAAGGGGAAGAGTTTCGGATGGCATTGCGGACATGGGCCTCGAGCTGCCTGGTTTGCAGCCGTTCTTCATTCACGGCGTGCTTGATAACGAGGTCGAAATCCGATTCTGCCGCTAGCTTCGCGGCGCATTCCGGACACTTGCCCAGATGGGTACGCCACTCGGGGCCTTCAATTTCGCCCGAAAGGTAAGCGTCGGTGACTTGGTCGCTGTATGTACAGTTCATAGTCTTGCTTTCGCTTTCATGTAACGCGCTTCGCGCTTCGACAGATCGCTCTTCACCATCGTGCGTGCTCGTGAGAGCCGCGACATCACTGTGCCAATCGGGATACCCAAGATCTCTGCAATCTCCTTACAGGAGAACCCTTCAACCGCGAACAGCAGGAGCACAGTTCGATACTCCTCGTTCAACAGATCGATCGAGTTCTGAATTTCCTCCGCGGTGAATCGCGTCGGGGGACGTCGTTCACCGTCGCTATTTTCCGCGTACTGTTCCGGAAAAAACTGAATCGCCTCTTGCCGGATCTGCTGATGACGTGTGGTCCAGCAGTTCAGCATAATGCGAAAGAGCCATGCCTTACAGTTTGTTCCCGGTTGAAACCGGTCAAAGTGGCGCCAGGCGCGAAGCATCGCGTCCTGCACCAGATCTTCTGCGATAGCTACATCGCGTGCCAGACGCACTGCGGCCCGCAGCAGCGCGCGCAGATGTATAAGCGCGAGCTGCTCAAATTCCTTCTGCCGCGAATCGCCTATGATTTGTATCGCGTCCTCGCTCTAAACGGGAATGCAATCCAACCGGGGAACCCTAGGCCTTTGCGTGCTGCAGATCCGCCAACGTGACCAGCACTTCCTGGCTGTGCCCGTTGGGCTTTACTCCTTTGAAAATCTTCCGCACGACTCCGTCGGGATCGATGATAAACGTGTTGCGCGCCGCATACTTCTTGCCTTGAAACTCGGTCAGGCTGCCATACTGGTTGACGACTTTGGCGGACTCGTCGGACAGCAGCTTAAAGTTTAGTCCTTCTTTGGTGCAAAACTGCTTGTGCGAATCGCTCGAGTCAAGACTCACACCCAGAATCGCTACACCCTTCGCCTGATATTGTGCTTCATCGCGCTGGAAGTTATGGGCCTCAATCGTGCAGCCCTGCGTAAAATCCTTGGGATAGAAGTACAAAACTACCCACTTTCCGCGATATTGATCGAGCGAAATCGAGCTGCCATCCTGCGACGGCAGAGTGAAATTTGGGGCCTTATCTCCCTCTGAAACCGCTTTGGCAGAATCGGTCTCACCGCTAGCTAACAGCAGCGAAACAGGGGGAGCAGCGTCGAGCGAACACCCCAAGGATAAGACAGATACGAGTGCAACAGTTAAGAGCCTCATTTTGCTAGTCAGTTCTCCAGAATTTGGAAGCGAGTTCATAAGGCAAGAGTGGCAAATTACTGTTACGAAAAAGGTTAATTGCAAAAGTAGCCACTACTCTCCCTGATAGTCTAAATCTGTCGATCAGGGTATTTCATCCGGTAACTTCCGCGATTTCGGGGACGAAACTGCCGGATGAACCAGCGAGTCGGCTGCTGAGGCGAGAGCGCTATGCTCGCTCCGTACAAAGAAAGAAAAAAACGGGCCATCACTGGCCCGCTCTTCTTTGCTTCAGGAAGTTAGAAACGGCTACTTACCGGCCCCAACGTCCGCCGGAACCGTATCCCTGCTGATATCCCTGTTGGTATCCCTGACGGTAGATCGATTTGTACTGATCTTTGTTGCCGTAGGCTGAGCTGTATCCACGGCTAGCGTTGCGGTAGTTGTCGTCCTGAGTGGGGCGATAGCTGTGACCAGTTGCGCGGTCGCTCTGGCCATCACGGAGTCCATCCTGATAGCCGATCTGCGACGCTTGATTCATGCCGCCGCGACCGTTATAGCCGGAGTTTCCGCGTCCATAATAACCACCGTTGCCGTAGCCCCCATTGCCGTAATAGCCGCCGTTGTTGCCGTTGTAGCCGCCATTGTTCCGGTAAGGGCCGTAGTAGCCGTTGTTGGAGCGGCTATTGTTGTAGTAGCCATTGTCATGGGATCGGCGCCATTCCTTTTCGCGTTCCTTCCGCTCACGCTCCTGGCGCTTAGCCCAATCTTTGTCTTGATGTTTCCAGTTGTCGCGATCACGATCACGATCCTGCGCACTCGCTTGCACCACGCCGGCAGTGCTCCCTGCAATGGCAAGAGCCATAGTCCAGAGCAAACTTTTACCGAAGAATTTCATTTTGTCTCCCTCCCTCCACTTCAGAGCGGCTGTTGTTCCGGATGGCGCTTGCCCAGCACAGTCGACCTTCGTGGGATGTCCTGGTCATATGAAACACGGCGTTTGGGATGGAAGTTGCGTCGGGAAAACGAGAAATTTGAAGCTCGCAAGCCACACCGTACTAATTACTTAGCAGTGCTGCGCCTCGGAGCATAATGTCGCTTCGGCAGGAAACATGGTGCGAGGTCTCGTGCGGCGGCGCGGATCGCTGAGCCCTCCCCAAACCTCTCAGCAAACTCTCGAGGAGATAGAGGGCGACATCAACTCGGTGAATTTGGCCTCCTCACTTGCGGACTGTGATGCGGTCATCAACCTTGTCGGCATCATTTATGAACGCGGTACGGATACGTTTGAGCGCGTGCATCATCAGGGAACGATCAATTTGGTTGCTGCGGCGAAGCAAAATGGCGTGAAACGCTTCGTGCAAATGTCGGCCTTGGGTGCCCGTCCAGCGAAGGCTACCGCCTACCACGTAACAAAGTTCGCTGCGGAAGAGGAAGTTCGCAACAGTGGGATTCCGTCCGTCGTGCTGCGGCCGTCACTTATCGTTGGCCCGGGAAGCGCGTTTGTACAGCAAATGGTGGATGTAATGCGTGCGGCTCCATTCGTTCGTCCAGTTCCGGGAACGGGAAAGTACCGCTTTCGTCCAGTACATCTGGACGACGTCATCGAGTGTTTTGCCCAGTCACTCAGTAACCCAGGAGCGACAGGACAAGCAATCGATCTGGTTGGTGCAGAAGAACTCACACTGGACGAAATTGGCGACGAGATCACTGCCGTTCTTGGTATTCGAAAACCCGTGGTGCATGTGCCTATGCCTTTTATGAACGCGGCGGCAGCATTCTTCTCGTTGTTGCCGATCGTGCCACCGGTTACATCGGTCCAACTGCGGATGTTGGAAGAAGGCTCCACTGCCGATGCAGGCGCGATGAAACGTATTTTCGGCATTGAGCCCGCGGGCTTTCGTGAGGGACTGCGCCGCTACTTAGCACCGCAATCTCGCTGATAACGAGAGCATTGGTTACGTTTTGCACAAGCTAAGGTCCTTTTTTCAGCCTTAATACCCGAATTGGATTAATCCTCTAAGGGGTTAGCAACAAACATCTACTCTCAGGGTTATAAAATAGTCGGGTATCTCCTCACGATTCAGCGCAGTCGGTTCACGTTCGCAAGAGCCCGACAGGGAGCCGTTCGTACAGGAGACATTCGCTGAAGGAGAGTGTTATGAAATTCAAGTCCGCAGGAGCAGTTCTCACGTTGACATTGCTGCTTATGATTGCAGTGATCAGTGGCTGCTCAAAGTCGGCCAATGTTGCCAGTGGCGACCTCACTGATGCCCAGGTCGCCGGCAATGTACAAACGAAGATAAGTTCGGACGCGGCATTAAGTGGACGTCCGATCAGCATTAATGCCGATAAGGGCGTCGTAACGCTGAGCGGCACGGTGAACAGCGACGCCGAAATCACCTCCGCGCTGAATGATGCACAGCAGGCACAGGGCGTGAAGCAGGTGATCAGCCGCCTGGCAGTCCAGACGGCACAAGCTGCGCCGGAGCCTGAGACGCCTCAAGCGGCGCCGCAGCGCAGTTCGCCGAGCCGCGCAACCAGCACGCGCGTGCGTCCGCGCCATTCGCTGCCGTCGTCCTCAAGCTCGTATGCCAACTCTCAAGGCACAAGCACGACCTCAAACAGTTCCGATTTGGGATCGAGCAACTCGACGGCAAGCACGTATACGCCGCCTCTGCCACCGCCTCCTCCGCAGAAAGTCACAGTTCCAGCCGGGACTGTTCTTCAGGTGCGCACGGTGGAAGGTTTGAGCTCGGAAACCAATCACGAAACTGATCAGTGGCACGGAACGCTGAATGCCGACATCGTGGTTGACGACCAGACCGTCATCCCGGCTGGCGCTGAGGTTCAAGGACGAGTCATGGAAGCGCACGCCGCCACTCATTACAGTG
>QIBC01000009.1 GCA_003225215.1 Acidobacteriota bacterium
TACTGGGGGTCGTCGCCGGCGTGCTGCTCTCATTAGCAGCTGGGCGGCTGTTGCGCACTATGCTTTTTGGCCTTAAGAGTGCGGATCCCGTTACCTACGTCGGAGTCATCACCGTTGTACTGCCGATCATCATCCTGGCGGCGGCGTTGCCGGCGTGGCGTTCGTCGCAGGTAGATCCCATGATCGCGCTGCGCAACGAATGATGAAACCAATCTGGGGAGAGTTGTGAAGAGATCCTTGGAAATTTTCGTTGCCTTGGGAAGGCGATTGAGCTAGCGTCGAATCAGGAGCAGGCGTGCTGCCGAAAAACAAATGCGGATGGGCGGGGCCATGTTGAGGCGGCTCTCAACAGTGGCGTGACCTACTATCGGGACGCTGGGAGCATGCCTCGGGATACGTTCCCTGCTGATTCGCTGCTCTTTCCCTGCGCGTTTCGGTTTCCCCTGTATCCATGCGGGTTCGAGAGTTGGAAAAAAACTTCCCTGGTAAACTCCCTGCTAATTTCCCTGTTCCGGACTGTCTCAGGGAATAACAGGGAATTTACTGATTCACCCCGCTGGCCAGGAATCCGCCGTCCACACACAGGATCTCCCCAGTAACAAAGCTGGCCGCGTCTGAGCAAAGGAACACCGCTGCCCCCGCGAGTTCCGTTACCTGCCCGAAGCGCTTCATCGGAGTGCGTATCAGAAATTCCTGGCCGCGGGGCGTCTCATCAAGAAGTTTTTGATTCAGCGGAGTGCGAAATACTCCGGGAGCAATTGCGTTTACGCAAACTCCATGCTGTGCCCACTCCACGGCGAGCGATTTTGTGAGAGAGGCAACCGCCGCCTTGCTCGCAGCGTAAGCTGCGACCTCGTACAACGCTACGAAGGAGCTGAGAGACGCAATGTTGACAATGCGGCCATAGCGGCGTTCGATCATGTGCCGTCCGAAGATCTGGCAGGAGCGCAGAACGCCGGTGAGGTTCGTCTCCATGATGTCGTTCCACTCCGATTCGGGAACGTCGAGCGTGGGGGTACGTTTGGTCTTTCCCGCAGAGTTGATCAGGATATCCACCTTCCCCAAACGGGAGACGGTTTGCTGCAGCAAGCGCTCCAGCGACGCGCGATCCCCTACGTCCGAGGTCAAGCGGAAAGTACGCCGGCCGCGCTGCTCGATTTCCTTGGCCGTCGATTCCACCTGGTCTTCGCGGCGGGAAGTCGGTACCACGTCGGCTCCAGCTTCTGCCAATCCGTACGCGAGCGCACGCCCGATGCCGGAGGTACCGCCAATCACCACGGCTACCTTGCCGGTCAGATCGAAGGGAGCGTAGCTCATTTTGTATGCCGCTCGAAGAGGTCAAACATTTCTTGCCTACCAATTCCACATGGTTCCATCGAGCTTCCGATTGACAGGGAGATATGCGCGCTCGTACGGGAACTTCTTCGCTAACTTCTCGTCGTAATCCACTCCCAGCCCAGGTTTGTCGCCGGGATGTAAATAACCTTTTTCGAAATAGTAGGAATGCGGAAAGACATCGTCGGTCTCTTTTGTATGCCGCATGTATTCCTGAATTCCGAAATTAGGAATCGAGATGTCGAAATGCAAGGCGGCAGCCATGGTAACAGGCGAGAGATCTGTGGCTCCATGACATCCGGTTTGCACATGATACATGTCGGCAAAAGCCGCAACTTTCTTGAGATTCGTGATGCCTCCACCGTGAACTACCGTCATCCGCAAGTAGTCGATGAGCTGCTCGGAGATGAGAATATTAGCGTCCCAAACGCTATCAAAGATTTCGCCGAGCGCTAGCGGAGTCGTAGTGTGCTGGCGCACGATGCGGAAGCCTTCCTGCAGCTCTGCCGGCACAGCGTCTTCGAGCCAGAAGAGATGGTATGGCTCAAGCTCTTTACCTAATCGTGCCGCCTGAATCGGAGTTAGACGATGATGCGCATCGTGCAGCAGGTGTACGTCATCCCCGAACTTCACACGTAGCGCTTCGAACAGTTTGGGTACGTGCATCAGATACTTTTCGCTCGACCAAACATTCTCGGGCGGAAGTCCTTTTTCCGCCGGCTCGTAAAACATCTGGCCACGACCAACACCGTAGGTGCTCTTCAATCCTGGAACGCCTGACTGGGCGCGCACCGCGAGATAGCCCTGCGAAATGTATTTGCCAACCTCGTCGACCGTCTGGCCGATGTCGGCTCCGTTAGCGTGGCCGTATACCATTACGCCGGTTCGGCTCTTACCGCCGAGCAGGTTGTACACCGGAGTCTTGAGCGCTTTCCCCTTGATGTCCCAAAGAGCCATGTCGACTGCGGAGATCGCGCTCATGGTGACCGGTCCGCGTCGCCAGTACGCGCCGCGGTACAAGTACTGCCAGATGTCTTCTGTCTGGAAAGGATCGCGGCCGATCAAGCACGGAACTATGTGATCGCTAAGGTAGCTCGCGACCGCGAGTTCACGACCATTCAAGGTTGCATCGCCGAGACCGTAGATGCCTTCATCCGTGAGAATCTTGAGGGTGACGAAGTTTCGTGCCGGAGAGCAAACCAGCACCTTGGCATCTTTAATCTTCATCCGCACACCTCGATCGATCGCAACAAGTTCGCCTGTTCGAGAATCATCAACGCGCCACCCTCGCGCTGCCGCCCTTCATTAGTTTTTCAACTTCGGAAAGCGATGCCATTGTCGTATCGCCAGGAGTGGTCATCGCCAGCGCACCGTGCGCGGCGCCGCATTCGACCGCCCATTGCGGATCGCGTCCAGTGAGGAACCCATAGATCAATCCCGAAGCGAAAGAATCCCCGCCGCCGATGCGATCGTATATCTCGAGGTTATCGCGCGTGCTGGAACGATACAGCTTGCCTTCATAAAAGCAAACCGCTCCCCAATCGTTGAAAGTAGCGGTCTTCGCGTTTCGCAAAGTCGTAGCAACGGCTTTCAGATTGGGAAATTCCGCGACCACGCGCTCGATCATGCTGCGGAAGTGCTCGACGTCAAGTTTGGAGAGGTTCTCATCCATACCTTCGATATCAAATCCGAGCGCGGCGGTAAAGTCCTCTTCGTTGCCGATGAGAACGTCCACCAGCTTCACCAGTTCGCGATTGACTTCAGTCGCCCGCTTCTTTCCGCCGATCGCCTTCCATAAAGACTCGCGGTAATTCAAGTCATAGGAAACAATCGCACCATTCGCTTGAGCCGCGGACATGCCTTCCTTCGCGACCTGCGGAGTCGTTTCCGACAATGCGGCGAAGATTCCGCCGGTGTGAAACCAGCGCGCTCGCTCCCTGGCGAAGATCATGTTCCAGTCGATATCTCCAGCCCGAAGTTGCGACACGGCTGTGTGTCCTCGATCGGAGCAACCAACGGCTCCGCGCACTCCGAAACCGCGCTCAGTAAAATTCAGGCCATTGCGAACTGTGCGCCCAACGCCATCGTAGGGAAACCATTTGACGTGGGACTGATCGACGCCTCCCTGATAAACAAGGTCCTGGATAAGACGGCCAACCGGATTATCGGCCAAAGCTGTAACGATCGCGGTTTGCATGCCGAAGCAGCGATGGAGGCCGCGAGCTACGTTGTACTCGCCGCCTCCTTCCCAAACCCGGAAGGTCCGCGTAGTGGATATGCGGCTATCGTAGGGATCGAGGCGAAGCATGACTTCGCCGAGACTTACCAGATCCCATCTGCATTCTGATTTGGGCTTGATTGTCAGTGGCGGCATCTGGCGTTCGCTCGTCTGCGGCTAACTGCCAGCGCGTCGGATTGCTGCATTACGATTCGGCACAACCTGCGGAATGCCGCGCTCGGAAAATCCCATTTGGCGAGAAATCTCCTTGCAGGTTGCCGCCAGGGTCGCGCCAATTTCGCGTTCCTGTTTCAGGATGCGCGACGAAGGACCGGAAATGCTGAGCGCACCAACCGATACTCCTGCCTCATTCACAATGCGCGCACCTATACAGGCGACGCCAGGTTCATTCTCTTCCTGGTCGGTTGCGTAACCGCGCCTCTTGACGATCTCCATCTCAGCGCGCAACTTGCGCAGCTCAGTCGGAGTAAGCGTGTCGAATACTGCTTCGAGATCGTGTTCGGCGGCGTTCGCGATTAGAGCCTTTCCCAGTGAAGTGTTCGCGATCGGCATACGACTTCCAACCATCGCCGACATCCGAAATGGCCGCGAGCTTTCCAATAAATCGATATACAGGACTTCGCCACCGTGCAGGACTGCCAGGTTCACGGTCTCGTTGAAGCGCAACTGCAATTTACGCATGTAGGGCTGGGCCACTTGCTTCACGTCACGGCGCAAGCTGGAAGCATGCTCGAACAATTTGATTCCAAGACGATAGCGATGGCCATCGGTTCCGCGCTCCACATATCCACGCTCACAGAGGGTGTGCAACAAGCGAAACGCGCGACTTTTGTTTAGCGAAACACGCTTTGAAATCTCGCTGAGCTGAAGCTCTTCTGAATCTCGGAAGCTCTCAAGCACATCGAGGGCCTTCAATACTGCTTCCACCACATATTTATCGTTAGTTTCTCGGGGTAGCTTCATGATTAGGTTTCGGGAGGCAAAACAAAAATTCCATTGCACGAAGTGCGACAGCATTCTCAAAGAAGCAGCAGCCTTTGTCAAATTGCCGGAAATCGACCTGTCAGCGCATTTTTTGCCGCCGCTGATTTTGCAGAGTGAAATGCGATCAATGCAAATGTTGAGCTCTTGCGTTGCTCTTTCCAATGACCTCGGCTTTTGCTCTACTACTCAAGTTCAGCGCAAATCGATTCGCGCGAACAATCCTTTATGCGATTAGTCAGTTTTTACATCGACGGACATAATGGCGCGGGGCTTGTGCGTGACGATCGCGTCTTCCCACTTAGGGACGCCGGCTTCCCAGATGCAGTCTCGTTCATTGCGGCTGGAGAGAAGGATCATGAACGAGCCGAAGGCCTGCTGAAAAGAGCCTCTTCACGCGATCTACTCGCGCTTGAGTCAGTGCGTCTCACCGCCCCAGTTCCTCGGCCCCCGAAGATTCTTTGCATTGGTCTTAACTATCGCGATCACGCCAAGGAATCGAAGATGGAAGTGCCTTCAGTTCCGACAGTATTCGCAAAATACGCCTCGTCCGTGATTGGCCCGGGAGAACCGATCGTCCTCTCCACGGCAACGCAAAAGCCGGACTATGAAGCCGAGTTCGCCGTGGTGATTGGGAAGAGGGCAAAACAGGTTCAGCGCGCTCGGTGGAAGGATTGCGTCTTTGGATACACAATCGTAAACGACGTCAGCGCACGCGACGTTCAATTGGCGACTTCGCAATGGACGTTAGGTAAAAGCTTCGACACGTTCGCTCCCATGGGACCGCACGTAGTTACGGTTGACGAAGTTCCAGATCCGCACGCATTGGATATTCGTCTCAGTATTGGTGGCGAAACTCTGCAGCATTCCAACACCCGCGAGCTCATCTTTGGCGTCCCGGAGCTGATCGAGTATCTCTCAAGCATGATTACGCTTGAACCCGGCGACATCATCAGTACAGGAACTCCGGCAGGAGTCGGACTTGGCCGCACGCCGCCCCGCTGGCTGCAACCTGGCGAGGAAGTCTTGATCGAGATCGACAGAATTGGAACACTGCGCAACCCAGTAGTCTCCGAGAGCGCGACACGTTGAATCAGAGAGGCCGCTATTTTGATAAAAATCTCCCGCCGATCGTTCTTCCGGAGCACGCTCACCGGTATCACCGGCTTGGCCGCGACAAAATTTCTCGAAGCAGACAACGATCGGACTCCCATTTCGGGACTGGATCAGCCAGGACTCTTTCCAAATGAACAGGCGCCGGATCTGGCGAAGTTTGAACAGGCGCGAGTACTGGCGGCGGCGAAACGCTACCTGCATGAGCGCCCTATTACGGTTACGGACTCGTCAAGTCCACGCAGTGCCGGCGGAAAACACGACTACTTCTCTGAAGCGGACTACTGGTGGCCCGACCCAAAAGACCTAAACGGTCCTTATATACAACGCGACGGAATGTCGAACCCGGAGAATTTCACCGGGCATCGGCACGCGCTCATTCGCCTGGGTGTTAAGGTTCCGGCGCTGACCGCGGCATGGATCCTCACTCGTGATCGGAGTTATTCCGACACTGCCGTGCAACATCTGCGGGCATGGTTCCTAAATTCCGCAACCTTGATGAATCCGAATCTTCAGTACGCGCAAGCAATCCAGGGACGTACTGTGGGGCGCGGGACCGGGATCATCGACACTATTCACTTGGTGGAGGTTGTTCGTGCAATTCCCTTTCTTGTCGAGTCGAAATCCCTTTCTTCGACAGACTACGAAGGCATCAAGAAGTGGTTCGCGCAGTATCTCGATTGGTTAACTACTTCAAAGAATGGACAAGACGAGCGCGACGCCAAAAACAATCATGGCACCTGGTGGGTAACGCAAGTTGCGGAGTTTGCCACATTCACCGGCGACGAAAAACTGCTGAGCTTCTGCCGCGACCGTTTCAAAACGGTATTCGTTCCTAATCAGATCGCAGCGGACGGAAGTTTTCCGGAAGAGCTGCGGCGCACAAAGCCTTACAACTACACACTTTTCAACATCACGGGACTGGCAACGATCTGCCAGGCTCTGAGCAACTCCGGCGACAATCTGTTCACGTTTGCTCTGCCCGATGGCAGGGGATTTGGCAAGGCAATGGCTTTTATGTTTCCGTACATTCAAAACAAAGCGTCCTGGCCGCATCGGCCGGATGTTGAGTACTTTCAATACTGGCCCATTCGTCAACCTAGTCTGCTGTTCGCCGGCCTGGCTCTCTCAAAATCTGAATACATCAAGGTATGGCAGACTCTTCCTGCTGAACCGGAGGTCGAGGAGATTGTTCGGAATAATCCCATCCGCCAGCCCTTGTTGTGGGTAAAGCAGTAGAGGCGCTTTTGGCAGCACACTCCGCAGTGACCCAGCATGCTGCAGGCTTGTCCAACCAACTTAGCTTTTGCTTTCCCCGGTCTAAGATGTTTTGAAGGGGCACGGCTCTATCGAAGCGTAGCCGTGCCGTTAAAGCAGGGTGAAACTCGGCTTCAGCAGCAGAGGCTCTTTTACTAAACGCCGAGAAGTTTCCCTCGGGGGCTGAAGCCCATTGTTTAGGCGTTGCGTTAATGGCACGGCTGCGCTTCGCTAAAGCCGTGCCCTTTCAAAACCCTTTTTTCTGAGAGTTAATTTGGACAAACTTGCAGCATCGTGCGTCTCTACCACATCCTGAAGTAGAGTACCTTTGTAACGACTTCCGCTATGAGTTCTATCTCTTCACCGGTGCGACAAGACCTCCTGCTGCAATTTGAAGCGGCAGCTAGATCGGCAGCTGCTTCAATCGAGCGTGTGCCTTACTCTGCGGAGAGTCTTGCCGCTGCTGTGAAACGAATAGCGACTGGCCGGATTGCGATAGCCGAGACCTTGGATCTGCCTCCCGATCTATTCGCTGACCTGCGGAAATTACCCGGCTTAGTTAGGGGCCGATCCAAAGAGGAACTAGCTGCTTGCGATGTGGGTGTCACTGAAGCGTTCGCCGGTGTTGCGCGCACCGGCTCAGTCTGCGTTGCGGTGGATCATGATTATTCCGGAGCCATAAGCTTGCTTGCGCGCATGCACGTCGCGGTACTTTCCGCCGAAACAATCACGGAACGACCAGGCGATCTCTTCAATCCGCGCTATCTGCATGGCAAAACCTTGCAACGCAACTTCGTCTTCATCACCGGTCCGAGCGCGACCGCTGATATGGGTCCGCTGGTGCGCGGAGTGCATGGTCCTCACCAGTTGCACATCATCATCCTGGAGTAGAGCGTGTCGAACCCGGCAACGGTAGCCTCCCCTCGGACGGTTGCGAATAAGAGCGAGAAGCCCGCATTGCTCGGCGCGATTCGCATGGCCCTAGAAATCGAGAGCCCTGCGGTTCGTCATAACACTCAGGCATTCAATAGCGGCCGTTATCTCGCGACTGCAGCAATTCCTGACTACGACCGCCTCAAAGATCAAGCCCGTGCCACGAAAGAAGCTGCGATCGCGCGGCTGCCGGAGCTGCTGGCTACGCTTGAAGCCAGCGTAAAGGGCAATGGCGGGAATTTTTTCCTGGCGAAGACCGGCGAGGAGGCCGCGCGTTACATCACGAAGGTCTGTACAGATCATCAGGCTCGACTGGTGGTGAAGGGCAAGAGCATGACCTCGGAAGAGGTTCACCTGAATCTTCACCTTGAGGCCGCAGGCATCGAAGTCGCCGAAACCGATTTGGCGGAATTCATTCTGCAGATCGCCGATGAGCAACCTTCGCATCTTATCGGTCCGGCGATTCACTACAGCCGGGAACGCATTACTGCTCTCTTTAAAAAAAGGTTTCAAACCGATCTTCCGCTCGACACTGGCGAAGAGCTCACGCGATTTGCACGCGAGATGCTGCGGCAAAAGTTTCTAAATGCCGATGCCGGCATTTCCGGCGCGAACTTCATCACCGCCGATACTGGCAGCATCGTGCTGGTAGAGAGTGAAGGCAACATTCGCCTCACCTCGCAGCTCCCGCCGTTGCACATCGCAATTGCCGGCGTCGAAAAGGTACTCCCCAAGCGCGAGGATCTCGCTCCTTTCATCGAACTGATCGCGCCGAGCGCGACGGGTCAAGGGCTTGCGTCTTACACCAGCGTTCTGACGCCTCCGATGCAGGCCGCACCGGCGCTGTCGGATAGTCCGGTGCAGCGCGAGTTCCATCTGGTGCTGGTCGATAACGGCCGCCTGCAAATGCGCGAAGATCCAGTGTTGCACGAAGCGCTCTACTGCATTCGTTGTGGCGCGTGCCTGAACTCGTGCGCGAATTTTCAGACCGTCGGCGGACATGCCTTCGGCGGCGAGACTTACTCCGGAGGAATTGGCGGATCGTGGGAGGCAGGAACGCGTGGGTTACTCAACGCGCGATTCAGCGAATTATGTACGGGATGTTCTCGCTGCGTGATGCAATGTCCAGTCCGCATTGACATTCCCTGGCTGAACTCAAATTTGCGTGAGCGCATCAACGAGTGCGATCTCGAAAAATCGGGCAGCATTCTGGAGAAGGCAGCCGCTGCTCAGTTCCATGCCAAGGCGCCGCTGCCCAAGATCTTTTTCGGCAGATACGACCTGTTCGGAAAATGGGGATCGCGCCTGGCTCCTCTTTCGAACTGGATAAACAACCTGCCGATCACGCGCGCGTTGATGGAACGTTTGGTTGGAGTGGATCGCAGGCGGCAACTGCCGCCGTTTGCGAGTACAACCTTGTCAAGCGCCGCAAGAAGACTGTCCCCGTCAAAGGCATCTTCTTGTCGCGGCAAAGCGGCGCTTTTCCCAGATATCTTCACCAATTACGGCTCTCCCGAAAGGGGACTCGCGGCGATTGAAGTCCTCAGATCTGTCGGCATCGATCTGGTTCTCACCGAGGTTTCCGCCGACGGTCGTGCGTCTCTATCACAAGGGTTGATTAAGACTGCGCAACAGCAGGCGCAACGCACCAGCGAGCTGCTGCTGAAATACATTCGCGAGGGACGAGAGATCATCGTGGTCGAGCCGAGCGCATTGGCGATGTTGCGTCTCGACTATCGCCGCTTTCTTCCACATGATGTTTTTGAGGAAATACGTGCTCACAGTTTTGAAGCCGTCGAATATCTCTGGCGAATCTTGCAGGAGCGCCAGCTGAATGCCGCGGATTTCTTCTCGGCGTTCCGCCATCCGCTTGGGACGCGCCTCTTCTATCACAGCCATTGCCAGCAGAAGACAATCGGGGCTGCTGCTCCAACCGAAGAGATGCTCCGCGCAGTAGGATTCGACGTCGCGACTTCGGGCGTCGAATGCTGTGGCATGGCCGGCAGTTTCGGGTACAAGAAAGACTTCTACGATCTGAGCATGGGGGTCGGAGAAGATCTGTTCAATCAAGTGCGAGCCACGGAGGCTGAAGGCGAACGCAGGACTCTCGTTGCGACCGGCACATCATGTCAGGAGCAACTTCACGCCGGACTTCAGCGCAAAGTCTTTCACCCCATGGAACTGCTCGCGGCTATCCGGGCAACGGCTGAAATCTAGCGAAATCGCCAGAGAAATCCCCGCAGCCGAAGGAAAGAAACAGGGAAAACAATAGGGGGAGTTTTCAAATTGCGTCTAGAATTCATCGAATTCTGCCCAAAATCCGCAAATTTTGTCCAAAACCAGGGAAATAACAGGGAATTCTGTGGATTTCTTCCGAAGCCAATATCAACAAAGCGTTTAGCTACTTTTTTCGCGGGATTCAAAAAAATAACAGGGAAAGAACAGGGAGCTCTGGACTACGTTCAGGGCGATCCGGCCCGTTTCCGCGGAATCCAACCAGCTCGTGCATTCCCGAATCCCAAAGTCTCGCTGGATCTCACTGGCCGACCGCCGTTGCCAGCCCCTCATTTCGCACGTTCGCCTTGTCCGCAGGCGAGTATCCGAGGCTCCTGGAAATCGCACTAGCCGCATTCTTCGCTGCCGCTGCAAATACAGGAACTTTTTCGCGGGTAACCCGCGTGGTGGGACCCGACACGCTCACGGCAGCCGCGATCTTTCCCGATGACTCGAAGATCGGAGCCCCGATACAGCGCGATCCGAGATACGCCTCTTCGCTGTCAAGGGAGTATCCGCGCTGGCGGATTTGCGCGAAGTCTTTGCGCAACTGCGCGACGTTCTTGATGGTGTGCGGCGTGAATCGCTCGAATGCCAAACCGGTAAAGAAGTATTGCTGTTCTTCTTCAGGCACGAACGCGAGCATGGCTTTTCCCAGGGCCGTGCAGTACACCGGACGGCGAATGCCAACTTGCGACACCAGTCGGAACGTGTGACTACTCTCCATCACGTCCAGATAGAGAACCTCGCGGCCATCCAAAACTGCAAGATTGACAGTCTCGCCCGTAGCACGCCAGAGTTGCTGCAGCACCGGACGACTAATCTTGCGGAGCGTCGTCTGGTACGAGATGCCCGATGCCAATCGCGCCAATCGGACCCCAATCGCGTATGCTCCCCCACTGTCGCGAAAGACATAACCCTCGTGCTCTAAATGCGCTAGAAAACGATACGCAGTGCTCTTATTGATTCCGGTTTGCAGTGCTACATCCTTCAACTGCAAACCGGAAGGAGCGTCATGCAATGTCTCAAGAATATGCAAAACCTTGGTTACCACTCCCACCGGCGCTGACTTCGATTCGCGTGGCCTGATCATCGGAGACTCCTCAAATTTGCTTCCGGGACAAGGATGCCACAGATTTCAAATCTTGAAACATAGATTTTTTATCTTGAATTAATAAATAAATCCTTGCTATACGTTCTGGTCCTAGCAGAGCCAGGTTCCACGCCGTTCTCCGATCAGAGCTAACGCCGGCCTGCTCACAGACAGTGGAGGCATCGATGCTGTTCACAAAGAAATCGACCCTGACGTCGATCATTTTATGTATCGCGTTGTCCCTTTCTGCGTTTGCGCAAAGTCGTGGCGGCGAAATAAACGGAACGGTTACCGATTCCTCCGGAGCCGTGGTTCCGGGAGCAACCGTCACACTGAGCAACCAAGCCACGAATATCCAAACGCATGTCAACTCCAACAGCAGCGGGTATTTCGTGTTCCTGAACGTGCAACCGGGCGCCTATGAAGTCACCGTGGAGAAACCCGGGTTCAACAGGGGGACGATTCCGAATTTTCAAGTCGGAGTCTCGCAGACTCTGACGCAGAACTTCAAACTTGCGCCCGGCGCCGTCGCTACTACCGTAGAAGTTACCGCTCAGGCGCCGCTGGTGGACAACAGCACTACTGAACTGGGCACCGTGATCGAAACCCGCGCCGTGAACGACCTGCCGCTGAATGGGCGGAATTTCACGCAGTTGCTGACGCTCACGCCCGGCGTAACCCCAGTCTCGACCTCCCAGAACCGGAGCCTTGGCTGCTGCGAAGGCAACGTCGGAATTCCCGGATCGGGATTCTCCGACGGCTCCTTCCATGGCCAGAACAACCGATCCAAACTGTACTTTTTCGACGGGATCATCAACACCAACGTTCGCGGGCCGACATACATCGTGATCCCAAATCTCGATCTGGTACAGGAATTCAAAGTCGTCGGGCACGATGCAAAGGCTGAGTTCGGCGGCGCCAGCGGCGGAGTTGTGAACCTGGTTTCCAAGTCGGGCGGCAATTCGCTCCATGGCTCCGCATTCGAATACGTTCGCAATAACTTCTTCGACGCGCGCGACAGCTTTGCCGATGGACCCACTGGATGCACCTTGGCGCGCTGCAAACCTGGGCAGTTGGTTCCCAGCGGCCCGGCTGCATTCCACCAGAATCAATTTGGTGCGGCAGTCACCGGTCCAATCTTCAAGAACAAGACATTCTTCTCAGCCGGGTACGACGGATGGCGTTACAGCAAGCCTGACCAGGCTTTGTCATATGTTCCCACAGTTGCCGAGATTGCTGGGGACTTCACGAACACGAGCGGTGCCTTCAAGAAACAGATCTATAATCCCTATTCGACCCGGCAAGTCGGCGCCAATTTCCAACGCGATCCCTTCTATTGCAGCAACGGAGCGCCGATCGCTCCCAACCCCACGACGCATCTGCAGCAACCTCTGGGAACCGGCCTCACTCCTCCGGCAGGCGTTCAAGTCTGCAACATAATTCCGCAAGCCTTGATCTTTGGGCCGATGCAGCAGTTCTTCCAGACGTACTCGGCAGTGCCCAACATCGTCGACCCCACGGGGAAGAATAACTTCGTCCGCGATCGGGCGACGTTGAACAACTCAAATTCCTTTACCGGGCGAATCGATCATCACTTCCGCGACGCCGATGTTGCGTTCTTCCGGTACACGGAACAACGGAATTCTATCTTTACGCCGATTGGCGAAGCGGGCTCTACAAGCGGTGGCTCACAGGGCAGGAACTATGGCGGAGGATGGACGCATCTGTTCAGTCCGAGCATGGTCCTCGATGTACGCGCCGGTTATGCCGGACGTCCCGGCGTGGATGCCGGCCAACAGAACGCAAGCACGGCCGGGCTTGACCCGTTGAAAAAGGCTGGGTTTCAGGACGTTGATAAATATAGCGGTTTGCTTGTCGCCCTCAGTCCGAGTACGAATTGGACCAACGGCGGAAACAACAACTTCGGCATTCGTGGCTCCGCACCCCGCGAGAACCCGAACTGGAGTCTGACTCCTGGCCTGAGCTGGCTAAAGGGCCGGCATAATATCAAGACTGGCGGCTGGTACATCAATGCCAAACGAATCCAACTGAATACGTTCCAGACTTACACCTTTAGCGACGAGCAGTCGCGCAATCCTTCAGTCAACAATACAGGTTTAGCGCTGGCATCTGCACTGCTTGGTTTCCCCAGCAGCTTCACCGCCCAACTTCCGATTCCGCATGGTGGCCCGGTTGAATTCGGCTACGCTTCCTGGGCGGCCTATTTGCAGGATGAATGGAAGATCGCTCCCACTCTGACTCTCACAGCGGGACTCCGATACGACTATGTAACGCAACCACACACCCTGGATGGCCGACTCTGGAACTCACTGGACCTCGCCAACCAGCGATACATCATCGGAGCCAAAACCATGCCACCATTGTGCACGGTGGCGGGAAAGGCGCCGTGCATTCCCGATGCGCCAGTATTAGGCGCGCCACAGGGCTTCTTATCCGATCCCTTCGCTAATCATGTGGTGCTGGCGGGAAAGGATTTCTTCGCTCCTCCGCCGATCAAAGACAATTGGGGTCCCCGCGTGGGCATCGCCTGGCAGTTCACTCCCAAAACGGTAATGCGCGCTGGCTATGGCTTGTATTGGGATCCACTTACCGCCCGCAGTCAGTATGCGCAGAATGATCTGGAGGCAATGGTGTGGCCGGATGCTGTTGCGTTCAACGGGACAGCCAACGCTTGCAGCAACGGTGGCTCCTGCGCTTTCACAAACGGAACCGCAATCAACATCATCCAGCAACAGGGACTCGGTTTTACTACACCCATACCGACATATACCTCCCCGGGCGCAGGCAAACCAACTACCGGCCTTCCGTGGAACGGTTTTCCGAACCAGGGTGACGATCCGAATTTCAAGGATGGATATTCCCATCAATGGAACTTTGAAATTCAGCGTGAATTGTCGCCGACCATGATGGTTTCCGTCGCTTATGCGGGCAGCAAGAGCGGACGCCTTCCTTATGGCGCAGGAAATGCCAATGCCGCGAATCAGGCATTTCCGAATGCAACGCCGGCTTCTGTAGTCGACGCAGCCCGGCAGATGCCTTGGGTTACGGCAGGGCTTACCTATTCCCGTTCTATCGGCGAGGCGCACTACAACGCTTTGGAGAGCCGCTTCCAGAAACGTTTCTCGGGTGGCCTGCAAACGTTGGTTTCCTACACCTGGGGTAAATCCACTGACACCGGCAGCGGTTATTTCAATGTCGAAAATGGACCGGGCGGAGGTTCCACCATCCAGAACTTCTACGACATGAACACCGCGCGTGGTCAGTCTTCCTACAACATTCCCCAATTCCTCTCCTGGGCGACGGTATATGAGCTGCCGGCCGGCAAGGGAAAGGGGCGGTTCGATCACGGAATCACAGAATGGCTGCTTGGAGATTGGCAAGCCAATTACATCTTCCAGGCACGGTCGGGCGCGCCGTATAACCTTCAAGTCAGCGGCGATGTGGCCAATCTACGTGGCAGTGCACCCGCTGCGCCAGGTACCTATGCGCGTCCGAACCTCCTAGCCGATCCATTTGCGGCTGGGCCGGTGGCTGCGAATCCAGATCCGGCTTGCCAAAAAACTATCTCGCAAGGCGGTAAGGCGGCGGATGCCACACACACGATCGCCAGTTGGTTCAACCCGTGCGCGTTTGGCGTTCCCTCCGGCGCGTTCGGCAATCTAGGCCGGAATGCTTTCAATGGACCGCACGTAGTGAACATGGACTTCTCCATGTTCAAGAACATACCGATCCGGGAAAGCGTAAGCCTGCAGCTCCGTTTTGAGGCGTTCAACGTGTTCAATATTCAGAATTACGACACACCGGCAAACGCTCAACTCACGATTAATTCCGGCAACGTCACCGTTAACGGCGTCGCCGTTCCTGCGATTGCAACTGCCGCAGGAAGCCTCACGCAATTGGCGCAGGGCCAGACACCGCGTCAGATGCAATTTGGGCTGAGGTTCATCTTCTAGCAGTTGAACGCTGTCGCTACTCCGGCCGATCGATCGCCGGAGTAGCGGCTTCCTCGTCCTTCATTCGTTGAAACACACTGATGTCAACCAAACAGCTTCAAGGCCGTCGCAAGTTCGTACGCGATCTCGCAGTGGGACTAACTGCCGTTCCTGTATCAGGAATGGCACAAGCGATCTCTACAAACAGTACGTCGCCGCCGATGTCCCGCCAGTCTGATCGCCGCTACATTCTTGACATACGCGACTTCGGTGCGATTCCTGATAACAAGACACTCGCAACAAAATCAATTCAATCTGCCTTCGACCGATGCCACGAAGCGGGTGGAGGAAAGGTAGTCATTCCGCCCGGCAGATACCTGAGCGCTCCATTATTTCTGCGCAGTCATCTGGAGCTTGAGCTCCTGCCCGGCGCTTATCTGCTCGGCAGCACCAACTTTGATGATTACCCAACAATTCAGGGACGCTGGGAGGGGCTTGATCGCACCATCTTTGCGTCCCTGCTTACTGGCCAGGATCTTGAAAACGTCACCATCTCGGGACGTGGAACTATCGATGGTCAAGGGCAAGGATGGTGGGACGCGCACCGCGAGACGCAGGCACTTCGTCGCAAGCTAGCACTCGAAGGACGTGAGCCGGAAAATCCTCCAGGCTCACCGTTGAAATGGCCGCGCCCACGACTTATCAATCTGTATCGCTGCAAGAATGTGCACATTTCAGGAATCACCATCGTGAATTCTCCCTCGTGGAACGTGCACCCGGTGCTTTGTGAAGACATTTGCATTGACGGTGTGACTATCTGGGGTCCGGGAGATTCACCCAATACTGATGGTATCGATCCGGATTCCTGCCGGCTGGTGCGCATTTCGAACTGCTATATCAGCACCGGAGACGATTGCGTAGTCATCAAGTCTGGTTACAAATACCAGCCTGGAGTTAAACAGATTCCCAGCGAAGATATTACGGTCGCGAATTGCGTCTTCGGCACCGGCCACGCGGGAGTCGCGATCGGCAGCGAGACGTCTGGCGGCGTGCGCAACGTCACTGTCAGCAATTGCGTTTGCAATGGTACGCGGCGTGGGCTCTATATCAAGAGTGCGCGAGGTCGTGGAAATATCGTCGAGAACTACCGCGCGTCGAATGTGGTGCTCAAGAACATCCTGGACACGGCAGTACATGTCGGCATGTTCTATACGGGCAGCGACCGCACGGCGCACGTCGAAAAGAACGAGGCTACTCCCACGTTTCGCAATTTTCATTTCAGCGACATTATCATCGAGCAGGCGCCTCACGGAATAATTGTCGAAGGCTTGCCGGAGAATCCGATTCGGGAATTTACGCTGGAAAACGTAAGCGTAAATGGTGTCGGAACCGGATTAAACTGCTCCAACACGCAGCAAGCGCGCTTTGACCGTCTGACTGTGAACTCGGACACGGGGCCTTCCTTCTCTTTCAGCGACGTTCGCGATCTGGACATCTCTCGCGCTCGTTCGGCGAAGGCTGTTCCGGAGCAGGTTGTGATTCGCATGGAACGGGCCGAAAATGTATCTGTAACGTCCTGCCAGGCGCCGGAGTCCAGCCGCGCCCTGCTTGAGATTCATGGACCGGGCTCGCGGAATGTCATCCTGGCGTTGAACCGCGTGCCCAAGGGCGTGCAGGAGGTGGCATTTGCCGAGGGAGCGGATACGTCCGTAGTGGAGAAGCGTGCCTGAAACTCTGACTCAGAACCGGATACTGAAGCTCGATCGCCGCGACAATGTAATGATCGCTCTTGCTGACCTGCGTGCGGGAGAAGAAGTGAGTCTCGGCAAGGAGACTCACGGCGTCGTAACCGCCGTTCCGGCAAAGCACAAATTTGCTCTGAAGGAGTTTGCGCCCGGCGATCAGATCATCATGTACGGAGTAGTCGTGGGGAAGGCAATGCAGCCCATCCGCGAAGGCGAGGTGATTACCACTCGCAACATTCGGCATGAAGCCTCCGACTTTCACCAGAAATCAGAAAGCTACGCCTGGCACGCGCCCGATGTTTCCGATTGGAAGGGCCGCACCTTTCTGGGTTACAAGCGCGCCGATGAGCAGGTGGGCACGCGCAATTACTGGCTGGTTGTGCCGTTGGTTTTTTGCGAGAACCGCAACATTGACGTGTTGCGCAAAGCCTTCGACGAAGGTTTGGGATACGCTCCGCCGCAGGTTTATCGTCAACAGGTTGCAGATCTCGCCCGTCTATATCGCGAAGGCCGAGTGGATGCAATCAAGGCTTATCAGCAGATTAGCGAAGACGGACGCCAACAACCTCGTGGATTTTTCGAAAATGTAGATGGGGTTAAGTTCCTCACGCATGAACGCGGCTGTGGCGGCACGCGCGAAGACGCAAGAAATTTGTGTGGCCTCATCGCCGGATATCTCCACCACCCCAACGTTGCCGGTGCGACGGTTTTAAGCCTTGGATGCCAGCATTCTCAAGCAGACATCCTCCGCGAGGAGATCGGTAAGCGCGATCCGCACTTTGCCAAGCCGCTGATTCTTCTCGAGCAGCAGAAGAGCGCTTCGGAGCGCGCGATGCTTT
This sequence comes from Acidobacteriota bacterium, assembly GCA_003225215.1. Taxonomy (GTDB): domain Bacteria; phylum Acidobacteriota; class Terriglobia; order Terriglobales; family Acidobacteriaceae; genus Gp1-AA112. The sequence continues at coordinate 17,763 of QIBC01000009.1, forward strand.
CCCATGCGATACGAGAAACATTCCTCGGCCTGGTCGACGCCAATCGCGCACAGCGGGAGCCTGCGTCTCTCGACAAGCTTTGTGTTGGACTGAAGTGCGGCGGATCGGATGGCTTTTCCGGAATCTCGGCCAATCCGGCTATCGGACACGTTTCCGATGTGCTTGCGGCTTTGGGTGGCAGCAGCATCCTTGCCGAATTCCCCGAGCTTTGCGGTGTGGAGCAAGCGCTCATCAATCGCTCAACAAGCCAGGAGGTTGCTGATCGCTTCATCGCCCTGATGCGTGACTATGCCGCGCGGGCTAAAGCTGTGCGCGCCGGCTTCGAGATGAACCCTTCACCCGGCAATATCAAGGATGGACTGATCACCGACGCGATGAAGTCCGCGGGAGCTGCGCGCAAGGGTGGAGATGCGCCCGTCACCGGCGTCTTGGATTACCCGGAGTACGCAACGATGCCTGGGCTGAACCTGCTCTGCACCCCGGGCAGCGATGTGGAGGCAGTCACTGCGCAAGTCGGGGCGGGCGCAAATGTCGTGCTGTTCACTACCGGCCTTGGCACGCCCACCGGCAATCCCATTGCGCCCGTTATCAAGATTTCGACCAATTCGCAGTTGGCGCAGCGCATGGCCGACGCCATCGACATAGACACCGGAGCAATCATCGCCGGCAAGGAGTCTGTGGAAGAAGCCGGTGAACGCATCCTCGATGTGATCACGAAGGTTGCGAGCGGTGAGATGAAGACCAAAGCGGAACTGCTTGGGCAAGACGATTTCATTCCCTGGAAACGAGGCGTTTCGCTCTGAATCCTAACGGCAACAATCCGGCGCTTTTTCGTCTCGACGGTAAAGTCGCGATCATCACTGGCGGGGCCAGCGGCATAGGGCAAGCAATCGCTCTCTGCTTTGCCCAGCAGGGGGCCGCGGTCCACATTATCGAACTCGATAAGGCGAATGCCGAAGAGACGACTGCAACCATCCGCCAGCAGGGCGGCACGGCACAGTGGCACAATTGCGATGTATCGAATCAGCAGCAAGTCAAAGATGTATTTTGCGAAATCGGCGGCAGCAATCCGATTCATATTCTCGTGAACAATGCCGGCGTCGCGCACGTCGGCAAGCTTGAAACTACCAGCGAAGAGGACTTCGATCGCGTCTTTCGCATCAACGTGAAAGGTATCTACAACTGCATGTATGCCGCGATTTACTACATGAAGACGGGCGGCGGAGCAGTAATTCTCAATCTTGCCTCGATTGCTGCTACAGCGGGGCTCGCGGATCGCTTTGCATATTCCATGAGTAAAGGTGCGGTGCTCACGATGACTTATTCAGTAGCGCGCGACTACGTTGCTCAGAATATTCGCTGCAATTGCATTTCGCCAGCCCGGGTCCACACTCCGTTTGTCGATGGCTTCGTGAAAAAGAACTATCCGGGGCGCGAGCAGGACATGCTGCAAAAACTCGCCCAACTGCAGCCCATGGGCAGAATGGCCCGGCCGAGCGAGATCGCGTCGCTCGCTCTTTTTCTCTGTTCCGACGCGTCCAGTTTCATAACCGGAACCAACTACCCTATCGACGGAGGATTTCTCAACCTGCACGGCTAGCCTGCGGCAGGTACAGGATTCCTTCATGCGGATCGACTCCCACCAGCACTTCTGGCGCTATGATCCGGGACGGGATGGTTGGATTACAGAAGAAATGGCGGTCCTGAAACGGGATTTTCTCCCAAAGGAACTGATTCAGCGAATGCGCGAAGCGGGCGTTGATCGAACGATCGCAGTTCAGGCGGATCAGTCGGAGACCGAGACTCACTTCTTGATTGACCTGGCTGAGGAAAATTCGGCGATCGCCGGGGTAGTGGGATGGGTGAACTTGCTGGACAAGAACATCGATGAGCGGCTGGAATGCTTCTCCCGCCACACCAAACTGCGGGGATTCCGACATATCGTTCAGGCGGAGCACGATGATCGCTTCATGATGCGGGAGGACTTTCTTCGAGGTGTAGCCGCTCTTGCCCGGCACAATTTCACTTACGACATCCTTATATATGCTCGCCAGCTTCCCGGTGCTGTCGAATTTGTCCGGCGCTTCCCAGCGCAGAAGTTCGTTCTGGATCATCTTGCTAAGCCGTCGATCAAAGCGGGGGAGATTGATGCGTGGGCAAACAATATTCGTGCTCTAGCCCGCAATCAAAATGTTTACTGCAAATTGTCGGGCCTGGTTACCGAGGCCAATTGGAAGAACTGGAACGCTGAAACTCTTCGTCCATATCTGGACGTTGCGTTTGAAGCGTTCGGAACAGATCGTCTTATGTTCGGCTCTGACTGGCCTGTCTGCTTGCTCGCAGCCAGCTATTCGCAAGTAAAGGAAGTCATCGAGAATTACACGCGCGATTTCTCCCCGAGTGAGAAAGAAAACATCTTCGGGCTGAATGCAGCCCGGTTCTATGGACTTGCAGCTTAAGGATAAGGTCATCGTCATCACGGGTGGCGCGAAGGGGATTGGCGCAGCCATCACGCGCACCGGTGTCGACGAGGGTACGATCCCGGTGATCGTCGATCGCGATCAGCAGGCTTTGCAGCAAATCGAGAAAGAGCTAAAAGCAAAGCACAAGCAAGCCCTTTGTATTGCTGCCGAATTGAGCAAGCCGGAAGAGTGTCGCCGAGTTGTCACCGAAGCTCACCGGCAGCTTGGTCGCATCGACGCGCTGGTGAACAACGCCGGCGTAAACGACAAGATTGGACTTGAGGAAGGCAGCCCGGAGAAATACGTCGAATCGCTGGAACGCAATCTTCTGCACTACTTCAACATGGCGCACTATGCGGTGCCGTATTTGAAAAGGGCGGGCGGGGCGATCGTCAACATTAGTTCCAAAACAGCACTGACAGGACAGGGTGGTACTTCGGGATACGCGTCGGCCAAGGGTGCGATTCTGGCGTTGACACGGGAATGGGCGGTCGAACTTCTTCCCTATCAAATCCGAGTAAACGCCATTGTGCCGGCCGAAGTGATGACGCCGCTTTATCGTCAATGGCTGGATACCTTTCCGAATCCTGACGAAAAGTTGGCTGGTATTACCGCCAAGATTCCGCTCGGCAAGCGAATGACGCTTGCTGAAGAGATCGCGTGGACCGCGATCTTCCTGTTGAGTCCACGGTCAGGCCATACGACGGGACAGCAACTGTTCGTGGATGGAGGCTACGTGCACTTGGATCGCGCAATCACTTAAAGAGGCCGCACTGAATGTCGAGTCCATCTCAATCTGTCCCCGTCACACCGGCGCCAATCACGGAGCGCAGATTCCTGGTTCCGTTTGTGCTGATCACCTCTTTGTTCTTCTTATGGGCGTTCGGCGTCAATCTGAACGACATCCTGATCCCGCGATTTAAGCTCGCATTTGGGCTGACGGATTTTCAATCGTCGTTTATCCAGGTCGCTTTCTTTGGCGGTTACTGTCTTGCCGCATTTCCCGCAGGCAAGCTAATGGAGCGGATCGGTTACAAACGGGGAATATTGCTGGGACTGCTGTTGTGCACGGCCGGAGCGCTGCTCTTCCTGCCGGCTGCTTCCATTGGGCTCTACGCGTTCTTCCTGATCGCACTCTTCGTGATGGCTTGCGGCCAGAGTTTTCTGGAAGTGGCGGCAAATCCTTATGTCACCGTTCTTGGTCCGTCAGCGAGTGCGGAGCGCAGACTGAACTTCGCGCAGTCATTTAATGCGGTCGGTGCGACGCTCTCACCGCTCCTTGGTCGCGCGCTCATTCTCACCGGCGTGGAATACACTCCGGCGCAGCTTGCCCTGATGAGCGCTGGCGAAGTGCAAGCATATCGCGCCGCTCAAGCGGCTACCGTGAAGGCGCCTTATCTTCTGATGGCCGGGATTTTCATCGCGGTCGCGGCCGCCATCTATTCCACGCATCTGCCTGACCTGATCGAGGAAGCTGATAGTTCTAGCGCTGCAAAACTCCACTCGGGCGCTTCTGTGTTCTCTCATCCCCATTTGGTAAAGGGCGTCATCGCGCAGTTCTTCTACGTGGGCGCGCAGGTCGGTGTTGCCAGCTTCGTGATTCGATTTGCGCAGCACACCGTGCCAGGCATGACCGCTGCAATAGCCGCGTACTACTTGTTGGGACACCAGATTGGATTCATGACCGGGCGCTTTGCCGGATCGGGGCTCATGAAGATTGTTCCTCCGCCATGTCTGCTTTCTATTTTTGCTCTCGGTTGTCTCGCTTCTGTATCGGTAGCCCTTCTTGCTAATGGAATTGTGCCGGTTTGGGCAGTAGTGCTGATCGGCTTCTTCCACTCCATCATGTTCCCGACGATCTTCGCGCTTGGCATCAAGAATCTTGGGCCACTAACGAAGCGAGGCTCGTCGTTGATGGTGATGGCGATTATTGGGGGAGCGATCTTCCCAGCGATCATGGGGCGCATCTCGGATGCCACCAACATCCAGACTGCGTTCATCGTTCCTCTGATTTGCTATGTGTACATCCTGTACTTCGGTCTCGCAGGATACAAGCCTTCGGGAACATCCGATATACGGCAGGTCGGAGCACAACGCGCATGAACCGCCGTTACTGCCTCGCTCTCGATCTCAAAGATGATCCCAAACTGATCGCCGAATACAAGAAGTACCACAAGAAGATTTGGCCCGAGATCACGCAGAGCATCAAGCAATCGGGAATCGAAGATCTAGAGATCTATCTGCTGGGCACAAGATTGTTCATGATCCTGGAAGTCAACGATCGGTTCTCATTCGAAGCCAAGGGAGCAGCGGATCACAGTAATCCGAGAGTGCAGGAATGGGAACAGTTGATGTGGAAGTTCCAGCAGCCTCTCCCGCAGGCCAAGCCAGGCGAAAAGTGGCTGCTGATGGAACGCATCTTCAAGCTGGAGCAGTGATGCCGGACGACGACAGCCGCGTACGCATTGAACTGTCATCCCTCGCTCCGCCCCCATGACGTTCGCAACAGAGAAAGTCTGACTGCGGAGCGGAGGATCTGCTGTTCGTTCTAGTGCATCGAGAGATAACGAACAATAGATCCCCCGCGCAAAACAGCGCGCGCGGGATGACAGTGTCAAAAGAAACCCGCGGATGGGAGCAGAAACCAGAGTCCTGTGGCAGTGCGCACGGACACGATTCGACTCAACCTTGGAGAACACAAAGATGAACCAGAAGGGCATCAATCGACGCGATTGGCTCAAAGGCGCTGGCGCCTCATTACTCACGGCCGCAACGCTCAAGGCCCAGACCACGCCACAACCTCCCGCGCAGCAAATACCTGAAGGGCAAACCTCCACTCACATGCTCGATGCGCAGGAATCGGTTGGAGAACCTCCGGCAATCGCCGCGAATCGCGAGCAGCGCATGCAGTGGTGGCATGCAGCAAGGTTCGGCATGTTCGTTCACTGGGGGCTGTACAGCGCGCGGGCTCGGCATGAGTGGGCGATGGAGAACGAGGCGATCCCGATTGAGGAATACATGGCTTTCACGAAGCAGTTCAAGCCCAAGCCGAATGCGCCGCGTGATTTTGCTCGTCTAGCAAAGGCAGCGGGACAAAAGTACATCGTGATGACGACCAAGCACCATGAAGGCTTCTGTTTATGGGATACCAAGCTCACGAATTACAACGCCGCCAAGCAAGGTCCCGGACGTGATCTGGTACGCGAATATGTAGACGCAGCTCGGTCTGAAGGTTTGCGAGTCGGGTTCTACTACTCACTAATGGATTGGCATCATCCCGACGGCGCAAAATGCGCTACCGACGAAGCCGCGCGCAGACGGTTCGTTGATTACACCCACGGCCTCATTCGCGAACTGCTGACCAACTACGGCAAGATCGACGTGCTCTGGTATGACGTTGCCTGGCCGCTTGACGCAGCGGGCTGGGAGTCGGTGCAGATGAACGAAATGGTCTTCCAGCTTCAACCGGAGATCATCGTGAACAACCGCAACAAACTTCAGGGCGACTTCTCGACGCCTGAACAACATATTACTGCCGAGAGCGGCGGCCGTGCGTGGGAGTCCTGCATGACGCTTAACGATAGCTGGGGATACCAGCGCGCCGATGACAACTGGAAAAACTCGCGAACGGTGATTCGTAATCTCATCACCTGCGCGCGTGATGGTGGAAATTATCTTCTGAATATCGGTCCGCGAGCTGATGGCTCCATTCCTGAAGAGTCGGTTCGCATTCTTCAGGAAGTTGGACAATGGATGAGCAAGAACGGAGACACCATCTACAAATCCGATCGTTGCGAACCGCGCCGTTCTGCATACGCCAGCTATACGCGAACCGGCAACACCTTATTCATGCATGTTCATTACTGGCCCGGTGGTGATGTGAATATGTGCGGCCTGAAGGCAAACGCCAAATCGGTACGGCTGTATGCCAATAACCAAAAGGTTGACTTCAAGCAGGATCCATATCAGCTACACATGTACAACCTGCCGCAGCAGGCGCCGGATCATCCGGTTACGACGCTTGCGATCGAGTGCGACTCGGAACCGACGCAGGACAACATCTTCGTGCGCAAAGAAAAGCCGCGCGACGGAGTGTGACTGATCCCGCCTACCAGTAGAGACGCAGCATGGCGCGTCTTTACCATGCAGCCCCACCTCGAGTTTTTCGCGGCTGCTACGCAAGAGCCCGGTTTGAGAGTATCTTTTCGTAATCGAGAGGATATCCTGACCGGATTCCTCGTTTGAGGCGATTGAATGAACATCCTTCTGCTCTCGATGCCGGATTCCTTCGAGCACATGCCGACTGTGGCGATCCGCATGCCCAATGGGGCCCTGACTTCGCTCGCCGGCAATGTTGACGGCCATCACCGCGTTGCAGTTGCGGATCTGATTCTTGTTCAAAAGGACGTGCGCGCGACGGTGGAGCGCCTGGTTCACGAGATCGATCCAGCACTAGTGGGAATGTCAGTCATGACATTCCAGCGGAAGACCGCGCTGAAGATCGCCAATCTGATTCGCTTACTCAAGCCGGGTGTGCAGATCGCGGTTGGCGGGTACGACCCAAGTCTCGCCCCGCAGGCGTATATGGAATCGGGCTCTGGTGTGGACTTCATCGTTCGCGGCGAAGGGGAAGTCACGCTGCGCGAGCTAGTACAGGAAATGGAAAAGCAGCGCGATTATAGCCACATCGCCGGATTGTCCTATCGCAGCGGTGAAAAATGGCATGAGAATTCTCCACGTCCGGTGCACAGTCTGGAGGACGATGAGATTCGATTGCCGAAGCGCGACGCTCGCGTTCTGCACGGCTATACCATGCTCGGCCGCCAGGTGGATGTGATCGAGACCTCGCGCGGATGCACATTCGATTGCAGCTTCTGCTCCATCATTCAGATGCGCGGACGAAACTTTCACACATACTCATTCGCCCGCGTGCTGGCGGATATTCGCGACGCTCGAGAGCATGGGGCGCAAACCATCTTTTTGGTCGACGACAACATCACGCTGAACGTTCATCGTTTTGAAGAGCTGTGCAAAGCGATCGTTGCCGCCGGTCTCAACAACATCCAGTACGTGATTCAAGGTATGACATCTGCGATCGCGAACCATGGCGAGACTCTTGGTCCACTTATGCGGAAGGCCGGATTCAAGTATGTATTCCTGGGAATCGAGAACATCCTTGAAGATGATCTTCAATTTCTGCGCGCCAGTTCCAAAAACATCATGCGTGATAAGGGCCACAAAGTTGGAAACGCGACGTTACAAGCCATCGAGTACATCCATCGCAACAAGATGTACGTGGTTGGCGGCCTGATCGTCGGCAATCCCAACGACACTCGCGAATCAGTCGAAGCGAACTTACGCTTTGCGCGCCGCTACATCGACTGGCCATATATTCAACATCCAACGCCGTACCCGGGCACCCCGATGACAGAAGATTTCCGCGAGCGCCAGCTCATCATCAACGATCGCGTGGAAGAGTACGACGGTACCACCGCAGTTGTGCGATCGGAAAAACTGGAGGCCGAGGAGATTGAATTCCTGCGCTGGCGTGCGGAGCGGTGGATGAAGGCAGCGCACTTCCCGACCGCTCTGTTCCGCAATCCCAAATTTGTGCTGCGCCAGGGCAGAAAAATGATCGCTCACACTTTTCGCGGCTGCACTCTGAAAACAGTGATGGGGTTGGAAGATGAACGCAAAGCCTTCCAGCGCTACCGCGCAATTCGCCAGGCCGAACGCGTGTACGTCTAATAGATCTCTGAATGCAGACGCAGCAAAGTAGAGACGCAGCATGCTGCGTCTCTACGATGCAGCCGGGACGCGCTAATCATTGCCAGCCTCCTAACGACACAAGGCTGACGTTGCGATGGCCTACCGACAGCTTCCTTGCTGCTGCCTCGTACTTCGGATCCTTGTAAACCTCTGCGGCTTCCAGCAGCGGTCCCGCGAGTTCGTCGGGGCGCATCTCTTCAATCTGCTTATACGGCCATTGCTTCTCACCCATAGCGTAAGGAAGAAGATAATCGAGGGCCTTTCGGATGCTGCGACCATCGGCTGTTTGAAAGTGCCAGAGATCGACGCCGACTTGATCGCCCAGCCGCGCTAGCTCAGTAAGCGCCCGCAAATTGAAGGCGCTGTACCCAAACGACTTTGTGCGCGCCAGCTCTAGAGGCTGCTTGCCGTCAGGTTCAATCTGGGTTGCGATTCTCTTCTGCGCAGCTCTGCTTGCTATGTCGTGAGCAAGATCGCGACGACCGACAAACAGAGCGAAGTCTACGACCTGATCGTCATAAAAACTGCCGTGGTTGTTTTTGGCGTTCGATTCGTCCTGCCCATGCTTGCTGGTTTGTAGCCAATCGAGAAAGCTGGTGAACCATTTGCGCAGTCCAGCTTCGTCCTCAGCGGTCCAATTCTTCGATCCTTCGAGCAAACCAATTGCGTCCACAACTTCAGTCAACCCGCGGGATTCGATGATGCCGATTCCCCGCCCTGTATTCACACCGCGTATCGCTTGAGCAAATTCCAGATTGGGATTCATCTTTGTCTTTGAATCAAGAAACCACGCACGCAGCAGCAAAGCTGCTCGCGCGGCGTAGTCTTCGTTGGCCGTAAGGTAGTACCCAAGCGCCAGTGCGCGGGCGGCACTGCACATCTTGCTCATGGTTTCGTGGTCGACGATCTGATTGATCTCGGGATTGCGCTCGCCGTCTCGATGAACATAGGGCAGATGATCCGGGGTATTCGGATTGGGCCAGAAGTATGGCGCCAGGCTCATATAGTCGTGCTTGTCGCCGCTCGGAGGCACTGCATTCTTCTGCATGACCGAGAATGGCCCTGCGCTGATGGCTTTGTCGGCTTCGGCACGCGCAGCCTGCCCTACATCGCTCTGCTTGTCAGGATGAGCCTGAGCAAGCTGGCGCTCGTGCTGAAGCACCCTGGCATTCAGCAGGAAGACTCGCGGGGATTTTGCATCGGCTGCGGTTTGGCTAATTGAGAGCAACAACAGAATGAATGAAAGCTGCATGATCGGTTCCATGATTCGTTACGGTCGGGCCATGTCCAAATCCATCAGCGTTTCGAGCAGGTAGTACTGTCCGTAAATCAGCATGCCGTCTGCCGGACGCGTGCCGCTGCCGTGCCGCAGGATTCCTGGAGGGGAGTTATCTCCCTTGTATGCGGGAGTCAGATAGCGATCAATCAGAGAGTGCGTGATGCGCTCCGCCTGAACTCGATAGAGCTTTGCCGTCGGCGTGTCCTGCGTCAGCGCCGCGAGTTGCAGTAATCCTCCAGCGATGATCGCGCCGGCCGAGGTATCCCGATTGCGGAACATGACTCCTTCGTCGTTGAAGTCGTACCAGGGCACGCCATCTTCAGGAAGCTCCGCAAGAATGTAATCTGCAATCTTTTGTGCGGCAGCAAGCAATCGCGCATCGTGTGTCTCTCGGTACGCGGTCGCAAAGCCGTACAGCGCCCATGCTGTTCCCCGCGCCCAACCGGTTTCCCACGAGTATCCCTGGTGCGTGTGATAGAAGACGCGCTCTCCTGGACGCGCTTTGTTGGGAAACACCAGGGGCTGATCGTTCGCACTGCCCCCATGCAGATGAAATTCCTGACGATTGTCTCCCGGGTTGTAGTGAACAGATTGAATCACCGATCCGTCAGTGCGAATGAACCAATCAGCGCTGCGCAGAGCATGCTTCAGGGCGATGTCACGATACTTAGGATCGCCGGTCTCGCGGCTTGCCCACCATAAGAGCTGGAGGTTCATCATCGTGTCGATGATGGTGTCGTCGCCGTTCTGATTCCACGCCGGAATCAGTTGCGTGACCGGGTTGTACATCTGAGTGAGATGGTCGGCGCCGCGAATCGCGCTCTCCTTTAGCTTTTGATCGTGCGTAAGCTGGTAGCCCGCCACGGAGGAATAGAAATACAGAAAGCCAGTGTCGTGATTCTGCTCGGATTCCTTATCCACGATGCGCGAGGTCCACAGCTCAGCCCAACGTCGATATTTTTCGTCGTGAGTGCGCGCATACATCTTCCTTTCTGCAACAGATCGATGGCCTGTTTGTAAGTTCGGGAGCTTGCGGGATGCAGCGTATCCGGCGGCGCGGACTGCACTTCCGGCGCGCTGGAGAGAATCTTTACAGTTGCAGGTGATTTCATCCGTGCAGCGATCTCTTTCACTGAGGCCACCAGCTGATCCTGACTAGTGATCGCATCCACTCCGGCAACACGAGCAACGTACTCGCGCGGTTCGCGCGCTCCTACAACAGGCACGGGATCGTTGCTTCCCTCCTGATCCCACGCTGCCAGGGAATACCAGCTTGCGTTCCCGTTCTTTAGCGGAAATGTGAAGAGATAGTCTTTGCTGTCCTTGTTGGGGGTCGCGCTGGAGCTTGGAGCCATCACGATCGCTAGTCCCAAATTGGTCCCGCGTAGAATTGGAGACACCGCCTTGTTTCCGCCTTCTACCGCCTGCTCTCCCCACATAGCGAGCCATGCGGGATCGTCAGTGGCTTGCGAGCGTACCTCAGGAATTCCCTGCTGCTGGGTAAGACCGGTAGCCAGAGTCAGATCGACGGCATCTGTCGACGTAACTGTCTGGAGAAAACCGCGCTCTCCGGCCCATTGCGTCGCACGGACTTGGAGGTTCACGCTCTTGCCCGCGATCTTCCAACCCTGGTAGGTGAATTCCACGATTGCGCGTACCGGCCCGGTAGAGATGATGCGCCACGTGCGATCGTCCACGTCGGAGATGTGCCGCGCCTCTCCGTTCACCCATGCGGCTGGAGCGCCGATGCCGAGCGCGTCGGCCACTAGATAGATGTCGCGGCCGTCGGGCGAGTAGTTGTGGTAGATGTATCCGGGAGTAGCGTAGCGCTGCAGTTGCAAAGTGGGACGCGGCTTGCCGTAAAGATCGATGGCATTGCGCTTGTCGAAGTAGAGACGGAACGAATCGCGTTTTGATTCCCAGCCCATGCCGTCGATCTTCTTAGTGAAGATGGCGTTGGTCTGCGGCTCGTAGTCGCCGCGCAAACGAAAGATGCGATCCGGCGTGCCCCAGGTAATGGTGACGATACGCGTCTGACGAGGGTTCAGATCAATCTGAAATGCAAGTTCATCCGCCTTGAGGTCGCCATCGATGTCGTCAACCTGTGAAGGAAGCTCTTGTGCATGCAACACTGCCGCATCCTCCGCAACCGTGCTCGCGTCAGTGGCAGTCACAATATGAGAGCCAATGTA
>QIBC01000324.1 GCA_003225215.1 Acidobacteriota bacterium
GAACTGCTGCTCCTGCTTGGTCCTGAGTCTCAATATGGCTTGAGAAGCCCGGTGGGACTCGATCAGGGCCGCTTCCGCATCACGCACGACAGCAAGGACCAGCCAGTCGCCGTGAACGGGCGTGCCAACGCGCAACTATTTGAGGCGACGGAAAAGAGAGCGCAGGCTCGAGGAATCAAGCTTTCCTCTCGCGTGACCGCCATCGCTCGACAGCGAACAGCAGGGCCCGTATCTCTTCCCGATTTGGAAGACGCAATTCGCAGTTTCGTGAGGACAAAGTGATGCGCCCAGTCCTCATCGCCTCGTGCCTGCTTCTATGTATCTTCTTCACTGCCACCTCGCTTCAGGCCGGAGGGCCGCTGGTGGTCGGCGGACCGAAATTTGGCACCGATGCGCAGCCGTTCACCTGGGATCCGGGGAAGATGCCGATCCAGTATCGGCTTGACCCTGGCCCAATGGCGGTTAACCCGAGCAATGCGACTGTCATCGACAATGCCGCCGGGCTGCAACGCGTGCAGAACATGTTTGCCGTCTGGCAGTCGGTTCCCACGGCAACGATTTCGTTCTCTAATGCGGGACCAATCTTGTCAGCCGGCGCCTACGTCACCGGCGCCGATGTCGCTACAGTTCCTCAGTTCAACGATTTAGTGGGTTCATGCAAATCCGGAACGCAGAACCCGGTCATGTTCGACGCCAACGGGCAAATCATGTCCGGACTTGGTCTTTCTGCAAGCGTCATTGGATTCGCCAGCGGGTGCGCTCTGGATTCCGCCAGCGGACACTTGACCGGCGCACTCATATTGATGAACGGCAAGTTCCAGGATGGAATCAACACATCGCCCAACTTCGAGCTTACCGCCAACGAGTTTGATGAGGCGATTACGCATGAAATCGGGCACTTCCTGGGGCTCGGTCATTCTCAAATCAACGTCGATCTGGTACAGAGTCAATCTTCGAGCTGCGATGTGGACAAGCTCGCCGGCCTTCCGCTCATGTTCCCCGTCGAGCTCTGCCAGGCACGCAAAGATGCCGGCTTGCCGGTGCTTTCGCCGGACGACGTCTCGTGGATCTCGAGCCTCTACCCCAATCCGACTTTTGTAAGCAATTACGGCACAATCAGCGGAACCATCTATTTCCCCGACGCTGTTTCGCAGGTTCAGGGCGTGAACGTGATTGCGCGCGCCGTGGATGATCCGCGAACACCGCAAGACGAGTCGCGGCGTATTGCCCTATCTGCCGTTTCGGGCTATCTCTTCACCGGAAATCCCGGGCAGAGCATTACCGCAAGCATGCCCGAGCCCAACGAGAACAACACGAACGGCGACCCGGACGGTTCGCGCAATCCCAAACTTATCGGTTACTACCAGGTGGCAGTTCCGCCAGGGACGTACACCATCGAGGTCGAAGCAGTATTTCCGTTGTTCGTTGGCGGTTCGGGAGTTGGTCCGCTTTCTCCGCCCATCGCGATCCCTGGATCACCCGAGTTCTGGAACAAAGACGAGTCGGCGTTCGATTTCCCGTTGGCGCGGGACACCATCACCGTGAGTCCCGGAGACAAGCTCACGGGCATCGACATCATCCTGAACAATCCCACGCCGACCTTCGATCAGTTCGAAGATTCAGGTGCGCTGTTCGGTTCACCTCTTAACTTCATGCTCGCAGCAGTAGCCGAGGCCTGCGCATGAGAGCGAACCGCGTGTGCATCCCGCTGGCGCTTTCTCTTGTGGCGCTTTCGATTTCCTGTGGAGGCGGGGGTGGGGGCGGCAACGGAGGAGGCGGAGGGACCACACCGCCGCCGGCAACGCTGGCGATTACAAGCCCCTCGATCTTGCCTGCGACGTTGCAAAGCCACGCTTACTCGACGACCCTGGCCGCGGCCAACGGACAAGGAGCGCTGCACTGGAGCATCGCGCGAATCGCGCCCACTACACAGTTTGTTGATGGGCTCTCTATCGATGCGAATACAGGCGTAATCTCCGGGACCGCGAACTTTGGCGGAACCGGGGGCTTCATTGCAACAGTCACCGACTCCGCATCTCCGGCCCGCACGGCCACCGCAAACTTTACGATCACCGCATATCTGCCGCTGAAGGGTGGGACAACTCAACCGGCAACCATCACGGAATACCAGTTTCCCTTCAATTTCAATGCGGGAATCACCGGAGGATTTCCTCCCGTGGGGTTCAGTGTCACTTCGGGAACGATGCCTCCGGGGCTGAGGTTTGAAAGTAACGGCACGATGAGCGGAGCCGCGTATGCCACCGGGACCTATCAGTTCACGATCACTGCACAAGACTCTTTTTCGCCGCCCGAAACCGCCACCCAGAGTATGACCATTACGGTCACGCCACCGGCCTTTACGTTGGCAAATTCGCTTCCGTCCCGCCTGGCGCTAAACCGGCCATTCAACGGCAAGATTGTGGCTCTCGGCGGAGTGCCGCCCTACAAGTTTGCTCTCGCCAACCAAAATTCCCTGCCGGCTGGTCTCACGCTCGACACTAACACCGGCATCGTGAGCGGGACGCCGACGACAGCACAAATGTATTTCTTAGCCGTAACGGCAACGGATTCCAGTCCGACTCCGCAGATGGCATCTGCAGGCTTCAACATAACTGTCGCCCAGCCGCTCGGGCGCAACGACACTCCGGCTACCGCGACGCCGATCGCCAATGGATTCTATTCCGCCTCCATTAGTCCTTATATCGATCCGCCAAACGGCGCTCCGCTCGCGGCCGATCACGACTATTACAAACTCGTCTCTTCCGGCGCTGCCACAGTTCATGTAGAGACCAATGCGAAGCGGATTAGCCCCGGTAATCCGCTGGATACGGTGATCGAGATCGTCGACGGAAACGGAGTACGCCTAAATACGTGCCGCCAGCCGGGCGACACCAGCACCACCTTCGCCGGCCCCTGCATCAACGACGATATCAGCGCGAGCCCTCACGTTCAGGATTCTGCTATCGACTTCCAGGTGCCAGGCACCAGAGACACCAGCAGCACGTTCTACATTCACGTCTTCGACTGGCGCGGCGATGCGCGGCCAGACATGAGTTACAACCTCCAGGTTTCAGGCGCAGTAGTTCCCCTCAGTGTCAACTCCACGCCCCTGCAGATTGCAGCTCACGGCGTTTCCTATTCTCAGCAACTCACGAGCAACAATGGCGTTCCCCCGATTTCATGGTCAGTCGTTTCCGGAAGCCTGCCTCCAGGATTAACCATGAAC
>QIBC01000325.1 GCA_003225215.1 Acidobacteriota bacterium
CTCGGGACACGCGTCATTAATGGCGCGCGCGGTTTTCGCTATGAGATTTCAAAGGCCTCGCAGCTCTCTCTGCTGCACTCGCTTGGATTGCCGTATCCGCGCGCGCGTGTCATCAATCATCCGCAGGAGGCGCCCGCCGCTGCCGAGGGTTTTCGCTTTCCGGTGATCGTAAAGCCCAATGTAGGCGGCAGCGGGAAGGGTATCGTGCGTTTCGATACTCCGGAGGCTCTAGAGCAAGCATCCCGCAACGGACAGTTTTCTCTCGGACTCGACAATACCGCGCTCGTGCAGGAGTTCATTCCAGCGCGAGGCGGACACATCACGCGAGTTGAAGTTGTCGGCGGTAAATATCTGTATGGCATCAACGTGTACATCACTGGAGAGACCTTCGATCTTTGCCCTGCCGATATTTGCAAGACCACGAGCGGCGTGGAACTGAATCTCGCAACCTGCGCGGTCGAAGCTCCCAAAGCGGGACTGCGTGTGGAAGGCTACACACCACCGGCACAGGTGATTCAAGACGTAGAGCGCATCATGCAAACTGCGGGTATTGACGTCGGCGGCATCGAGTACGTGACCGACGATCGCGATGGCCAGCTCTACTACTACGACATCAATGCTCTGTCGAATTTCGTCTCTGACGGGCCGCGAGTCATCGGCTTCGATCCCTTTGTGAGGCTGGTTGACTATCTCGAAGCGGAAGCGCAGAAACCCGCGAAGAAGGAGGCGGTAGCGTAATGCGATACGGATATTGGCTTCCTGTTTTCGGCGGATGGCTGCGCAACGTAGAAGACGAGGGCATGCAGCCGACGTGGGAGTACGTCAGCAAGCTGGCGCGGCGCAGCGAGCAGATCGGCTACGGCCTCACGTTGATCGCCGAGCTCAATCTGAATGACATCAAAGGCGTGGACGCGCCGGCGCTCGATGCCTGGTCGACGGCAGCGGCGCTCGCTGCAGTCACGAAGGAACTGGAGCTGATGGTTGCAGTCCGTCCGACATTTCATTTGCCGGCGCTTCTGGCAAAACAGGCTGCAAACATCGACCACATCAGCAACGGCCGTGTCTCGCTGAATGTAGTTTCCTCCTGGTGGGCAGAAGAGGCCCGCAAGTTCGGCGTTCATTTCGAGCAGCACGACGACCGGTATGCGCGTACCTCAGAGTGGCTCGATATTGTGAACACTGCCTGGAAGCAGGATCATTTTTCCTATTCTGGGAAATATTATTCGGTCGCGGACAGTGTAGTGCAACCCAAGCCGATAGCCAAACCGCGACCCACGATTTACGCAGGCGGAGAGTCGGAGGCAGCCAAAAACTTGATTGCCTCAAAATGCGATGCCTACGTAATGCACGGGGACCCGCCGCAGCGAATTCGGGAGAAGGTCAATGACCTCGCGGCGCGCCGGGAGAAATTCGGACTGGGCCGAATGAAGTACGGTGTAGCCGGATATGCGATCGTGCGCGACAGCGAGGCCGAAGCCCAGCGTGAGCTTGCGCGCATCACCGACGTAAAGCAGAGCGCGGCAGGCTACGGCAATTATCAGCAGTGGCTGGCAAATACGCAGCTCGAGCAACGTGTGTCGCTGGAGGACTACTCCGTCTCGAATCGCGGGCTCCGTTCCGGCCTGGTCGGTACTCCGGAACAGGTGCGTGAACGGGTCGCGGAATTTGAAGCCGCAGGGGTCGATCTGCTCCTGCTCCAATTCAGTCCGCAGCTGGAAGAGATGGAGCGGTTTGCAGCGCAAGTGATTGGGAATCCAGTGGCCGAAAACGTGGAAGCAAAAGCTGCGAGCTAGTTTCAGAAGTCCGCTGATAATTCGCTGTTATTTCCTGTTCCTGAAAGGGAATTGGCAGATTTTGGGCAGAATTCTATAACTTTAACGTCGAATTCGAAAAATTCTCTGTTATTTTCCCTGTTTTTTGCCTTGACCGGATTCTCCCCAGCGCTCCGTGGTGAATCGTTGGCCTTTTCGCCGTCCCCGAGATTTTGGATATCACAGCCTGGAGTCAGACAAAGGCGGCTGTCTCGCGTTTTGGGCACGCTCCCAAGCGACTGAAAAAACAGCCCTTAAGGCTCTGGTCCCTCGCCATTAGCCGTATAATCGCGGCTTACCTTTCTTTCTCTCGCGCGTCTATCGGAATGCAAGCACGGGATTTAGCCCAATCGCGCAGGCCGATAAATCAGGAGAAGAAATGCCAAGTCTAGCCGCAGTGGCGGGCGGCCAAATCGCCCTCGGCTGTGATACACGCATGGCGACCGCAGGTCAGGCGCGGGGAGTGAAGGCTAGAGAGGACAGCTCTGTCTCGCCGTCGATAGCGGCGAGCGGTCCCATGGTGAGCCACACCCTCAACCGCATCAACGACGCCGACCTGATTCGGGAAGCGCAGCGCGGCTCCCGCACTGCGTTCGAGGAACTCGTGCGTCAGTACGATCAAGCGGTGTTGCGACTGGCATTGCATTTGACCGGCTCTGAGGCCGAGGCGCAGGACGTCTACCAGGAAGCATTTCTCAAGGCCTACCGTCATCTCGGAAATTTCCGCTTCGAATGTTCCTTCTACACCTGGATGTACCGCATCGTGACCAATCTCTGTCTCGATCATCTGCGTAAGAAGAAGACGCGGCGCGAAGATTCGCCAGTCATGATCGATGCCAGCGGAGAAGAGCGCAGCGTGTTGGACCAGGTAGCCGACGATCGCGCCGGAGCAAATCCCGAGCGCGATCTGATGCGCCGCGAATTAGGCAGCAAGATTGGCAAGGCTTTGCAGCAACTCACGCCGCGCGAGCGCATGGTCTTCGAGCTGAAGCACTACCAGGGACTCAAGCTGCGAACGATCGGCGAGATGTTGAACACGACGGAAGAGACCGCGAAGAATACGTTGTTCCGCGCCACGCAGAAGCTGCGGGGAACATTGGCGCCGATGCGGTGAAGTTTTGATGTAGAAACTTCGAACTGCGAGAAGCTCTGGCAAGTTCGAAGAGATGTTCAGGTTGTTAGGCCGAAAGCCAACAGCCGATTTTAGAAAGCGTGGTCTCATGAACTGTGAATGGACGCGGGCGAACGCTGCCCTGTATGTCTACGACGAATTGAAGGACGA
>QIBC01000121.1 GCA_003225215.1 Acidobacteriota bacterium
GCTCTGTGGTCATGGATTGTTTGTGTCGTAGTCACGATCTCCGTAAGTTATCTGACGACACCCACACCCGACAGCGAGCTGGTGGGCCTAGTATACGGTGTGACCGCGATTCCGCGGGAAACGGATGTGCCATGGCACAAGCGCCCGGCCTTCTGGGCGATAGTAGTTGCAGCCGTCTTCGTAGTGTTGAACATTATCTTCTGGTAGGGCCTCGTATGAGGCTTTGGCGCAAGAGAGGCGGAGAGACAAATGCATAAGGGCGGAGTTTCCATTTGGTTCTTCATCGGCATTTCACTGCTGGTGAATGGAATTCTGATCGTCGGGGCAGGCGTGTGGCAGATATTTCGTCCTCCCGCAAATCCGGTTGTGCTGTTTCAGTACCACGCGAATGTGTGGTGGGGGGCGGTGTTGCTGGGAGTAGGCCTCATCTATTGCATTCGGTTTCGTCCCAGAGGGGCACATATTGAGGAAGTGACTACATAAGGCAGCAGATGTTTTGCGCAAACATGACTTTCATAGCGACGGTGAGCATTAGCGATCGTCTCCCTCATCGCCGTTGGCGGACGCACCCGCATGATGCAGAGTATGAGGTTGGTTGATGGCCATCGTGGCTGGAGTCGACTTCGGGACGCTGAGCGTTCGCGTCTCGCTCGTTGACAGTGAGCGTGGTCTATTGGCGTCTGCCCTTGCCGAGTATCCACTTCACCGCACACGGGAAGACCCGGAGTACGCGACGCAGTCGCATGACGATCACCTGCGGGCGTTAGTTTCCGCTACCCAGGAAGCGATCAAAACGGCCGGTATATCAGGCGACCAAGTGCAGGGCATCGCTCTCGACACCACCGGCTCCTCAGTCATTCCTGTCGGCAAGAATCTTGAACCATTGGGCGAATACTATCTGTGGTGCGATCATCGCGCCAAAGGCGAGGCCGAAGAGATTACTGAAGTCGCGCATCGCGAACGCTTGCAGGCAATTGACTGGTGCGGTGGTGTGTACTCGTCGGAATGGGGATTCTCCAAGCTTCTGCACTGGCTGCGCCACAATCCCGCTAAGCGCGCCCAGTTTGCTTCTGCCTTCGAACACTGTGACATGATCGCTGCCACTCTTGCCGGGATTAAAGATCCCAAAAAGGTAAAGCGCAGCGTGTGCGCTATGGGACACAAGTGGCTATGGAACCCGGCGCTCGGCGGCCTGCCTTCGGAGGGATTTTTGGCGAAGGTTGATCCGCTGCTCGCGGGCGTTCGGGAAAAATTGGGAGGCGAGTACTGCACCTCCGATCAAGTCGCCGGCCGACTCTCGCCGTATTGGGCCGGCATGTTGGGCCTTAAAACTGGAATTCCCATTCCAGTAGGAGCATTCGATGCGCATTGGGATGCCATTGGAGCAGGCTGTCGCACAGATGACATCGTCAACGTAATCGGCACATCCACCTGCATCATTGGCATCACGCCTTCCATAAATCTTGTTCCAGGAGTCTGCGGGGTTGTGCAGGGAAGTGTGCATCCACGGCGAACTGGCATCGAGGCCGGTCTGTCGGCAGTCGGCGACATCTTTAATGCAATCGCCAGTCGCGCGTCCACGGATGTTGCAACCCTGAGTCTTGGACTGCAGGGTTATCGTGCCGGGCAGACCGGATTGCTGCGTATGACGTGGGACAACGGCGATCGTACTGTCCTCGTGAATCCCAATTTGCGCGGCATCACCTTCGGTTGGAACCTCCAGAGTACTGCGGCAGACGAGCTGTTCGCAGCCATCGAAGGCACTGCATTTCACACTCGCGTGATTCTCGATCGCCTGGCGCGTCACGGAGTGATCATCAAGCGCGTGATCAATGCCGGCGGAATTCCGCAAAAGAACGACGTCCTCAATCGTGTTTATGCCAACGTTTTAGGCCGCCCAGTACTGGTGCCAAGCAAGAGTGTCGTAAGTCTCGGCTCGGCTATTTTTGCATTCTTGGCGGCGGGAACCTTTCGCACCGTGGAAGAAGCGCAAGCGAAGATTTGTCCACCGCACAAGGCCTTCAAGCCGGACGGCTCCGAGCAGCGCATTTATGAGCAGCTCTATGATCTCTACAGCAAGATCTATTTTGACTTCGGACAACCAAGGGAGAGTCGCTTCGGGGATGTTCTCCCGAAACTGATCGACATATCGACATCCCAAACCGGAGCCTTCGCAGAACAACACTCAACTGAAAGGGACGCGAGCAAATGACAGAGCTTGTCAAGTCTAGTAAAACACTCTTGCAGGTGGCGCTCTGCTGTCTGATGTGTTGCACCTTGGAAGCTAAGACCAGCGTGACGAAACAAACGTTCGGGAAGATGCCTGATGGCACTCCGGTTGAGATTTTCACCTTGGCCGAGGGCGCGGTCGAAGCTCGCATCATTACTTATGGTGGGATCGTCGTTTCGCTGAAGATCCCAGATAGATCGGGCAAGTCAGACGACGTCGTGCTCGGCTTCGATACTCTCGATCAGTACGTCAAAGTCAGCAACGGGACGGGAAATCCATTCTTCGGGGCGATTATTGGTCGCTATGGCAATCGCATCGCAAATGGGACGTTCACTCTAGAAGGCAAGCAGTACCACGTTCCGGTAAACGACGGAAAGAATTCGCTGCACGGCGGTCCCCATGGGTTTAACAATGTGGTTTGGAAGGGCAAAGCGATTCCAAATGGGGTTGAACTTAATTATTTGAGCAAAGATGGCGAAGCTGGCTATCCCGGAAACCTGTCGGTAACTGTGCGCTACACCCTCAGTCGAGCAGCGCTACGAATCGAATACTCCGCCACAACAGATAAGCCTACAGTATTGAATCTCACGAATCATTCGTATTTCAATCTGGCAGGACAAGGTCACGGAGACATTCTGAATCACAAGCTCACCCTGCATGCGTCACGATTTACGCCGGTGGACTCAACCCTGATTCCGACCGGCGAACTGAAGACGGTAGCTTCGACGCCATTTGATTTCCGCCACTCTACAGGCATCGGAGAACACATTGAAGCTGACGATGAGCAGTTGCACTTTGGCAAAGGCTACGATCACAACTGGGTGCTCGATTCCCCAGGGGCCAGCCTTGCCGAGGCAGCGGAGGTTTACGAACCAACCAGTGGACGCGTGCTGCGCGTCTCGACCACGCAACCGGGTGTCCAGTTCTACAGTGGCAACTTCCTCGATGGCACGCTTAAGGGCAAGGGCGGAGCCACGTACCTTCACCGAGGCGGACTTTGTCTCGAGACTCAACACTTTCCCGATTCTCCCAACCACCCAAAATTTCCCTCTACGGAATTAAAACCTGGGCAGCCATTTCACAGCGTGACGGTGTTTAGTTTTTCGACGCGCTGAGCGCGTCGACAATGTGCAGCTCCCACACTTCGAAAAGTTAAGGCCCCTGAGATATGGCCAATGCGGCGACGAATAGAGCTGCGAAACATAACGCTTGAGTTCAAACTCTATGTTTAATAACATGCGTGCCGTTTGTTTTGTCGTATTTCTCGTCATCCCTGTACTCGGACAGGAAGCGGTGTCGATCCGCGTTGATGCATCGCAGAGTATTGGTTCCTTTAAGCCCATCTATACCTACTTCGGATATGACGAACCAAACTACACCTACACCAGGAACGGCACAAAATTAATAGGCGAATTGGCAGCGCTGAGCAGCACGTCGGTTTACATTCGGACGCATTTCCTGCTAGCAAGCGGTGATGGCACCCCTGGACTCAAATGGGGATCCACGAATGCCTATACCGAGGATGCCGCCGGAAGGCCCATTTACGACTGGAGGATCCTCGATCATATTTTTGACACCTACCTGTACGCGGGAGCTAAGCCTTTTGTTGAGATTGGCTTCATGCCGCAAGCTCTTTCATCTAAGCCGGAGCCGTACCGTCCTACCTGGATTCCTGGCGCCGCTAATAAAGATTATTCCAGCGGTTGGTCTTACCCGCCGCGCGATTACGCTAAGTGGGAAGAGCTTGTGTACCGGTGGGTGCGGCACAGTATAGAAAAATATGGCCAGCGGCAGGTCGAGTCTTGGTATTGGGAGGTGTGGAACGAACCTGATATCTCATATTGGCACGGCACATCGGAAGAGTACGACAAACTGTACGACTACACCGCGGCAGCCGTGAAACGCGCTCTTTCTTCCGCCAAGATTGGTGGCCCGGCAGTGACGGGCCCATCCAGTGCGTCGGCCGCGGCATTCCTGCGCCAATTCTTGGAGCACTGCGATCATGGCACCAATTTCGCGAGCGGCGGCGTAGGTGCTCCGCTGGACTTCGTCAGCTACCACGCCAAGGGCCATCCCTCAGTCGTTGAGGGACATGTGCGCATGGGCATCGCGAAGCAGGCGGAGGACGCCGATCGGGGATTTCAGATCGTACATTCGTTCGCGAAGTTCCGCGATCTCCCCATCGTGCTGAGCGAGTCGGATCCAGAAGGCTGCGCGGCATGCTCGGCCCGCGTTTACCCACCCAATGCATACCGCAATGGAACCCTTTATCCGGTGTATACAGCTGTGATGTTGAAAAGCATTTTTGAGCTTGCCGATCGCGAGCACATCAACGTTGCGGGAATGCTGACATGGGCTTTCGAATTTGAGGACCAGCCTTATTTCGACGGCTTTCGCACTCTTGCGACTAACGGTGTCGATAAGCCTGTGCTAAATCTCTTCCGCATGTTAGGACTAATGCGCGGCGATCGTCTCAAAACGGAAAGTGATAGCCGCATATCGATGCAGACCGTCCTCGACGAGGGAGTACGCGGAGATCCGTATGTAGACGCTTTGGCTGTTGCTCGCGATCATGAAATTTCGGTGCTGGGGTGGAACTATCACGACGACGACTTGCCTGGACCCTCAGCGAGAGTACGGGTTACCGTCACCGGTCTTCCTCGAAACGCCAAGCGGGTTTTGCTGCGCCAATATCGAATCGACGAAACCCACAGCAATTCCTGGACTGTGTGGAAGCGGATGGGGTCGCCCGAGCAACCGTCGCCCGAGCAGTACGCGGCGCTTGAGGCCGCGGGAGATCTTCAACAGCTTAATTCTCCGCAATGGATAGCGGTGCAGGATGCGGAATTGAGGCTCGATCTCACTTTCCCGCGCCAATCTGTCTCGTTGCTGCAACTGAGCTGGTAAATGAACCGGCGGAACACCGGTCGACTGATGCACGACCAGGACTAATGAAAAACACGATATGGCAGGCAAGCACGGGCGCGACATGTCCGATGCTGGAATACTCGAAACTGGAGTGGGATTCGAATGCAAGCAGACAAGTAAGTTCAAGACTTAGGCGGCATCGGTCGGCACTGACAGTCGCTGAAAGTAATTAGCGCGGATCCTTAGACCTCTATTGGCCCTGCAATGGACTGGCGAAAGGGCTCCTTGGCTTCACTGCGATGACCTGGCTCCGCTCCTGACTTGCGATTGAGGAATCGAGTTGCCGATTAATACAAATGGCGCCCAGTGATAAACGTCGGGATATCGCTGACGCAACTCTTGCACAGCTTGCCTTAAAGCGTCGCTTTTGTCGTTCGTGACAGCCATTTTCGCGTAGAAAAGTTTCATGAAGTCGGCCGTGCTTTGATCGTTGACGTCCCAAAGGGTCAGGAGCACGGCTCGGGTGCCGGAATACAAAAGGCCGCGCACCAAACCCAATAATTCATCGCCGCTGGTCACCACGCTGAGGCCAGTACCGCAACCGCTCAATGTAACCAGCTCGGCCCGGAGATGAAAATCGTAAAAGTCATACACACTCAAAAAAGAATCTGCGAGACGGATAGAGGAGAACATGGGATTGTCCGTTCTGAATTCTCCATGAGTAGCGATGTGCAAGAATCGGCTGTCTTTGGCTGCCTTGCGAAGTTGATCGACAGTTGCTTCGGGGCCCATAAATACGCTCGCCTTGGGCAGGTGTGCGGCCACGGCACTTACCTCTTCACCAATGTGAGGTGCTCGCGGATCCGGGACTCCGATAACGGTAGACTTAACCACGCTCCGGCCTGTTTTAGTCTTGGAACACAAGTAATAAACGCTGGCACTTGGGGCGTACGAAACCGAATAGTCGTCAATCAAGTATCGTGCGCCGTCGAAAAGAGCGTGGAACGGCAGTCGATGTAGGAAACCGTGCGGCACAATGATGAGACGCCGGCATTGCAACAAGTGACGCACAGGCATGATCAATGCGCGATATAGCGTTTGGAGGTGGTCTTCACTGGCTGCTCGCACCAGTTCGGCGAAAGTATGCAGATAACTCTCTTCCAGTCGAAACTTCGACAACTGAAAATCCAGCAACAGGAATTCCTGGTGGATTTCTGCCGCTGGACCGAGAGGCAGGAGTTGAAAGCTGGCGCGACCGAGTACGGCGGCATAGACGTTCCCATCGGCAATGTAGTACTCGAGCAGCAGGGTATCTTCTGCAATTGCCGAACGGATTTCTTCCAGGCTGGCGATATCGGCAGCGTGGAGATGGCCGGCATGTTCATCGTGGGTCCGCAGGCGTGGGACAATGCCTTCCAGCTTTTTCGTCAGAATGCGAGCGCGATGTTGCAGGCTGCGAATGTGCTCCCATGAATATTTTGTCGCCTGAATACCTTCGAGGTCGATGCGTCGGTAAATCCAATTCAATTCCTGGCGCAGATTGACAGCATCTTGCAGGGTGTTGTTGCTCTTCCGACCCGATCCGACCGAAGTCAAAGAACGGAAAGAAATAAGATCAGCCAGAGAACGCGATTTAGCGTGTTCGATATAGGAGAAGGCGGCGAGTTGCCGGGTTGCAGTTGGCCGCGCGAGGGATAACCGAACAAGTTTCTCGTACACCTTCAATTTATCTTCCTGGAAGGAGATCTTCGCCTCGGCATGAACCTGACTGCGTAGAGTACGCAACTTCTCGTGTGCTTTTTTGTAGCTGCCCGTGGCGGCCACTTGATCTTGCAGTGCCTCCTGAATTTGTCCCAGAACAAACCAGGCTTGGTAGTCGATGACCGGAGTCTCAGCTTTGCGGAGCCTTCGCAAGGCACTGAGGCATGCTTGCTTGCTGCGAGTCAAGTCACCGCTACGAAGATCCAACTGAGCCAACAAGAGTTCGCAGAGAGCTGCTTTAGTACGCAGTTTTGACTGTGCAAAGAACGTCAATGCCATACGGCAAAAGCGGCGGGACTCAATATCGTTGCCGCTCCAGTACAGGATCATCGCCTGATATAGGTCCAGCAACGCCGACCACACGTGATTTTTTTCGAGGTTGAAAAGTCGCCGTGCGCGCCTAACCACGATTAGCGCCTGCTTGGTTTGCCCCCGGTGAACTTGAGCAATGGCCAGAAAGATCAACGCTTTCGCTGTTTCATAGCGCATGGCCAGGGATTCGAAACTTGCAAGCGCGCGTTGCGCCAAGCGTTCGGCGTCCTCATTCAAGTTAAGTTCGAGGTAAAGCTCAGACTCATCGAGGTCGCATAGTGCTCGATGATAAGTGTCGCCCACTTGTTCGCTGCGCTGCCGCGCCGCTTCGTACATCTGCATTGCGACGGTGTATTCGCCGCGGAGATAATGCAGATATGCAATGTTGTAGTCGGCCTCGGCGACCAACACCCTCATGTCGTGCCGTTCACAGTGCGATCGGGCTTGGATATAGACGCTGAGCGCTCGGGCGAACTGATTGAGACTGATATGACAAACAGCAATGTTGCGGAGAGCGATGGCAATGTCCTGGGGCTCACCCAAGCGCTGAAATTGGCGATAGGCGCGTTCGTACAGTTGCAGCGCGTTCTCGAATCGGTCCTGACGGTAGTGGATGTTTCCCAGGTTCAGGTCGAGCCGTGCCAGACGCAGGCGATCGCCATACTTTTGGAAAATCTTCCGAGCTTTTTTTGCCCATGACGTTGCGGTGCCATATCTCCCCAGATAAATGAGAGTATGGAGTGCGCCATTGTAAGTGCGGCCGATGTCGAGTTCACGACTAAGTCGCCGATAAATGGAGATGGCTCTTTCGTAAGCCCGAATCGCTTCGGCGTGGCGCCCGCTGAGATGCAGTACGTGCCCACGGGCTCGCATGCCGAGAGCACGGGCAGCGTCATCGTCGATGTGTTTCGCCAGAGTTTGCGCGGCCCTCGCCAGTCCTGACGCGCGATCGAGATCAATACGGGACAAGCGAACGATCTCGTCGTAGAGTTGCTCGGCGGCCGCGAAATTGTGCAACCAGCGTCTGCGCCGGAGAAAGTCGTATCGCGTAGCATCTGTTGGCAGCGCCGCAATTTGGTCAAGCCAGTTCCCCTGAGCCAATACAGCCACAAGCGGGAGTCTCCCTCACAAGTACATGCGTTCCGTTGATCGTTTTCCGATATTAGTTCCACAAACCAAGGCGTCGTTGGCGCGCTCTCCTCACCGCCAAAAGAATTCCTCGACGTTCCACAGCGTATAAGGTTCCAGAATCGCAGGTCGGAAGTTGCCAAGGTTTGCTTTCGCCGCGACCAGAATGTTGGGAGTGGCGAGACAGATGATCGGCAGGTTATCGGCAATCAACTCTTGTATGCGGTCGAAAAGCTGTTTTCGTTCCTTAAATTGCGTGCTGATGAGCTGCTCTTGCGCCAATCGATCAATTTCAGCTTCCCAGGCAGTCGCAGGGTGAACTTCGTGCAGGTGCCATAGATGCGTACTGCCGGTTGAAAGCCACACGTTGACATCCGAGTTGAGGTCTACATCACCGCTGGCAATGCCCATGATGGCGGCTTCATACTCAAAGGTCTGCGTGACGCGGTCTAACATCACGCGAAATTCCAGCGGAACAATATCAATGCGAATTCCGAGCCCGCGCAAATCTTCCTGAATGATCGTTGCCATGGCTACGCGCGAGGCGTTTCCCGCGGCAACCATGATCGAGAATGCGACACGTTCACCGCCGGGCGCCAGCAGGCCTCCATCCTGGGCCCAGGAAAAACCTGCGTTCTTCAGAAGATCGCGCGCATGATCCAGATTACGCGGCGGTTTCGGAACGGCGGAGTTCAGCCATAGTTTATTACCGGGGGTCACTGGCTCCCATAGTGGGGTTCCCCGGCCCCCGTAAACGAGTCGAACAATTCCTGGGCGATCGATCGCCGACGATACGGCTCGCCGAAAATTCAAGTCGCGAAACCACGCCTGCTTGCCGCTAATCTGCGGGAACTTCTGGTTGAGGTCATTGAGATTGAAGAAGATGAAGTTGTATTCGAGGCCGGGGCCGAGGTCATTGAGCCGATACTTGCCGTTCTGGCTTTTGACCAGCGCCGAATAGTTGTCGGGGCTGATGCGGTTGATCGTATCGGTCTCTCCCGCTTGAAAACGCATCACCTGAGCATCGTCGGTTCCCACGAACAAAAACGTGATCCGCTCCAGGTATGGCAGTCTTTCGCCGGCCCGGTCGGATTTCCAGTAATACGGATTGCGTTCGAGCACGACACGTGCGCCGGGCACGTATTCTTTCAGACGAAACGGACCCAGCCCGACGATTTGCTCCGGCCTGCTGTTCAGTTGCCACGTTTCCGGAAAAGTGCCCTCTTTGTAATTTGTCTCCAAAATGTGTCGCGGCAGCATGGCGATGCTGTCGAAAAGACGCTCGGCCGGCCCGTACGGCTGCGGAAGCTGAAACTCCACTGTGTACGGATCAATCTTGTGAACGACGATGGGCTTACCTCCCGGCAACAGCAAATCGCGTTGCGGTGAACCCACCTTTGCATCCATGTAAACTTGAAACGAAAAAACTACGTCATCAGCGTCGAAGGGGTGTCCATCCGAAAAACGAATTCCGCGGCGCAAGGTCAGCGTGTAACGTCGTCCGTCGGACGAAATCTTCCAGGCCTTGGCCAGCGCAGGCTCGGTCTGCTGCGATTGCCGATTGATATGGACCAGGTCGGCCATCATCCGCCAGATCACTTCACGCGAAGGAATGTCCAGGGCCATTACAGGATTCAGCGTTTTCGGCTCGATGCGTTGCGCAACGATCAAGCCGCCTCCGGCCCTGCCGATTTCGGCGTTGGTGGTGAGTAATTCTCCATCGGCCTGAGCGCGCGCGGTGATGGCCAGCAGGGCCGTGACCGCGATCAGGGATGCTGCGATTGGAACTATCAAAAATCGCGTTCGGCTAAAGCGGCAAACGCGAAACTGAGTCATTGAGTTGGCTCCTGGAGGGAGTTAGCGACTGTATAGTACCCCCAGAAAACCAAAATAGCTGGGAATGCGGGCGCAAACATCCACCAATATGATGTGAGTACGTGATATTGCTGCAAGCTGGCGAGCATGTTTCCCCAACTCGGAACCGGCTCATTTACTCCGAGACCGAGAAACGAGAGTGTCATTTCGCTGAGGCTGTACGTGGTCACCAGTAGGGTCGCCTGAGTCAGGACGACTGCCATCGTTTGCGGCAAAATGTGCCGACGAAAAATATAGAGATCCGATGCGCCAAATCCTCGGGCTGCGATCACGTAATTTCGTTCCTTCGCGGTAAGCACAATGCCGCGGATCAGCCGGGCCGGGCGAGCCCAACCAACCAACCCGATGACGAGGGTGACCAGCAGGAAACCTCTAGTTGGGCCAAGGTTTAGCGGCAAAAATCCTTTTACTGCGAGTAACAGGTATAACCATGGCAACACCATGAATACCTCCGCCAGACGCATGACAGCTTCATCGGCGAGTCTTCCGTAATATCCGGCGACCATCCCGAACAACAGTCCGATGCCGATGGACATTGCTGCTGCCATCAGACCAGCCAGCAACGATATCTGGCCTCCGCGCAACAGCCGGGACAACTGGTCTCGGCCATACTGGTCCGTGCCGAGAAGGAATATCCTTGCCGGTTCGTCTACTCCGAAGAGATGTATTCTCCCGGGCAAGAGTCCTGCGAGTTTATATTCCGCCCCCCAGATCAGAAATCGTAGCGGGTACACCTGCTCCCCTTCTTCTATGTCTTCAGGAGAGTCATAACGCAGCTCGTATATGAAGGGATGGATATGGAAGTGTCCCAGACGATCGATCACATGAATTCGCGTCGGTGGCACGAAAGAATACTCGCGATTCTGGACAGCGTAGTCGTAAGGCGCAATGAATCCGCCCAGCAGCATCACGGCATGCACGGCGATCAGCGCGTAAACCGCAACCCGCAATTGGTTGCTTTTTCTCAAGAGACCCCAGTCCGGATGCGGGGATCGGTTGCGCCCAGCAGTAAGTCGGCGACGAGATTGCCGAAGATCACCAGAACAGAAGACAGCATGACTGCGCTGATTACGACGTACACGTCGCGTGCCAGAATCGCCTCCAGCAAGAGCGGTCCAACGCCCGGCCATCCTATGACGACCTCCACCAGCATCGACGCACTCAGCAGGCCGGCAAGCGAGAAACCGAACAGCGAGATCAGGGGGTTGGCCGCCGCAGGCAGAGCGTACCGCATTAGCACCCAACTGCCAGGAATGCCGTCATGCCTCCAACAGGGAGCGCATGGGTGTGCACCGCGATCCATAGGCACGCTAGCGCCAAAATCATCTCCGGAATCACTAGCAGACTTGATGTGGCTGTTTCCACCATATGCCCACGCCAACTGCGCCTTCCGGCTGAACTCCAGATGCCGAGTGGAATCGCGACTGCCCAAGCCACGAAGGTCGCTAATCCGGTTAAGAGGATTGTGTTCTTTGCCCGTCCTAGCAGCAGTGGAGCGACCGGTGTGTTGTAGGCCAGGGAAATCCCAAAATCGCCGCGACAAGCCGACTTAAGCCAGCTCTTGTACCGCAAGGGCAGCGATTGATCGAGTCCATACCTCGTTTTCAGAAGTGCGACGGTTTCAGGGTCGATATTAGGATTCGCCTTGAGCTCGTCGAAATACGTGCCCGGAGCAAGTTCCAGCAGAGCAAACGTGAACACAGACACAGCAAACGCCAGCAGGACGCCGTGCAAAACTCTGTTGAGAACATAGGATCCCATAGTGCCAATTCCTAAATTGCCTTAGCCGCCTGTCACCCGTTGCGTAACGCCTTCCGGCGAGAGCTGCGCACCACGGTGCATTTCCTGCCGATATAAGTCGGCAATATCGCAGACCTCAACAATTCGGCCTTTGTTCATAATCGCGACTTGATCAGCGACATAAGGAAGGAGGCGGAGGTCGTGCGAAATGAATAGATATGTCAGGCCCAGCGCGTTCTGGAGCTGCAGAAGAAGGTTGACGAGTTGGGCCTGGATGGACACGTCCACTCCTGAAAGAGCTTCGTCGAGAATGAGCAATTGAGGCTCAAGGGTGAGCGCCCGCGCAATGGCAAGACGCTGCCGTTGTCCACCACTGAATTCGGAGGGCCGACGTTTCGCCCAAGTTGGGGAAAGTTGCACCTGATCCATAATTTCCAGAGCGCGGCGGCGGCAGTTTTGGGGATTCCATCCGGCGATAACAAGCGGTTCTTCCACGATAGCTATAGCCGAGAACCTGGGATTCAGGGCTGTGCCCGCATCTTGAAAAATGAACTGAATCTGCTTTCTGAATGGTACGAGACCACGGTCGTCGAGCGCGGAGATATTTTGGCCATCGAACCAGATCTCACCTGAAGTGGGTTCTTCGAGCCGTGCGATGCAGCGGCCTAGAGTCGATTTCCCTGAGCCTGATGGTCCGGTAAGCGCCACTGTGGTTCCGCGCGTGATCGTAAGGCTGACTCCATCGAGAGCCATCACTGTTCGCGTTTTTGCGGAAAACCAGCGGTGTGGACGGTAAGTCTTCCGAA
>QIBC01000326.1 GCA_003225215.1 Acidobacteriota bacterium
TCGATTGCTCGCAGGTAGAGGCGCTGGGCTTCGAGAGGTCGTCCGAGTCTGTCCAACGCGAGAGCCCAATCATTGAATATCGCAACTGCGCTCTGCGTCTCCTCGCGTCCCAAAGCCACCAGTAACTGAAACACCTGTTCAAACTTTGAGGCCGCCTGTTGATTCTTGCCCGCCATGCGATAGGCTTCCGCCAACTCCATCGATACACGCAGCTCCTGCACGTCCGAATAAAACGGCGATCGGTTTAATGCTTCTTGCGCCGACTCCATCCGGGCGATTCCTTCTCGTGCCTCTCCGCGCTCCTGAGCCACCTCACTGCCCCGACGAAGACATAAAATTCGCTCGAGATCATATTGCGGTCCAGAGGAAAGTTCATGCATGCCCTCCTGAAAGAGAGCCTCCGCACGCGCGAGATCACCATCCCTGGCGAGAGATCCTGCTAGAACACAGGAGGCCTCTGCTCGCCTGGCCGGTTCAGGTAATACTCGGGAGAGCTTGTAAGCCCGCTCTAAAACTCGGCGAGCTTCGACGTCGTCGTCTTGGGTGGAGTATTGGTCGCCGATTGAAACCAGGAGTTCCACTCGATTGCTGTCACTAGCCGCGTGCGGCTGCGCCAGGATTTTTTCCGCGCGCCGCAGTAGCTCATTCACCGTGAATGGCTTTCCCGTCGGCGCAGCGTCCGAAAGCAGAAATTCGTTGAAGTCGCTGACGGCTTGTCTGCGCAGCAATTGTTGCAGCGCCAAGTCACGCTGTGTGCGCGCCGTTCGTGTCTGGATCAGAGTACCCAGAACGCCGCCCGCTATGGCAATCATCGCGAGTGTGGTAAGCGCCACTGCCGCAGAATTACGGCGCACAAACTTCGCCGCGCGATAAGCAAAAGAGTCTGGCCGTGCATGGATCGGCTGATTCCGGAGATATCGGCGCAGATCATCTGCCATTGCCGTCGCCGAGGCGTATCGATCCGCCGGACTCTTCTTCATTGCTTTCGCGATGATCGTGTCCAGATCGCCGCGCAAGAGTCGACTCAACTTGTCTGGCGTGGTGGCGCGTCGCGCAGCGTTCTCATACGTAGTCTCTGGCTGCGCTTGGGCCTGGATCACCGCATCCGACGGACGCATAGGTTCTTTTTCAATAACAGCCTTTACCAATTCCGCAGGACATTCGGATGTCGCACGAACCGGATGCCGCCCCGTCAGCAGCACGTAGAGCAACACACCCAGGGCGTAGACGTCGGTGCTGGTGGTGATCACTCCGCCCTGCAACTGCTCAGGAGCAGCACATTCCGGAGTCAGCGGTCGCACACCCTCGAGTGTGAGCAGTGGATTGTCTGCTGTTCCCTCTTCATCGGCCGTAAGCTTTGCGATGCCGAAGTCCAACAGCTTCACCTGGCCGTCATTGCGAACCAGAACATTCGATGGCTTGAGGTCGCGATGCACAACCAGATTGCTGTGTGCGTGCGCAACCGCGCTTAACACATCGAGAAACAGCCGAATACGAGTTTTGACATCGAGCTCTTTCCGATCGCAATAGCGATCGATGTGCTCGCCTTCGACGTATTCAAGGACAAGATACGGCTGGCCGGTACTCGTGACTCCTGAGTCGAACAACTCTGCGATATGCGGATGTGTGAGCCGCCCGAGGATGCTCCCCTCGCGTCTGAAGCGTTTCTCACCACTCTTACCCATCAGTGCCAGATTGAGAAACTTCACTGCGACCTTGCGCTCGAATCGGCCGTCGTTTCGTTCCGCCAGCCACACACTGCCCATTCCGCCTTGCCCGACTTGAGTGAGCAGTGAGTACACACCGAGCGTCTGGCCGCTCAACCCGACTCCAGGCCGGCTGAGGGAATCGCTACTCTCGAGAAAGCCTTCCTCGCGCACGATGCAGTGCTCGCGCAGAAGGACTTCAAGCTCCTCAACAAGAGCAGGGTTCTCCGAGCGGAGCGCGGCAAGCCATGCCGCGCGCTCTTCATCTGTCAGTTCAAGACCTTTGTCGAGGTAAGGACTGAGAATCTGCCACCGTTCGGGGCTAAGGCTCGACATCAGAGGGGCAAGTCTGTGCGGAGGGTTTGGCGCAGATAAATGCGAGCCTTGTCCCACCTTCTCTGCACAGTCCGCTCTGAAAGCTTATGCAGGGCTGCAATTTCCGCAAACGACATCCCGCAGAAGAATTTCAAATCCACCAGCTCAGCGAGCTCGGGCTCGATTTTAGCCAGTTGATCCAAGGCATCGCTGATGGACGATAGTTCACCCGTGTTAGGGGGGTTGTGAGCTACATCGATCTCCAGCGAAGTAATCTCGAATTCACTCCCGCGCTTGATGGCGCTGCGGCTGCGCGCGTGATCGATGATGAGTCCACGCATCACACGGGAGGCGTATCCCATGAAGCGAATCTGATCGGGAAACGAGCGCCCATCGACGCGGAAATGGCAGTCCCCAAGGGCGATCCTCCTGGAATTATTCAATTTTCAAAGGGTCAAAGCGTAGCCCGGATGTTCTGCATCAATGTCATCAGAATGTCTACGGGTTGCAAATTAATTGCCCGGTAGAGCAGTTCCATTTCTGCACACTCGCAGAACCTCTGATGTATCCAAGGAACTGATCAAGTGTGAGAATGCAGTCGCAATCGAAGATGTTCTTGACTGCTGATCCGTTACAGATATTCCTACGCAGAACGAAGAAATGCGGGATGAAAAAGTGGGGATGGATTGACGTGTCTCCCAACCTTCCAGCTCAGTTCACATCGAGAAGATCAGGCAGAACCGGACGATGCCGTGCCGATGGCTACGAATTGGATATCAAGTTGGACTCCACAAAAAATGCAATCGCTCTGCTTCGCGGGCGCTGTTCCTTCGCAGGTCTCGATAGGGAAAGAGCGCAAACAGTTTGTGCAAGTCAGCATTACCTGAGCGTCCCCAGTGGGGGCCCAGATTGAGCTGGCCTGAGACCTTTCAACTGATTTCGGCGGACTGCTTAATAGCTCTTCAGCCTTGCTCAATAGATCAGTCACGGTGTAGCTGCCCTTTTGGAAGAAAGCGTCTGCCAGCAGATTGCCGTCCATCTTTTGCGTGAAGAATTCGCCGCTGATGGCAATGGTTGGAAGATTTGGGAATCGCGTCCGCAACACGGATAACAATTCGAATCCGTTCATATTCGGCATACGCAGATCCGAAATCGCCAAATCGGGCATTTGCGACTGAATTTTTCGCAGCGCGGCGAAGCCATCTTCCGCAACGTCAACCGTGTAGTCCTCTTGCTCAAAAACCGCCTTCAGGACAAAACGGATGCTGGGTTCATCGTCAACAATTAGTACTCGGTGGCTCATCCTGCGCGCCTTAGCTGGTATCAAGGTGTTTACCAACTTATAAGCCAGGCTGCGGGCCACTACAAGAACCACTCTGCGGGATTTTCGCCTTAATCCCGCCCGAAACCGTTGCTTCAGCCTTGGATCTTCGTTTTCCCGAACGAAAAAGATCCCCACTCATTGAGATATCGATGAGTGAGGATCTGTACCGCACCGTCGTAAAACAAAATATTTACATGTGGTGAGGTACCTTCTTTGTCTTCCCTGCGGACGGGTAGGCGTGGCGATGCGGCGTGGTTAGCGTCGTGCCCTGGATATTCGTGAAGGGCGCAGTCGCTGCGAAGGTCGGCAGGTTGTTTGCGCGCACTTGAGTCGCCGCCTCAAAGCCGGAAGCTAGCTTGATTAGCTTGGGCTCACTAAATGCCGTACCGAAGAAGCTGACGCCGAGGGGAACGCCATATTGCGTGCAGTTCGTCGGCTGCGTCGGTGAAGCGCATAGCTTCGGCATAGCACCGGGTATTTGGATAATCGGGTACCCCGGTGCAGCAGCGAGGCCTGATGTACCAAAGATGAAGTGGTCACCATAGAGCAGGTCCGTCGCCCACGCCGGATTGTCGGTTGCTGTGAAGACCGCGTCAAGATTGAACTGCGCGAGGGCTGCATCGATGCCGTTCACGCCTGCCAGGTGGTCGATCTTCAGGGCATCGTTGTATGACATGCAACTACCGGGGGTTAGGCCAAAACGGGAATCGCAAAACGTAGGATCAGGATTCATGGTTTCCGTTAAGTCGAAGATGTCCTGGTTAAAGAACGGCATCTCCGTTCCCGGATTGTTGTTGTTGAAATCGATCGCGCTTTGCAACGTGCCTCCCGCGACTGGCACTCCGGCACGCGTCTTGAAGTAATTCGCAACATCGGACTTGAAGTCGAAGAGCAGGACGAAAAACTCGCCGTCGGCGGTCGGAAAGGTGAAACCTGCGGCATCGAGATCGATCACGGTGGCTCCTGCCGAAGTGAGCGCCTCAACTGTTGATTCGAACGCGTCGAGCACCGGCTGCGGCGTTGAAACTCCCGGGAAACCGCTCAATCCCGCGCGGGTAACGCCGATCCTTGCTCCATGCAGGCCGTTCGGATTCAGAAATTGTGTGTAGTCCGTAGGAATCGTGGGACGAGCTTTGCCGGTTCCCTGCCAGCCGAGTGGAACGCCCTGCGTCGCTAAATCGCGTCCGTCAAATCCGCGGCTCTGGATTACGCCCAGCGTCACCGCTGCATCGGCAACGGTCCGAGCATGAATACCAACCGTGTCTTGGGTGTGAGAAATCGGTACTACACCCGCGCGGCTGGTGAGTCCGACCGTAGGCTTGAGTCCAACAACTCCATTGGCATTGCCAGGACAAACAACGCTGCCGTCGGTCTCCGTACCCAAAGAGACCGTGGCGAAGTTAGCCGAGGCCGCCGCTCCCGATCCGGAACTGGAGCCGCAGGGATTGCGATCGATGCCGTAGGGATTATGCGTTTGGCCACCGCGACCCGACCAGCCGCTGATCGACTCGAATGAGCGGAAGTTCGCCCACTCCGAGAGGTTCGTCTTGCCCAGGATCACCGCGCCGTCGGCGCGCAGATTTGCTGCCACCGTAGAGTCTTGTAGCGCAGGTTTCCCGAAGAGGGCAAAGGAACCGGCAGTCGTCTGCATCTTGTCGCCAGTGTCGATGTTGTCCTTCAGCAAGACTGGAATGCCTAGCAGAGGGCCGTGCGTGCCCTTCTTGCGCATCGCGTCTGCGTTGCGCGCCATCACCAGAGCGTCGGGATTGAGTTCGATAACCGCGTTGACCCCGGGCCCATTCTGGTCCAATGCGTTAATGCGGTCGAAGTAATACTGTGTAAGCTGCGCCGACGTAAGCGCGCCGCTAGCCATCTGCGCCTGGAGTTGAGCCACCGTAGCTTCGTTCAACTGTGTCGGAATGGAATTCGAATTTTGGGCTCCCACAAAAGGGGACACCAGCAGAGATGCCAGCAGGAGCCTGCATATCGCCGAAAATGTCATATTGCCTCCTAAGGCTGTGGGCCGCGGAAAAGTGTGGAGTGCGACCCGCTGGGTTTGTCGAGCCGAAGTAACGTAAGCCGCAGCAGCTCTGATGTCAATGTGTCCCTAGGTTGGGCAGGTGGGACCAATCGGCTGTGGATCATTCCATTCCCGGAACAAATCGATCGACAGTGCTGGAGACGCGCTTGGTGTCAGGGCATCGGCTTCTGAAAAAGGCCATGCCCGCCTGCTTATCAATCCCCCGGTCACGCCAGTTAGTCCCGAAATGACACTTGCTCCCAAGGAGTTACTTTCCGTTCGAATCCTTGAACCGGCAGCAACCCTCTATATCGGTGCGCGCAGATATGAACCGACGCGCTCAAGGAGAAAGCTGTAATGAAGAACTTTGTTGCTCTGCTCTTTCTTGCGGGAGTTACGCTTTGCACGGCGGCAACGGCGAATGCTCAGGCACTGAAGGTCACAGTCCCATTTGATTTCGTAGTCAACGGGAAAACACTGCCGGCCGCAACCTATACCATCCGGGATACACTCCCTAACGACACTACGGATCTCGCTTTCATTGGCGATCATCGAGGACTTTTGTTCAGGGCGACGGAAATTGACGATACCGTCACCGGGACTAAGCTGGTATTCCATCACATCGGCGATGAGTACTTTTTAAGCGACGTCGTGACTCCCCGTGGCAAGCTGCACTTTCCAGCCTCGCGCAAAGCAACGCAACGAGCTCAAGGCGCAGACACACCTTCGGTCACGATCGTTGCAGCTAACCAGTAACCGATTCCCATTTTGCTCAGTGGCGCCCTGCCTCGGTGGGGCGCTCTCTGTTTTCGAGTCACAACTGCTATCGGTGC
>QIBC01000327.1 GCA_003225215.1 Acidobacteriota bacterium
CGAGCGCCGCGCCTGACCAACCGTCAGCAGGACATCCAGGAGCTTTTTGGCTCTTCGCAGACTCCTTTCCTCAGTTCCATCAAGTGCTTCTCGCCCCTGCGCGTGAGCACCGGTCCGGTTGGCGCTCTCGTGCTTGGCGCTCGACAGAGTCAGGAAACA
Source organism: Acidobacteriota bacterium (assembly GCA_003225215.1). Lineage (GTDB taxonomy): Bacteria > Acidobacteriota > Terriglobia > Terriglobales > Acidobacteriaceae > Gp1-AA112. The sequence goes on from QIBC01000327.1 coordinate 160, forward strand.
TACGGCGCAGCCGACCTCGAAGCTTTGGAGATGCTTGCTCCTCAGGTTGCGCTGGTATTACACAATCACTCACTGGCTGAAGCGTTGCGGCATCAGATCGCGGACAATTTGCGGCTGCTCAGCTCTCTTCATCATTCTTATGACGATGCGCTCGAGGCGTTCGCAACGACCATCGATTCAAAAGACACTTACCTGCGCGGACACTCGGTCCATGTGGCCCGCTTTTCTGCGGGAATGGCGACCACTCTAGGCATGAATGAAGACGAAGTCGCAGGAATTCGCGCAGCTGCGCACCTGCACGATATCGGCAAGGTCACGGTGGACAAGCAGTTTTTTGCCAAAGCCTCTACGCTGCGACCGGATGAGTTTCGCGCGATCGCCGATCACACCATAATGGGACACCAGATCGTCTCCTCGGCACGCTTCCCGTGGCCGCAAGTTCCCGAGGTAGTTCGGTGGCATCACGAGCGGGCCGACGGCTCCGGATATCCCGATCGTTTGCATAACGACGAACTTCCGCTTTCGGTACGCATCGTCGCCGTCGCCGATACCTTTGACGCCATGACCAGCGATCGTCCGTATAGGCAGTCGAATTCAGTGATAAGTGTGTGTCACGAACTCGTGAGATTGTCTCCGTCGAAGTTCGATTCGAGCGTGGTGCAGGCCCTGCTGGTGCATCTGCGGCGCGACCTGGAAAACAAAAGCGCCACACGGTTGCTGCCTCAACAAAAGACGGCGCAGATCGGCGTCGCAGACATCGACAGGCTCTCTGGCGATCTTGTCGGACGGCTCACTGGGCATAGAGTTTATTCCGCGTGAAAATCTGCATTCCTGTTTTCAGCGATTGAGTTTGAGAAGATAGATCGACCGCGAATCGGGGAACTCGCACCTTGTACTCAATTGAAGAGATTTGCGATGCGATGATCACTGCAGGGTCTGCCGCTGCCCTTTGCCGCAGCGAGCAGGATTTTCTCCTCTGCGCACTGCAGGCAGCCGGGGAGTTGCTGGAAGTAAGCTACGTGGTCTTCTATCCCGCAGCCGGCTCTCCATTCGGCCACATCGGCACCTTGCGCGTCAACCAGCGCGCCGGCAATGACCTCGAAACTCCCGAAAACCTCCCTACGACTTTCAGTGATTATCTACGCCGTCAGCCAAGGCGCATCATTGTCTCCGGCGACTGGGACTCGCTGAGAACGCTTCTGCCTTCGTTCGATTTTTCGTGCTGCGCGTCACTGTGGATCTCGCTCGGCAACGAAGATCAATCGTTCGGAACACTCGCCTTCTTCGATCACGAATCGCGCCGCTTCGACCGCACTCAGCAGAAGATCTCTGAACTGATCGCACACGTGATCCGCCTCGGCCTGGAATCGCAAGCGGGTCGTCAGACGATGCAGAGCAGCGACGCAGCCAACTATCACGAATTTTCAAAGCTGGTCGGAGGAGTGGCGCGTGACCTTATCAATCCGCTGACCGCCATCTTTGGCTATATCGAGTTGCTGAAGGCAGAGTCCGTGGAACCACGCTCGGCGCATCTGGTTACGCGCATGGAAGAACAGATCGAGAAAGCGCGAAAAGTAATCGCGGCATTCTCCAGCGGCTCGGAAATACAGAAGCTACGTGGAGTCGAAATCGTGGGCGTCCCACGAACGGAGCTGGAACGTCCCATTGCTCCCTCAAAACCCAAAACGGCAGTCGTAGCCACAACACCGACTTGGCAACCGACAGTCTCAGAGGAGAACACCGGGGCGAAAATTCTGTTGGTACAGCGCAGTGAGCCCGTGCTCGAATTTCAACGTTCCGTATTAAGCGCGCTCGGCGCCGAAGTAATCCCCGCGCTCTCGGCGAGCGACGCCCTGGACCACCTTCGAACTACAAAGATGGACGCCATCATCCTCGACGACGAACTCGAGGAGCCTCTTTCCAGTAAGCGACTAGTCTGGTGGGTACGCGAAAACCAGCCTGAGCTCGCCGAGCGGATGCTGTTAACCGTGTCACGCAAGCCCAGCCGCGAAACCCGCGAGATCTTAGAAATCGCCATGCTCCCGCATGTAACCAAGCCGCTCGAAGTCCTCGAACTCTACTCCCGCGCCCAGCAGGTACTGCAGTCAGGAAAGAATCCCCATCTGCTTCAGTAAGTGCCGCGCCTGCGCTCACCGAATGTCGGAACCAGCGATCACAGTGCTTCCGCGACTGGGCTTACGTCTAGCCATCGGGCCTATGGCCCTTGCGGCATCATGTCGCAAATGGATCGTTCAAAGATTGACGCTTGCACGGACAAATGCTTTCTTGTGTGTTACCTCTGTCGCTGAAAGCGTGAATCGAAGAGAGAACACGAACCACACAGGCTGCGAGGGCCGGAGGCCCGGTGGCTAGACGTGAGCCCAGTCGCGGAAGCGCTGGGAAGAAAATCGCACCCAACATCCCTGAGCCCTGGAAGGGCGGCACTCTTACGAGGATGTCTGAGACTTACGAGGATGTCTGAGACATCACAGCTAGTGCCTTCTCAATCGAGCGCGCGGTCAACATCCCAACTTTCCGTCTCCACGCAAACACCAACAAGGTCCCAATCACCGCGAGCGAAACAGCCAGACCGGCCCAAACGCCCACGGCACCCAAACCACGCCCGAATCCCAGGTAATACCCAAGCGGCAAGCCAATTACCCAATACGCGACAAATGAGCTGAACATCGGAATCCGTGTCTCGCCGGCGCCACGGAGCGCACCGGTGGCTACGGTCTGCAATCCATCGAACAATTGAAACGCCGCAGCCACGAAGAGCAGCATCACACCAACTCGCATCACGTGAGAATCGGGCGTGAACGCACGCACAATCAATCGCGGCGCAAGCACGAGCATTAACGCCGCGAGACTCATAAATCCCGCTCCCATTGACAGCGCTGCCCATCCCGCACGTCCGGCCGCAACCGGATCGCGACGTCCAATCGCTTGCCCAACCCGCACCGCGGCCGCGGAACTAATTCCCAGCGGCACCATATAGGTCAGACTGGCGCAGTTCAGCGCGATCTGATGCGCCGCAACCGACGGCGCATCGAGACGCGCAATCAGTGCGGTTGCAGCGCTAAAGACGCCAATCTCGAAGAACATCTGCACCGCAGCGGGCAATCCGATCCGCACCAGTTCGGCGATTCGTACAAAGTCGGGACGCAGCGGACGGTCCAGCAAGGGCAACTTATGCCGGCGGTGCTGCCACACTACGACGCCGAACAACACCGCCGCCATGTACGTGCGCGAAATACACGTAGACCATCCCGATCCTGCTACCCCGAATGCCCGCGAGCCAAGATGTCCGTAAATCAGGATCCAGTCTCCAACCAGGTTCACAAGATTGGCCGAAATCAGCGCAAAGGTGATCGGCTTTACCAGATCCACCGCCTGAAGATAGCGGCGGAAGGCGAAGTACAGCAGCAAGGGCAGCGTGCTGTAGTTCATTGCTCTCAGGAACGGCAACGCCTGCGCGAGCACCTCGGGATTCACTCCCATTCCGGGAAGCAGGCGGCCGATGAACCACACCATGAACATCGAAGCAGGCGCCAGCGGCGCCACGATGTACAAGGCATTAAGCAATGAATGATTCGCGTCTGCCAAGTCTCCAGCACCGAAGGACTGCGAGACCTTTGTATCGAGCGAAAACAGGACACTGCCCCCGAACATGGCAGCCGTGTAGAAGATCACTCCGCCCAGGCTGACGCCGCCAATCGCCTGAGCGCTGTTGGGCATGTGTCCAACCATGATGGTGTCCACCAGACCCATGGCCATCCATCCGATCTCTGCCAGGACAAGCGGCCATGCCAACGTGAAGACGCTGCCGACCTCCGATCTCATCTCCCGGACAAACTTCATCGTCACACCTTTGATGTTCCACTCGACTGCAAAGCATGCGCATGCATGCTCGTACAGACGCAGCATGCTGCGTCTCTACCATGCAGCCTGTGGCACTGTCATTCTGAGGCCTGATGTTGGCCGAAGAACCTCCCGCAATGCATCGGACTGAGATGCAACGTCCGGCTCTTCGGCCCAAAATTTCTCTTTGGGCACGAACAACAGCTATTGGAGAGGATTGTGGAATCGCTCTGACAAGCTCAGAACTGCGGCGCATTCTCGCATGACTTCGAGCGCTGTCGAAGCCAATTCGATCTGGGATGGAAATTCAGTACAGCTTCTGTCCTACTCTACTGAAAATAATCGCGCCAGTCCAAAAGCAGCCGCAGCAGCCAGGCTGCCTGTAAGCGTCGTTTGTATCGCACTCCGCAGCGGAGATATCCCGGCAACTCGTCCCTTAATGAAACCGAAGACCGCAAGCGCCACAATAGTAATGAGGACCGACCACGTTAACGCCGAATACACGTTGTGCAGGAAGATGTAAGGCGCAAGCGGAATGAGTCCCCCTACAATGTACGACGCTGCGATCGTCGCAGCGCTGTTTCTCGCTCGCTGCGGCTGCTGCTTTTCCAGGCCAAGCTCGAAGCGCATCATGAAATCCACCCAGGCCTGCGGCTTGCGCTTCAACGCATTCAGAACCGGCGTGCTCTCCTCCTGACTCACGCCATAGGTGCTGAAAATCTCGTAGATTTCCCGCTCCTCGTCCTGAACGCGCTCGACGATCTCGCGCTCCTCGCGCTGGCGCTCGCTCTCGTAGTGAGTCGCGTCACCTTTCGCGGCGAGATATCCGCCCAGGCCCATAGCGATCGAACCAGCCGCGATCTCAGCCGATCCTGCAAGAACAATCAGCCGAGTCTGGCTCACAGCGCCAGTCAATCCCGCAGCCAGCGCGAACGGCACCGTTAAACCATCGGCCATCCCGATGACGATGTCCCGTACCAAATTTCCCGAAGCAAAGTGCCGCTCCACATGCTGACCATCCCTATGTTCGTGAGCCATGCAAACAAGACTAGCCGAATCCCAACGCTCTGCCGAGTGCGCAGCCAGTGACTCAACGTCGATCCCGGTTTTAGCGCGGTTCCGGCCGACCCGGCCAGGGTTTTGCGTAAGATTCCAAAACGCTTGATCAGAAAAAGCGCTCGGCCGGCACTCATTTTTCCACAGCGAACGACGGATGAAACCTTGACGCGATTCCTGCGCGGCGTAATGATGCCTGCGACCAACTACCTCGAATTCCGCGGCTAAGCAGAAACGAGCCTGGAGCAACGGATTGGCAGACAGAGAGCAACGGTCTCATAATCCGTAGGTCGCTGGTTCGAGTCCAGCCGCCAATGAAATCAACAACTTCGGCTGGTACTTCCATGCCCGCATGCGCGCGAGGTTGCGCGGGGTTGCGTCCGGTCGCGTTCTCTGCCCACGAGACTTTCCATCGCCCTCCAGGTGTCCAGTAACGTCACGCCGTGGTCGTAAATGACGTTCCCGTTTTGATCCCGCGGATCTTGCTCGTCCCCGGGTTGAAATGCAAATGGAGTGTGAATGAGGTAGAGATCCAGATAGTTGAGCCTAAGTCTGTCGAGACTCGCCGCGAAAGCCGGTTCGACGCGCTCGGGCCGATGATTGGAGTTCCACAACTTTGTGCTGACGAAGATGTCTTCTCGCGCAATCCCTCCAGCGGCAAGTCCCGCCTGCAACGCCTCGCCTACCTCGCGCGTTCCGGTATCGTTCCGCACAGTCAAAGTGTCGAAATCCGGCTTCCAGCGCGTCTTTGGTGGCACTTATCGTCGCCGCTGCGTCGGGAATCAGAGTGCCAAACCCGAGCACGGGCATGTGGCCGTCTCCGTGGTTCAGCGGCATTCTCATCATCCGCAAATCGGAAGATTCAATCATGATGACGCCCCGGCAGTATCTCACTCCAGTATCGCCGCGCAGTACTCGCCATTCAACTGGAGAACAGCGGCGCGTTAACTGGTCCATAGCATCTTGGTGACAAGACTGCTGGCGTTCTAAAAAGGCGCGCAGCCGGGTGGACCTGCCGTTTCCGTGTCGGTTCTATGGGAAGAGTTACGGCATTGTTTGCGTGAGTTCCAACGGACCTCTTTGTTCCATAATGATTTGGTCGTCGCCGCAAGGGTGTTCTGGGAACAGCTACCCTAGACGAGTTCAGGGAATCGAGACTTGTATAATCCACAGATGCAAGCAATACCCTGGAGCACAATTGCGCTCGGCT
>QIBC01000328.1 GCA_003225215.1 Acidobacteriota bacterium
TGACCTATGGGGGCGGACCACCAGTTGTAAATCATTACCGCCGCCTGGGCGCACGCGATTGTTGTGCAATCTACAACGCCCTGGATCCAACCACTCACCATCCGGCGCCAAAGGATTCATCGCTGAAGTGCGACCTCGTATTTGTCGCCAACCGCCTTCCCGATAGGGAACGAAGGGTAGAAGATTTCTTTATCGCGGCAGCGCAGCTTGCGCCTGAACTAAGTTTCATCTTGGGAGGTGAGGGCTGGGAAGGGAAGCGTTTGCCAGAAAATATCAGGTGGATTGGACATGTCGGCACCTCAGATCACAACCGCGTAAATTGCTCGGCTGGCATGGTATTGAATCTCAATCGAGACTCCATGGCGAGCGTTGGTTTCTCTCCGCCAACCCGTGTCTTTGAAGCTGCTGGAGCGGGCGCATGTGTTGTGACTGATGCCTGGAACGGAATCGAAACTTTCTTTGAACCGGGCGAAGAGATCCTGCTGGTCTCAGATGCGAACGAAATCGTGGACGTTCTGAGAAATACGAATGATGAGCGTGCTGCGCAAATCGGAACCGCCATGCGGCGGCGCGCTCTGCGCGACCACACCTACGCTCAGCGCGCGGACCAGTTATCTGAACTCCTGGTGCGCGTCGAAAACCAGCAGAGCGCAGTAGCGTAGCCGCCTATGAAGATCGTTGTCTTCGGTTTATCGATTACTTCTGCCTGGGGCAACGGCCATGCCACCACCTTCCGTGCACTCCTTAAAGCTTTACATGAACGCAAGCACGACATCGTATTTTTCGAAAAGGAAACGGAGTGGTACGCCGATAATCGCGATCTTCCCGAGCCGCCCTACTGCCGGCTGATCCTTTATGACAACTGGTCAGACGTGTCGAGCAAGGCGCGCAAAGAGCTGGCCGATGCCGATGTGGGAATGGTCGGTTCATACTTTCCGGATGGAGTAGTCGCCATCGACGAGTTGCTCGACAGCCGAGCTGGCGCGAAAACCTTTTACGACATCGATACGCCGATCACGATCGCCAACCTCGGGCAAAAGGGAAGTACAGACTATGTAACCGCAGCGCAGCTGTCTGGATTCGATATTTATTTCAGCTTCACCGGCGGGCCGATGCTGCGCGAAATCGAGGAGAAGTTCGGGGCGAAATCGGCGTTTCCCCTCTACTGCTCTTTCGATCCATGTGAATATCATCGCTTTCCCGCAAACAAGCGTTTCGCATGTGACCTGAGTTATATGGGTACGTATGCCCCTGATCGGCAGGCGAAGCTCGAAGAGCTACTTGTACGCGCCGCCACTGACTCTCCGGAGTCGAGCTTCACAGTCGCTGGATCGCAATATCCAAAGCGTATCCGCTGGCCAAAAAATGTCCGGCGGATTACGCACCTAAATCCAAAATGGCACGCTCGCTTTTATTCATCTTCGCGGCTTACACTGAATCTTACTCGGCGCGAGATGGTTATCGCTGGCTACTCGCCTTCAGTGCGTCTTTTTGAGGCCGCAGCTTGCGGCGCAGTCATCGTTTCAGACAACTGGCCAGGGCTCGATTCCTTCTTTATTCCGGGACGTGAGATCCTGCTTGCGGTCGATGCTCAGGACGTCGAGCGATATTTGGCGTTGCCCGATTCGGAGCTGCGCGCCATCGGCGATGCTGCCCAAGCGAGAGCTCTGGCTACGCACACCAGCGAGATACGGGCTATTGAATTTGAAGAGGCCATTGGCGCGCCAATTCAGAAGCGCGAAATCGCTACTCCTGGTTCGCAGCAGGAAGAAGAAGTTGTGCAGGTGAGTTAAATCATCGGCGCCGAGTTGCGCGCCAACGCTACTATCCTTTTCCGCATCCAAACAGAAGCTCCATCCGGTGAAGCAGCACGTAGTCTGCCCCACAGTCCAACCCAAGGAGTCCAATGAGAGTTGCTGTAGTCGCTCCTCCGTTCATTCCAGTTCCCCCAAAACGATATGGCGGAACGGAGCTCTTCGTCGGTTATCTCGTGCAGAGTCTGAAAGCGCACGGAATCGATGTGGTTTTGTACGCAACAGGGGATTCAACTGCCAAGGTGGAGGTCCGCTTTCTCTATCCGAAATCAGAATGGCCTCTCGAAGGCGAGATCTTCTCAAACTTGAAAGACGTGAATCACACCTTCTGGGCAGTCGAAGATGCGATGCACGATTGCGACATCCTTCACCTGAACAACGCGCCGGGGTTGGCGGCTACCCGTTTTGTGAACGTTCCAGTCGTGTACACGGTGCATCATCCCCGGCAGAATCTTCTGAGTGACTTCTATGCCTCGTATCCGGACATCAACTACGTCATGATCAGCGATTCTCAGAAGTCGTTTGAGGCGATGCCGAAGATGACGACGATCCATCATGGAATTTCGATGGACGATTATCAGTTTCAGAAGCAGAAGCAGCCATACCTGAGCTTCATTGGCCGATTTGCTCCCGTCAAGGGCCCCCACATTGCGATCGAAGTTGCCAAAAAACTCGGCATTCCGCTCAGGATGGCCGGCGAGGTACAGCCACAGTTCAAGGATTACTTCGAGAATGAAGTCAAGCCGCAAATAGACGGCAAACTTGTCGAGTTCATTGGCGAGGCCGATCAGCAGATCAAGAATGAACTCCTCGGGAATTCTATGGCGTTGCTGTTTCCGATCGAATGGGACGAACCCTTTGGATTAGTGATGATCGAAGCCATGGCTTGCGGAACGCCCGTAATCGCGCTGCGTGGCGGATCGGTAGCTGAAGTAGTGTGCGATGGAATCTCAGGGTATGTTTGTGAGAACGCGGATCAGATGGTGGAACGCATTCGCAACTTATCCATCCCGAGCGCATCCGTCCGGCATTACGCGGAAATGAATTTTTCTACTGAGAAGATGGCCAAAGACTACGCGCGCTTGTACGAGTCATTAATTACGAACGCTGATTTGGTACTGCCCGAGACAGACACGATATCCTTCACGATCGAGCCCGGAACGGCGGCATGAGCACGGCCACCAGAATTCCCCTCGACGAACTCGAGGAAGTTCCTTCTCCGTATCCCGAACCACAGCTCGGCTTTCTCGTTCATGAGCCGAGAAAAGTCAATAACCTTACTCTAATTAATGGAAAGACCTTTCTCTCTACCACGGTTGCCGGAGATATCACGCCGCCGGGAGCTCCCGACGTTGGTTTCTTTCACGACGACACGCGCTTCCTGAGCAGGCTCGAGCTGAAGATAGGAGGACAAAGAACCGTTGTCCTCTCCTCCAGCACAGAGAAGACCTTTGCCTCAAAAATAGAACTTACTACCACCACTCTTGCACAGATCAATTCGTTCGATCTGCCGGAAAACACAGTTTACATTCGCCGCCAGCAGCTTCTCGTTTCCGATGTGTTTTATGACTCAATTACTTTCTCCAATTTCAATCAGTCGGAAGCGGAACTGCTGGTTGAGATAGCGGTAGAGGCGGATTTTGTCGATGTCTTCCAGGTGCGTGGATGTGCGCGCAATAAGTCCGGACACTACTACAAGCCTAAGCTCCAAGGAGATTCATTGGTCTTCTTCTACGTCGGTCTGGACGGGATAGACCGGGAGACGACGATCCGCTTTCAAACGCCACCGGATGAGGTAGAGAGTCCCTTACGACATCTTCGATCATGCAATGCAAACCTGCACCGCCGATTTCCATGCATTACAAATTCCTGACGGCGATCAGCACATTCTCGCTGCCGGTATTCCATGGTTTGCGACGATGTTCGGTCGCGACTCTCTGATCGCGGCGTACCAGTCCTTGCTGCTCAATCCACGGTTGGCGTGCGAGACACTACGCGTGCTGGCGAGGTACCAGGGAAAGCGATCGAATGACTGGCTCGACGAAGAGCCGGGAAAAATTCCCCATGAATACAGGACCGGCGAAATGACCCGCGCCGGGGAAATGCCATTCAGTCCTTATTACGGCTCCGTTGATGCCACACCGTTATTTCTCATGTTGCTCAGCGAGACTTTCAACTGGACCGGAGACACTGAGCTAGTACAGGAACTCCTGCCCGCTGCTCGTTCTGCGCTCGACTGGATCGAGAACTACGGAGACCTCGACGGCGATGGATTGGTCGAATACAAGCGGCGATCGCCGAAAGGACTTATTAATCAGGGCTGGAAAGATTCGTGGGATGCCAACATGCACCGCGATGGCAGTGTGGCCAACCCGCCAATCGCTCTCGTGGAGGTGCAGGGGTACTGCCATGAGGCGCAGTACCGGATGGCACAACTGCTGCGGCTCTTTGGCGATACGACGCGGGCCGACAAGCTGCGAAAGAGCTCCACGGAATTCGCTAAGAGAATTGAAAAGGCTTTTTGGCTGCCAGAAGAGAACTTCTACGCGATGGCACTAGACAGTGCCAAGAGACCGATGGAGGTGATCTCTTCGAATGCGGGGCATCTCCTCTTCACTCGAACGGTCGCCAAAGATCGAGCGCGGCTGGTGGTGGAGCGCTTAATGCGCGACGACATGCAATCAGGCTGGGGGTGGCGCACGCTGGCCCGCTCAGAACGTGTGTTCAATCCGCTCAGTTATCACCGCGGCTCGGTCTGGCCTCACGACAACTCGCTTATTGGCCACGGAATGGCTTTGTATGGCTTTAGAGACGAAGTTAAGCAGATTTTCACGGCGCTCTATCAGGCTGCCCTAAATTTTCGTGATTACCGATTGCCCGAACTTTTTTGTGGAGTTCAGCGGCATGAAAATGATGAACCTGTGCACTATCCGGTCTCCTGTTCACCGCAGGCATGGGCGTCGGGCGCCTTCTTCCTCCTGCTCACATCGCTGCTCGGCATACGCCCATCGGCTCATCGTAAAGAATTAAATATCGTGAATCCGATGCTGCCCGACTGGCTCGACTACCTGCGAATCAGCAATCTGAACATCGGCAAGAGCCGCGTGTCCCTGGACTTCAGCCGTCACGGCGAACGAACGTTCTGCAATGTTGTGGACGTGAGTGGAGAGAAATTGCTGATTAACGTTGCTTTCAGGAAGTAGAGTGGCGAAGCCTCTATGCCGCATGGCAGAGACGCAGCATGCTGCGTCTCTACCAGGATGGTTGCGCATCCAAATGTGTGTCCAGTTCTACACTCTCAATTACACTGAAGACAGAAAGCGAGGCCAATGATGGCGGAAGTGAAGATCACGGTAAAACCGAACGGACCCTATCGAGTCGAAGGACCGGTGAAGCTGGTCGACGCTGAAGGTCGCGAATGGGACCTCACCGGGAAGCCCGCATTCTCACTCTGCCGCTGCGGTGGTTCCGTGAACAAACCTTTCTGCGACGGAACTCATTCCAAGCTCGGCTTCCAGGCTGCCGAAGCAGCCGTGCGAAGGGAAGAGGTTGCCCAGGGACAGACTCCTCCTCCGAATCCTGTGACAAAAATGTAAGCCGCTCATTCCATAGCGGCACTGCCACATACCTGCACGAGTCAGTGAATCGTCCGTGTCTTCCGTGACATATAGTCCATCAGCAGATACTGGCCCAAGGTATGCGGAGTGGTGAAGTACGCCTTTCCCCTGCACATCTCCGTCACCTTCTGCACAAACTGAATCAGTCCGTAATCCGAAGCAAGCATAAAAGTATTGATCATCACCCCAGCGCGTTTGCACCGAGAAACCTCTTCCAGAGTCTGGCTCACAACCAGCGGATCCAGCCCAAAGGCGTTCTTATAAATCCGGCCATCTTCGAGCGTGAGCGCCGATGGTTTGCCATCAGTAATCATGATGATCTGCTTCATGTCCTTACGCTGGCGGTCGAGAATGCGCTGTGCCATGCGCAAGCCCTCGCGCGTGTTGGTGTAATACGGACCAACTTTTACACGCGCGAGCTGTGAAAGCGGCAGCTCTTCGGCCGAATCGTGAAACAGGACGAGAGAAAGGGAATCGCCGGGATACTGCGTGCGAATCAGTTGCGAGAGCGCCATAGCAACTTTCTTCGCCGGAGTGAAGCGGTCCTCTCCGTAGAGAATCATCGAGTGCGAACAGTCCAGCATCAGCACGGTAGCGCACGACGATTGATACTCGCATTGATGCACTTGCAGGTCGGAATATTCGAGATCTAGCGGAACCTTGAGTCCATCGCGCTGAATTGCATTCGATAGAGTGGCAGTGATGTCGAGATTGAGCGTGTCGCCGAACTCATATTGACGCGACGCTCCACTCGACTCGATACCCGTGGCCATGTCACGGGTGTCGTGACGTCCGAAGTTTGACTTAC
>QIBC01000010.1 GCA_003225215.1 Acidobacteriota bacterium
CTTCCGGCAGCAAGTACATCGGGCGCACCGGCTCTTTCATACCCCAGGTCATGTAGCGTATGTCCTTCACGACTCCAACGATTTCGTACATTGCGGAATACTTGACCTTGCCGGGCCCGAAATGCTGTCCGATTGGGTTCTGGTCTTTGAAGAACTTCTTGACGAACGCTTCGTTGATCACGGCTACGTTCCGTGTCGCCGCGGTGTCCTCTTCCGTGATCGGGCGGCCGAGCACAATTTTGGAGCCGATGGTATCGAAGAAGTATGGCGTCACCCGGGCAAATCCCGAGCTCGTATCTTCTTTCGGCGGCGGTTCAGGCCGGCCCTCGATGCGAACGCCATTGTTCCAGCTATCACCCGACATCGGGGCATAGAGCGCGGCCGTTACCATTCGCACCCCGGGAATCTGGCGCAGGCGATCGTTGATTTGCCGAAACAGCGGCTCCAACTGTTCCGGCTTGTAGTTGCCCAAATGAGGATTGATCCACGCGATATACCGGTTCTGCATCTCGAATCCAAAATTCTGGTGCTCGAGGTTCCGCAGGCTCTGGCCCAGCAGAGCCGCCGCGGAGAGCAGTACCACGGAGACCGCTCCCTGCGCGATTACCAGGGACCTTTGCGCCCATGAGCCACCGCCTCCCACCGAACGGTTTGCCCCGCGAAGCGCCTCAACCGGATCAGCATTCGAAGTCACCCAGGCCGGCGCAATGCCGAAAATGATTCCCGTCAGGAGGGATACAACCAGCGTGAACACCAGCACGGGTAACGATGGAGTCGCGCTGATGGGTACATAGTTATTAGGGCCGCCATTCTCAAACGCCAGACGGAGAATCAACCTTGTTCCCGCGTACGCGACTGCGATGCCCAGGGCCCCACCGATCGCTGCGAGCATGACGCACTCGACTAACGATTTGCGAACGATTCGCCCTCGCGACGCGCCCAGCGCTACTCGTATCGAGGTTTGCGCGCGATCCTTCAAGCCGCGCGCCAGCATCAGATTTGCCAGATTGCCGCACGCCACCAGCAGTACACATCCCGCAGCAATCAGAAGCAACCTCAGGCCTTCGTGATATTCGCTCCGAAGGGCTGTCACTCCGGCGTCGCCAGGAGCCAGATGCACCGTCTGCTGCTGCCAGAGCTGCTTCTCGCCTGGTTCCATATCGGGAACATGGCTGGCCAGCCAGTTATGGAATTCCACCCTCAGCTTCGCCTCGAGCGATTTGGGATCAACTCCCGGGCGCACTCTTCCCAGCAGGTCCAGGAAGTTAGTCTGTGGCGTTCTCATCCGCGCCCGCTGTCCCTCGCGTTCCTCGATCAATAGCTGAGTCGTCACGGGCAGCCAGAAATCCGGCATGCCCCATCCAGCCAGCTTCGCTCCGAAGAATCCTGGCGGAGCTACGCCAATCACTGTGAAGGGATGCCCATTGATCTGGTAACCGGCGCCGACTACCGAGGGATCAGATCCGTACTTGTCGTGCCATATGCGGTAGCTCATCACCGCCACCGGCGGCGCACCCTCTTTGTCGTCCTCGTCGGTCAACAAGCGACCGATCCAAGGCTGCACGCCAAGGGTCCGGAAGAAATTCCCGGAGACATACTCCCCATTGCGCGTGTCCAGCGGCGCCCGTGATCCCGCTCTGCGGACGCCAAGAGACGCGTTGCCGGCCTGCAGTGCTGCCAGATCGACGAACTCTGGCGTGTGCGCGCGAAAATGCTGGTACGCCTCCCACGAGAACAACGAAAAGTCGCCTTCATCACCCTGGGTATAGCCACCCCAGTTGCAGCAACGATCTTTATCGCCGATCCGCCACAACTCACTCGCCTTGGTCACCGGCAGCGACTTCAACATCACCTGGTGCACCAGCGTAAAGATCGCCGTCGTCGCTCCGATCCCGAGTGCCAGTGTGATCAAAGCTGTCGTTGTAAATCCAGGTGCCTTGCGCAACTGCCGTGCCCCATCACGCAAATCCGCCAGCATTCATTCCCCCCGCTATCTTCTCTTTGACGCTCGGACCCAGAAGAAGTTAGGGGGAGAGGTACGGTTATCCTCCCTGTCCGCAATTTGGATTCCCCGCTCGAATCGGAGTGCTCGGATAAGAGCACGGCTTCGCTGCTGGCGCTCCTTGTGTCCCCCTGATTTCTCGTGGTAGCAAGATAATGGTGGGGCGTCAAAGAAAAATCATTGTCCGTTTTGGGATGGAGCCAAGTGAGCCGGCGGCTGCTTGTAAGATGAAATTCCCTGCTATTTCCCTGCTCATTCCCTGGTCGATTACGAATCGCCGATGTTTATGCGGGTCCAACGCTAAGAAATTTTTCGCACGGGAAAAATTCCCTACCGTTTTCCCTGCTACGGGAATTCGGCATGCGTCGATAATCAGGAAAAGAAAACCGACCCTCTTCCGCTCAGGATGACAGGGTCTAAAGAGGGAACGGCACTCCAGAGAATCCGGGGGAGTCTCCGGTTTCGCGGCGTCGGACAACAATTAGGTGGTGTTGATCGCGTCCCAGAAACTTTCCGTCATGCTGTGACCATCTTCGCCGACCAGCTCTTCACGAATGCTGCGAAGCGGTCGAGCGCCTTGGAGAAATTGTCTCCGGCGGCGGCGAAGCCCAGGCGGAAATGCGAGGGCGCATCGAAGCAATCGCCGGGAGCCAGCAGGATTCCGCGCTGGGTGGCGGCCTGGCAGAAGGGGCGGGCGTTCTCTCCGCTCACCAGCCAGGGGAACGCGGTCACGCCGCCTTGCGGCGGAATCCAGCCGAGTACGTCGCGATGGTCCGCCATGAAGCGATCGAGGAGCTTGAGGTTTCGGGTGGCGACTGCTTGAGTTTTGCCGAGCACGACGTCGCGTTTGCGGATTGCGATTTCCGAAAGAATTTCTCCGGTGGTCGAGTTCGAAACCGTGAAGTAGGCGCGGGCGGTCCAGTATTGCCCGCGGCGCTGGGCGTCGTGCTCGATCATCCATCCTGTGCGCACGCCGGCAATCGAAAAGGCCTTCGACAGGTCAGAGATCACAGTGGCGTGCGGCAGGCGTGCCGCCGATTTCGTTTGCCTTCCGTGGTAGATGGGATGGTAAACCTCTTCACTCACCAGCTGGATTCCGCGCTCGGTGGCGAAGTCGTGCAGCGCTTCCATTTCGCTGTCGCCGATGGTCGCCCCCGTGGGGTGGTGTGGGCTGTTGACCAGGATGAGCTTGGTCTTCGAGTCGGCGAGGCTCTTGATCTCGTCGGTGTCGATGCGGAAACCGTTCTCGCGGCGCACGCGATAGAAGCGGGCTTCCAGGCCAAGAGATTCCGGAAGCGCCGAGAAAGTAGTGAATCCAGGCAGCGGGATGATTACGTTCGCGCCGGGCTCGGCGGCCAGCCACATCAGGGCCACAAGTCCCTCGGAGGCGCCGGTCACGACTTGCACGGTCTCTATCGGGACATCCTGCATTTCAGCGATCGCCTCACGCAGACTGTCGGCGCCGGCGGGGCGGCTATAGACCAGCTTGTGGTTCAGGAAGCGGTGGCGGGTTTCGTCGTCGGCGAGGGCGAGGATGTCGTTTACGGTCCATGTCGGTCCGGTGCTCGCAGCGAGGTCGAATTCTATGTCGTGTTCGTACTGGTCGAGCCAGGCATCGAGCAGGAAAGGCTTGAATTGCACGCAAATACCTCGAAGGAGAACTTGGTTCCTGGTATTGATTCTGCGAGTTGGCACACGGATGGTTTTTAGTTTACGAGGAATGACGAATCCAGCGCCTAAACAGTTTGGACGGGCGGCCGGTAGCCCATGTTAGCGACGGGAATTATTGTCACAAAGTGATCTGTGAGTGGCCACGATTGCCTTAGATCGTTGTGCCCGAACTGAGAACTGATGAGTGCTGACCGCGCACGGATGTTTGGACGTCAGGAAATTATCCCCGCACTTCATTTGAGAAATGAGAATTTAAAAGATGAACGGACGCTGGTGAAAGAGCGATCTCAACGCTTCCGCATTTATGTCTTTTTTATGCGGGTTGTGATTGAATATCTGGGCACTCCTTTTTCCACGAAAACTCTCGAACCCGTTCACCACCAAGAAGCAAGAAACAACGTGACCGACGTTGATCCAACCCGCTCTGGGCGAACACCACACGAGAGCGGCATACTTGGTTAGAGGCAACTCGAGGAACCGAAACGGGAAAGAATGGTCCTCGTCCAGCTGCGAGCAACTTCAATTCGGATTCCAATGAGGAAAGCTTTATGAGCACGACTCCCAAACCGCAAGTTGTAGTCCGCGATGTGTCTCGGCCCGTCAGCGCCGAGCAGAGGTTGAAGGAACTTGGCATCAAGCTGCCCGTCCCGCCTGAGCCTTTCGGGACCTATGTAGAAGCGGTGCAGACGGGCAATCTGCTCTTTCTGAGCGGGATGCTTCCCACCGAAGGCCACGACGCGAAATTCGTCGGACGCCTCGGCGCGGAGCTTGACGTAGAAGCTGCGCGCGATGCCGCTCGCCTCGCAGCGCTCAACGTTCTTGCCGTCGCAAAGAAATACTTGGGATCGCTCGACGACATTGCGCGAATCGTCCGGCTCGGCGTGTCCGTAGCTACTTCGGGAGATGTCCGCGATCAGCCGAAAGTAGCAGACGCCGCTTCGGACTTATTGAGAGACGTTTTTGGAGACGACAAGAATCCTTGTCGTCTGGTGTATGGCGTCGCCAGCCTTCCGCTCGGAGCCCCGGTCGAGCTGGAAGTGATTTTTGAAATCGCAGAGTAGCCACACGGCGAGCAAGCTTCAGTCGGCCCGCCGACACCAGTAAGTAGTTTCAGCACTTGCAAAGAATCTAGGAGGATTTATGGCAACAAGACCAAGAGTCGCAACCGCACCCATGAAAGTCGCCCGGGTTCCCAAACCGGGAGCAGACTTCGAACTTGTCGAACACGAGATTCCTGAGCCGGGTACAGGGCAAGTGCGGATTAAGGTGAAGGCCTGCGGTATCTGCCACAGTGACGCGCTAACAAAAGAAGGACAGTGGCCCGGCATTCAGTATCCCCGCGTTCCCGGACACGAAGTTGCCGGCATCATCGATGAACTAGGCGACGGTGTTTCCGAGTGGAAGAAGGGTCAGCGTGTTGGTGTCGGCTGGCACGGCGGCCAGGATGGGACGTGCCTCTCGTGCCGCCGCGGAGATTTCGGCAGTTGCCGGAATCTCAAAGTTCCGGGCATCAGCTACGACGGCGGATATCAGGAATACATGTTGGCTCCGGTGGAGGCACTGGCGGCGATCCCGGACAGTTTGACCGACGCCGAAGCGGCCCCATTGCTCTGCGCTGGAGTTACTACGTTCAACTCTCTGCGCCACAGCGGCGCCTCCCCGGGCGACTTGGTTGCGGTGCAGGGTATCGGCGGTTTGGGTCACCTCGGAATCCAATTCGGGAACAAGTTCGGTTATAAGGTCGCGGCTATCGGACGCGGGGCAGAAAACGCAGCGCTTGCAAAGAAACTCGGAGCCAGCGTCTACATCGACAGCAAATCGACAAACGCAGCAGAAGAATTGCAAAAACTGGGCGGCGCAAAGGTAATTCTTGCGACAGCCCCAAGCTCGAAAGCAATGTCCGAGTTGATCGATGGCCTCGGGCCGCACGGGAAACTCATGGTGATTGGTGCGGCATTTGATCCGATTGAGGTCACGCCGGTACAGCTCATCACCGCAGTTCGAAGTATCCAAGGCTGGGCCTCGGGAACACCAACCGATTCGGAGGATACACTGCGATTCGCCGAACTAACCGGCGTGCGTCCGATGATTGAAACGTATCCGCTCGACCGGGCAGCCGAAGGCTACGCACGAATGATGAGCGGCAAGGCACAATTCCGCGTTGTGCTCACGATGTAAGGTCCGGCAAGCGGCAGATAAAGATTGCTCCCTGCTAATTCCTTGTGACGTTGTGAATCGCCTGTGTTTATGCGGGTAGCGCGCTCAAGATGTTTTTCTGCGGGAAAAATTGAGTGCTCTCTTCTCTCCGCAGGGAATTAGCCGGGTGCGCAGGCCAATCGCATTTGGTTGTTGTCAGAAAGCCAAAGAAAGGCAGATGCCTGGGCCATCCGCCCTCACTAAGCTTCGATCACGAATTCAACTCGAACGTCCTCGGTCGCAACTGCGACCGTGCCGTACAGCGGTCAACGGCCCTTGAACAGATCAACGAGGCGTCGGCCTTGCTGCTCGCTTATCCCTTTCATCCGAAAACGCAGGTCCACGGAGTTGAAGAGCGAAACGTCTTTACGCCGCTGGCGCCCGCGGTCCATGGTGCCGCGGATATCAACGGCAACTCCCGCGAGCGGGATGCCCTCTGATTTCGCCAGCACCTGCACCAACTCGACGCCGCAAGCGGCTACCCCGGAAAGGAACAGTTCTGCGGGAGTGATAGCCTCGCCCGGGCATCCATTCTGCACAGGTCCATCCACCACAAAGTGATGATTGCGGGCGCTGCCCATCACCCGCCCAAAAGTATCCGTCGAAACTGCCCGCGCTTCGTATTCCCGCACATCTGAGTTGTTCATGGGTTTGGCCTCGTATTAAGTTTCGCACTTGCGAAGAACAGGACGAATAGTATCGGATCGTTTTCCCATCCGCAGCCAGGACCGTTGACTTTGTTGGAGCCGAGGTTTATGTTTTGCGATTCTTGGAAAACGTTTACCTCAACAGCAAGGCTGTCGAGAAAAAAACAGCACGGTTCGGGAGACGATCATTCATGTCGCGGCTGACCAGAAGAAGTTTTCTTAAGCGAGCTGGAAAGGCAGGAGTTGGTCTGGCAGCTGTAGGACCCGCGCTCACGCCGGTCTGGGCACAGACATCCTCGCCTGGTACTCGTGTAGTGATCGATTCGACTCGGCAAGTCGCGCCTATCGATCGCAATATCTTCGGTTCCTTCCTCGAGCATCTTGGACGCGCGATTTATACCGGAATCTACGATCCTGGATCTAAGCTCGCGGATGAAAATGGATTTCGGACCGACGTGATGAAGGAGATTCGGGGGCTTGGCGTACCGATCGTTCGATATCCCGGTGGCAATTTCGTTTCGGGATATAACTGGCTGAATGGGGTCGGACCAAAGAAAGATCGTGCCCCAGCACTGGATCGCGCGTGGAATACCTTGGAGACGAACCAATTTGGTTCGAACGAATTCGTTACCTGGGCTCGACAGGTTGGTGCAGAGCCTTTGTTCGGACTCAACTTCGGAACCGGAAGTGCAGAGAGCGCCGCGGCGTTGGTAGAGTATTGCAATGTCGAGAAGGGTACACGCTGGAGCGATCTACGACGACAACATGGTTATGAGCAACCCCACAACGTTAAGTACTGGTGTCTAGGCAACGAGATGGACGGTCCGTGGCAAATTGGCCATATGCAGGCTCGCGAATATGGTCAGAAAGCGGCCGATGCTGGACGTCAGATGCGGGTGATCGATCCGACTATCAAGCTAATCGCCTGCGGTTCAAGCGGACCCTTCATGCCAACCTATCTGGAATGGGATCGCCAGGTACTCGAAGAGTGCTACGACCAGGCAGACGGCATCTCTTTACATCGGTATTGGGGAAACAATCAGGAGACGCGCGGCGATAGTTCTACGTACCTGGCCATGAACCTGGCAATGGATCGCCAGATCGCCGAGATTAGCGCAATCTGCGACATAGTTCGCGGCGCTAGGCGTTCCAACAAAGTATTGTTTCTCTCATTCGACGAATGGAACGTCTGGTATCGCGCTCGAAGTGGAGATGCAGTGAACGGGCATCGGCAGTATGCGCCGCATCTGCTCGAGGAAGTTTACAACCTCGAAGACGCACTGCTCGTTGGCGGTCTGCTGAACTCACTCATCCGGCATTCGGACCGCGTCAAGGTGGGGTGCCTCGCGCAGTTGGTGAACGTGATCGCGCCGATCATGACGAACCAAACCGGCGTTCTGCGACAAACAATCTTTTATCCTTACTCGTGGGCGCTTCAGTATGGACGCGGACGCGCACTGAGTGTTGCTCCCGAAGGTCCAACCTATGAAGTGGCTGCCGTGGGTCGTCCCACAGAAGCCATCGGGGTGATGGGTTCAGGTTTGGGAGCGGTGCCGTACCTTGACGTCGTTGTGACTCTTGATCCGGAGAACAAGACAGCTTCTTTGTTCGTGCTGAACCGCGATTTGAATGGGTCGCGAGAACTGGAGTTGCTCTGGCGCGACGTCACGCCAACCAGCGTAAAAACTTCTCAAACGCTTACCGGCTCGGACCTGAAGGCAGTCAATACGTTCGAACAGCCGAACCGAATAGCGCCACAGAAGCTGGACGCTCCGAAAGTTGGCTCGCGCATGACAGTACAGGTTCCCGCTAAATCCTATACGGTACTAACGCTCGGCTTCTAGTTGAGGTGGCATCGTCACGAACGTGACATTCTCGAGCGCGTGCTGGCGGACAAACTAATTCAGATTAGTAGCCGCGAGGCGATAGTACATGTCATTCCACCTAAGCTCTTTCTTAAATTGTGAAACGGTAGTGCTGTTGTCGATCAGCAGGAATTCCACGCCCGCCATCCCGGCGAAATCCTCGAGATGCTGTACCGTCAGAGCCTGGCTAAAGCCGGTGTGATGCGCTCCGCCGGCGAGAATCCAGGCGGTAGCCGCAATGTTGAGGTTGGGTTCAGGGATCCAGATGGCCCTTGCTACTGGCAACTTCGGCAGCGGCCGCTGCGGCAGAATGGTATTGACCTGATTCACGACCATGCGCAAGCGATCGCCGACGTCAACTACCGAAGCATTGATTGCAGGTCCGCGGCGTGCGTCGAATACCAGCCGAACCGGATCGGCTTTGCCACCGATCGCGAGAGGATGGATTTCCAACGAGGGCTTGCCATCGGCAATCGATGGGCAGATTTCCAGCATGTGGGCGCCCAAGACTTTCCCGCCATCCTTCAGATCGTAGGTATAGTCTTCCATGAATGACGTTCCACCCTCCAGGCCAACGCTCATCACCTTCATAGCGCGAACCAACGCAGCCGTCTTCCAGTCTCCTTCGGCGCCAAAGCCGTATCCATCGGCCATGAGCCGCTGTACGGCGATACCGGGAAGTTGCGTTAGACCATGCAGGTCTTCGAATGTATCCGTGAAAGCCTTGAAACCGCCGTCCACGAGAAAGTACCGTAATCCCAATTCGATTCGTGCTGCTTCTCGCAGGGCCGCACGCTTCTCTCCGCCGGCGCGGAGCGGTTCGGCGACAGCATATGAGTCGTCATAATTTGCAGCGAGCTTATCCACATCGGAGTCGCTCACTTGGCGAAGACATTGCGCCAAGTCGCCAAGTCCGTATCCGTTCACTGAATAGCCCAGGCGAATTTGAGCTTCGACCTTGTCGCCTTCGGTTACCGCGACTTTGCGCATGTTGTCGCCGAAGCGCGCGATCTTAAGGATCTGCGCGTCGTGCCATGCACTCGCCGCACGCAGCCAGGTCGTAAGTTCCTCGCGAATGTTTTCGTCCTGCCAAAAGCCGACGACGACTTTTCGATTCAGACGCATCCGGCTCGCGATGTAGCCAAATTCGCGATCCCCGTGAGCCGATTGGTTCAAGTTCATGAACTCCATGTCGATGGTTGCCCAGGGGAGTTCTCGATTGAATTGAGTGTGCAAATGTACAAACGGTTTTTGCAACGCCTTTAAACCTGCAATCCACATCTTCGCAGGAGAGAACGTGTGCATCCACATAACGACGCCAATGCAGTTTTTCGCGCTGTTCGCTTCTAAGCAGAGCTGGTAGATTGCGTCCGGCGTTGTCAGGACGGGTTTGAAAACAATCTTCATTGGCATTCCCGCCGAGTCTGACAAGCCCTGCGCAATCGCACGCGAATGTTCTGCCACTTGGTTCAGCGTCTGTTGGCCGTAAAGATCCTGGCTTCCCGTGACGAACCACGCTTCAAGTTGCCTGAGATCGAGCATCGCGACTTTCCCTCTTTGGCGCACTTGCCCCGGATGAGCCCGACACAATGCAGTCTACTTATCAGAAACTTTGTTCTCGCCGGGAAAAAGCCGACTGCGTAGGCGGCGCTGACCGACAAAATCATGCTATCCGAGCAAACGTATTCTCACGAATGCTATCATGCAGCCGCAGATCACTCGTTTCGATGGATATCAGACATCTCGCAATCTGCGCTGTCTGGTCCAACGTCTGAGCTCCGCAAGGATTGTGGCCTTTTTACGACGATGAGCGCTTGCATCTTAAATCGATCGTCGGTTCGCGCAGGCTATCTTTAACTTGTTGACTCGAAGCGACTCGACACAATGCCTTTGTTTTTTTGAGCAGGGAATCCACTCTGATTGTGCGTGCCTGAGATTCTTGGAAGCAGATGATCACTATCCACAGATGCCGAATCATCATGTGCGCCCAGGTTGCCGGCGTGCTGATGGTAGGAGGCATCAGCCTGATGGCGGGCGACCCCCAGACCAGTCAGCTACCGAGTGGAACAACTCAGAACCCGCAGAGTCAGGGAGCATCCACTGCCGGCGCTCATTCCGCTGTCCTGGATGCGGAGAAACGCCCCATCACTGCTGGAGGTTTTGCAGAACGGGGCACGGTTGTGTTCGAAGACGTTGCGTCCGCTGCAGGGTTAACGCATTGGCGCCATCAGATGGGATCTCCCGAAAAGAAATTCATTCTGGAAACTGTAGGTTCTGGCGTGGCGTTGTTAGATTACGACAATGATGGCTGGCAGGATATTTACCTGGTAAATGGCTCAACCTACGATGCCCTGCGAGGCAAGGCTAAAGGGCCACGCGCAGCCTTGTTTCACAACAATCATGATGGTACTTTTACCGATGTAACAGAAAGCGCAGGTGTGGCGAACGATCGTTGGGGCTTTGGCGTTGCCGTCGGCGACTACGATAACGACGGTTGGCCTGACTTATATGTAACCAACTTTGGAAGAAACCGCCTCTACCACAACAACCACGATGGGACGTTTACGGACGTTGCGGAGAAGGCGGGAGTCACGCTTGGCAATTGGTCCACTGGCCCCACCTTTGGCGATTATGACGGCGATGGTTGGCTAGACCTCTTCGTACCGGGCTATGTGCACTATGACATTGACCGTCCGCCTGTTCCCGGGTCTTCACAGGTCGCCTTTCGCACCTGCCAATTTCGCGGCGTGAGCGTAATGTGCGGCCCTCGAGGTTTGAAAGGGGAGCCCGACCATCTTTTCCACAATAACCACGATGGAACCTTTAGTGATGTGAGCATAAAGGCCGGCGTGAACGACGTGAGCGCGTATTACGGTCTTACTGCAGTGTTCGCTGACGTAAACAACGATGGCAGACTCGACCTGCTAGTAGCGAACGACTCGACTCCTAACTACCTTTATCTCAATAAGGGAAACGGCAGCTTCGAGGACATGAGTTACGCCTCCGGATACGCTCTGAATGAGAATGGGCATGAGACGGCATCGATGGGTATCGCCGTCGGCGATTATCGCAACAATGCCTTATTGGACGTCTACAACACTGCCTTTTCCGACGATTACAACCCGCTCTATCGCAACGAAGGTAGTGGAAATTTCAGCGACGTCAGTTACCAGTTGGGCATTGCCGAAGTGACGATTCCATTTCTCGGCTGGGGAACCGGCTTCCTCGATTATGACAACGATGGTTGGCTAGATCTCTTCGTCGGCAATGGCCACGTTTATCCGGAAGTAGACAAGACCGATTGGGGAACAACTTTCGCACAGCGTGCTTTGCTGTTTCATAATATCAAAGGCACTTTCATCACGGTTCCTCCCGTAAAGGGAACGGGGCTGGCTACGCTGATGACGGCGCGCGGCGTCGCATTCGGCGATCTGTTCAATCGTGGAAGAACTGACGTGATCGTCAACCAGTTAGATGGGGTTCCGGTTCTGATGCGCAACGTGGACGCCAACCAGAACCATTGGGTCGGATTAAAGCTCATCGGAGGAAACAAGAGCCCGCGTGATGCCGTCGGGGCAACGGTATATCTCACCGCGAACGGCATGCGACAGCGCCGCGATGTTCTGAGCGGCGGCAGCTATGCCTCTTCCAACGATCAGCGTGTTCGTTTCGGACTCGGAACAGCCACAACCGTAGCTTCCCTGGAGATTCACTGGCCTAGTGGGAAAATCGAACGCATCAAGCTATCCGCCGTGGATCGCTATTACGCTGTTGAAGAGAACCTGGGAATTGTCCCAAGTGTCTATGACGCAGTGTCCCGGCCAACTGCGCGTTCGCCAGCAAAATAATTAGTTTCCAGCCCTGGTTTTCTGTTATGGGCCAACCTGCGTATTGATGCCACACAAGGTGTGAGGCTCGGGACCAATGCGATCAATCCCGGCGTCTGCGGGAAACGTATTTGCAGCCTAGCCTCGCGGCTTCGGGATAGTTCTTCAATTACTTACTCAAGCAAACGGTTACCTAGGCTGGAAGGAAACCGCTTGACAACTTTCGGGCGCTAGAACTAAAGTCCCGTCGGTGTTGCAAGCCCGTGATTCTTGAGGGATACCCATCTCGCGTTCGGGCGATTCTTCTCTGCACCCTTTTATTCTTCGGCGTAGCCTTACTCGGACAGAGCGCGCAAACTGAGAAAACGTTTAACCAAGGCGCGGAAGCGTTGCGCAACGGCCGTCTTGACGAGGCGGCCGAACGATTTTCTCAGCTTACGGTCCTCGCTCCCGGATTTGCCGAGGCCTATTTTAATTTGGGCCTGGTCCGGCTTCAGCAGCGGGATTTCCACGCGGCAATCCTGGCATTGCAAAAGAGCGTGAACCTCAAGCCCCGGCTTCGTGGCGCGAATTTGTTTCTGGGCATCGCGAAATACCGCAATGAAGACTACCTCGACGCGCAGACAGCCCTGAAGCGTGAACTCGAAATTGCGCCATCCAATCCGGATGTGCTCATGTGGTTAGGCGTTGTCCAGCTGGCAAGAGGCGAGAACTCCTCGGCTGTCGTGAGCCTTGATAAGGCGGCCAAGCTGAATCCAGATAACGTGGATATTCTGTATCACCGCGGCCGGGCTCATATGCTGGTTTCCAAGGAAAGCTATGAGCAGATGTACAAAGTCGATCCGAAATCCTGGAGAGTCCATCAGGTACTGTCGCAATCGTTCACCGAGGCAGACCGGCTTGACGACGCAATCAAGGAGTGTACAGAGGCCATAAGGTCCAAACCAGACGAACCTGGCTTGCACGAGCAACTTGCGGACATTTATTGGAAGCAGAACCAATTGGAGCAAGCGGAAACCGAATTTGAGAATGAGTTGAAAGTGGACCCGCAAAGCACCTCGTCGATGTACAAGCTCGCCGTCGTAAGCCTCGAACGCTCCAAGCCGGCGGTAGCAGCAGAATTACTGAAGCAAGTTGTACAGAGATCCCCAGGCTCTTCTGCGGAAGCGTACTACCAACTCGGACGCGCACAAGCACAGCTGGCAGAAAACGAGGCTGCGATTGGCAATTTCAAGCTTGCTATCAAACAGTCTCAACAACCGGATACCGAGACCGTGCGGCAGTCGTATTACCAACTGGCGCAGTTGTATCGCCGGGCACAGCACCTGGAGGAGTCTCGTCAGGCGCTCGAGTCCTTTCTCCGCCTGAAGCAACAGGCCGATGCGAACGAGGAACTGAAGCTTCAGGACAAACTGAAACGAGCTGCCCAGCCGGCGGCTAGATAACTGATCGAGCGTGGACCGTCTGATCTACCGATTTGCCGATGTCGCGAGTAAACGTTTTCACAATGTTTTTTTTGGAACTCAAGACCTTGCTGAAGGTGCACTTTGTGGAATTTTCGAAGGGGGATTGACATGCCGTCAAAGAAGAATCACATCGTCTCGATCTGTGCGCTAGCGATTCATTTCGGGATGCTCATTCTGGCGATAGCCGTATTTCCTGTTGCGGCATTCGGGCAGTCGAACCAGGGGTCGATTGCCGGCAATGTTGCAGATGAAAGCGGCGCCATGATCCCTAATGCCAAGATTATCGCTACGGAAGTGGCCACTGGAACCGAGTATCAAACCGTTTCCACTAGTGCAGGCGCATACCGGCTGCCAAATTTGAAAATCGGAACTTACAACGTCTCCGTGAGCTCGACCGGTTTTAAGACCGCGAGTCTAACGGATGTTGTGGTGCAAGTCGGCACGACTAGCGCCATCGATGTCAAGCTTCAGACCGGCGCCGTCAGTGAGACGGTAACGGTAGTCGCAGACGTGCCCACGATTCAAACCGAGTCGTCGGATGTGGGCACTGTAGTGACTACGAAGCAAGTGCTGGAACTTCCGCTGGCCCTGGGCAGCGTGGTACAGGCGATGCGCTCTCCGGAAGCCTTTGTCTTTCTAACCCCGGGTGCAGTTGGTCCAGGCACCTCCAGCGGCTCGGGCGGCACATTTGAATCGAAGATAACCGGCGGTCAAAACTATGGTACCGAGGTCCTTCTGGATGGCGTGGATACATCGCGTTCCGAAAATGGTTCCTCCTTCGATGAAACCGCTCCCGGTGTAGATTCTCTGGGCGAATTCAAGGTGTTTCGCTCGACGGTTCCGGCGGAAATGGGACGCACAACCGGCGGCGTCGAGAGCTTTAATACCAAATCGGGAACCAACTCCTACCATGGCGTTGTATACGACATCTTCCGCAACGAAGCTTTAGACGCGAACACGTGGTTCAACAATCTCCGTCTTTCACAGACGACGACTCCGGCGGCTCGCGGGAATTTTCAGCGTCCCCTGGATCGGCAAAACGATTACGGCCTGACCATGGGTGGCCCGGTGGTGATCCCGAAACTCTATAACGGAAAAAACAAGACCTTTTTCTTCTTCGGATGGGAGCAGTACCGCCGCAATCAAGGTGGGGTCACCAATGAAACGCTGCCGACGCAAGCGATGCGTAACGGTGATTTTTCAGCGCTGCTGGATACGACTACGCCTCTCGGCACCAACCCGTGCGATGGCACAACCATCTTTCGAGGACAAATCTTCGATCCAGCCACAACCCGGACAGTGGGTTCGGTCGTGTGCCGAACCGCATTCCCTGGGAATGTGATTCCTAAGAACCGGTTTTCACAAGTCGGCCAGAACCTTATCGGGTTTTATCCGTCGACGCAGAGCAATAACCTTACGCAGAATTTCAGTTTCCCCTTTAGCTTTCCCATTTTGGATACCACAACCACCGTTCGTATCGACCAGAATCTCACCGCAAAGAGCCACGCATATTTCACCTACAATTCTCGCGACAACGATCGCCTTTCGACCAATCCTGCCTTCGACAATGCTGCCGGGGGCGGCCGCAATCAAGATTTCTTCACCCATTACATTCGCTTCGGCTATGACTACACGCTTACGCCGACGATGTTGAATCATCTCAGCCTGGGTTATAACCGCACGAACAGTAAAAACATTGGCGCCGGAGTGCGATTTGGCGGTAATTGGGCTCAAAAACTTGGCATTAACGGCACCGCCGCAACTGGATCCAACAATGTCCCGTTTCCCGCGATTAATCTCCCGGGTTATCAAGCATTAGGTGACAGCGTTATCAATTTGACGGTGGATAATGGCTTTCGTATTCACGACAGTCTGGCCTGGACGAGAGGCGCGCATAATTTCAAGCTAGGCGTGGAACTCCATCATCAGCAATACTCGCCGATCACGGCTTCGGGAACTTCCGGCAACTACAACTTCGCGCGTGCGCAGACCGCCGGCACGGTTGGCACGAACGGCCAGACCGGCGATCCGATCGCGAGCCTGCTACTCGGCCTCCCAGACAATGCGAATCTGAATGCCTACGCAAATCAGGCGCGCTGGCTCTCGAGTTACTATGCTTTCTTCTTCCAGGACAACTACAAGATCACGCCGACGTTCACACTGAACTATGGTCTGCGGTGGGAGGTAGATGAACCTCGCAGAGAGTCGGATGGCAACACCTCGAATATCAGTCTCACTGCTCCGAATCCGAAGGCGAACGGAATTCCGGGTGCGCTCATATTTGCCGGCCAAGGCGCCGGCCGCACCGGCAACACCAGCGAGACGTGGGCGAATACCTATTACAAGGATTTTGGTCCGCGCCTCGGCTTTGCCTGGGCTCCGGCAAAATTCAATGACAAGACGGTGATTCGAGGCGGATTTGGAATTTTGTATGGGTTTCTGCAGTACGCTGACTTTGGTGCATTTCAGCGAACTGGATTTCAGGCTAATCCTTCCTTTTCCGGAGGCAACGGCTTCAGTCCCGCCTTCAGCCTCGACTCCGGATTTCCTGCATTCACGCCTCCGCCAAACCTTGATCCTACGCAGTTGAATTTCACTGGACCGCAGTATCTTGATCCTGCTTTCGGGCGGCCTCCGATGATCAACAACTGGAGTTTGGAGATACAGCATGAGCTTGCTTCCGACCTGATCATGGATATCGGGTATGTTGGCCAGCACTCTACCAATCTGCACACTAATTTCGATTTTCGGAACTCTATCGATCCCAAGAATCTCGCTTTGGGATCCAAGCTGTTGGCTCCAATCGGGTCGCAGACCGCGGTTCCTCTGCCGTTTCCGACTTTCCCGACAGGGCAGACTGTTGCCCAGGCGCTCCGGCCTTTTCCTCAGTACTTTGGCTTCAACACCGACGGCACCCTGGAAAACTACGGAATGTCCAGCTACAACTCATTGCAAGCGTCCCTGCAGCGGCGTTTCCATAATGGGCTGAATCTGCTTGCTTCTTACACCTGGTCCAAGACCTTGACCGACGCAGATAGCGCGCTTCCGTTTTTCGCTACTTTGCACGGCGGAGGAAGCGCTCAGAATCCTTTCAACCTGAAAGGTGAAAAAGCGATCAGTAACCAGGATGTTCCTCACAGCTTTGTAGTCAGCTACATCTATGAGCTTCCGGTTGGCAAGGGCAAGAAATTTGCTTCGGGAGGCGGAGTGAAGGATGCAGTAATCGGTGGATGGTCGATCAGCGGCGTCCAACGATACCAAAGTGGTCAGCCTCTTTCGTTCTGCTGCGCCACCGGAATTCCCGCGTTTGCTGGTGGAATTCGTTTCAACCAAGTTCCTGGCCAGCCGCTCTTCAGTCAGCAGAAGCTGAGTGGAAGTTTCAATCCAACGTTGGGTTTCCCTTTGTTCAATCCGGCGGCATTTGCTGATCCGAACGCCGCCTGTGTAACTCCGCAGGGATGTACCTCCTATTCGTTCGGCAACATGGCACGAACTACCGGAGCGGTTCGAATGGACACGTTTGCGAGCGAGGACTTCAGCCTGTTGAAGAGATTCCGGTTTACCGAATCCAAGGATATTCTCTTTCAAGCCACGGCCCTCAATGCCTTCAATCGCCACGTCTTCAATAGGCCTGGGGACTTGAACGCGAATGACTTCAATGCCGATCCTACAAAGAATAGATTCGCCGTAATCGATCCGTCGAATGTGGTTCTGGGACCACGCGTATTGCAATTGCAACTGAAAGTCGAATATTAGCAGTACGTCTTAAAAGCCGAGGCGCCTCCTCCATGGCGGCGCCGACCTGCTGCAGGTTTGCCTTATCTTAGTACGATGGCTGGTTGTTAAGGCAGAGTGTGCCTCGCTGTAGCTCGCCAGCAAATCCGTATGCGACCAATTCCACGGTGGATCATCGGCCTGGGCATAGTACTGCTTGCGGCTTCGATCCACGGCCGTTCGCAAAAGCCATCGTCGGGTGTCTCGAAGCCGCAGATCTCTCAGACAAGCGCTGGGAGGTTTGTAGACGCCACCGAGCGTTTGGGCGTCCATTTCAAAGAAGAATCCCCCTCGACATCAAAGAAATATCTTCTTGAAACCATGGGCTCGGGAGTGGCGTTGTTCGATTACGACAATGACGGACGCCTCGACATTTTTTTCAGCAACGGCGCGCGCATCGATGATCCCATGTCAAAAGCGGCGATTCCGCAAAAAGACAGTCCTAAGTATTGGAACCGCCTCTATCATCAAAAGCCTGACGGAACCTTCGAAGACGTAACGGAGAAGGCGGGCTTAGCAGGAGCAGGTTACTCCACTGGTGTAGCCGTCGGGGACTACGACAACGATGGTTACGAGGATATCTTCGTAGCCGGCTTTGGCGGCAACGCTCTCTATCACAACAATGGCGATGGAACCTTTACCGACATTACCGCGAAAGCCGGAGTTGCCGGTTCGGGCTGGTCAACCAGTGCCGCCTGGATTGACTATGACAACGATGGGCTCCTTGATCTTGTGGTTGCACGCTACATGGAGTGGGATTTTGCAGATATTTTTTGTGGTGAGCGCCGGGAAGGCTATCGAGCATATTGCCATCCCGATATCTTCAAACCAGTTTCGCCGTTGCTTTATCACAATGACGGCAATGGCAAGTTCACCGAGGTTTCGCACAAAGCGAGGATCGACAAGCCTGGCAAGGGTCTTGGCATCGCGATTGCCGATTACGATCATGATGGCTGGGTTGACATCATGATCGCGAATGACGCGATCCCCCAATATCTTTTTCACAATAACGGGAACGGGACCTTCGAGGAGATTGGAATGGTCTCTGGAGTGGCGGTCGATGCCAGTGGCACTACGTTTTCGGGAATGGGAGTGGATTTCGAAGACTACAACAATGATGGCTGGGCAGATGTTGTGATCACCGATCTAGCCAACCAACGATATGCCCTGTTTGCAAATGGTGGGAATGGAACCTTCGATTACACCACCGACAACACTGGTCTCGGCGCTATCACTCTATTGCACTCTGGCTGGGGTGTTCGCTTCTTTGACTATGATAATGACGGTTGGAAGGATCTATTTGTCGCGCAGTCACACGTAATGGACACCATCGAAGTGAATCAACCCCATTTGCACTATCGTGAGCCGCCTCTCTTAGCACGTAGCGATCACGGGAAGAAGTTTGTAGATGTCTCTTCAGAATCCGGAGAAGTTTTTTCACAACGCTGGGCAGGAAGGGGCATGGCAATCGGCGACATAAACAATGATGGCAAGATCGACGTAGTCGTGGCGTCCGCGAATGGTCCCGGCTGGGTGCTCATGAATGAGACTCCGTCCACAAACCATTGGATCACCATCAAACTCATCGGCGTAAAGAGCAACCGCGATGGCATAGGAGCGCGAGTGAAGGTTTCGACCTCAGCCGGGGAGCAATACGCCACGGTGAGCACAGCCGGCAGCTACCAGTCTTCGAGCGATGTGCGAGCGCACTTTGGGCTGGGTACGGAGAGAGTAGTGAAAGAAATCAAAGTTTACTGGCCAAGCGGGATCATACAAGTTTTGCGCAATGTGAGCGCGGACCAGATTCAAAGCGTGAGGGAAGCAGCTCCTTCGGTAACCTAACGATGTGTTGACGTGCCAATCGTAGGCAAACATTTCGCAACTGCTGTCGCGTCTCTGGCGGCAACCATGCTACTTGCTGCCACCCAGCCCAACGGCTTTGATCGCGCTAAAACTTTGTTTGAACAACGACACTGGGTAGACGCTGCAAGCGCCTTCCAGCAGGTGGAAGATACATCGCCTGGCAAGACCGACGCTCTTTTATATGTTGGCAAGTCCTTGATAAATGCAGGCAAGTTTAGTGACGGAGGCAAAGCCCTGCAGCGGTATAGCTCAGCACATCCGCATTCCGACGATGCGCTCTATCTACTCGCCTACGTTCGCTTTCGTGAAAACAAACCAGAAGAGTCTCTGAAGTTGTCGAGTGAAGCCGCACAGATTAAGGCGCCGAAGGCGGACGATCTGAAGATCGTCGCTCTTGACTATGTATTGCTCAATGATTCAGTAAGCGCTACTCGATATCTGGAACAGGCCCTGGCAATGGAGCCGGACAACGTAGATGCCCGCTACGCATTAGGGCGCGTCTTGTATCAGCAGAACAAGTTCGACGGCGCGATCGCCGCATTTGAGGAAGTACTGCGGCTTGAGCCGGCCCACGTAAAAGCTTTAGATAATCTAGGACTTGCCTTCGAAGGAGAGAATCAGATGGGGCAAGCGCTCTCGGCGTATCGCAAAGCCACTGAGATCGACGGCGCTTCGCCTGTCCACAACGACCAACCCTATTTGAATCTCGGAAGGTTGTTGGCGAAGATGAACAAGTCTGAAGATGGGTTGCCAATACTCGTGCGGGCTGCGGAAATTGCTCCCCAATCAGGAAGGGTGCATTTGGAGCTTGGCAAGACCTACTTGAGCCTGAATCGCTTGCAGCAGGCAAAGCCAGAGCTCGAAGAGGCAGTGCGCCTCCAGCCTGACGAGAGCACAGGGCATTACTTGCTCGGGCGGCTCTATCAACGCATGGGAAGCAAACAGCTCGCCGAAAAAGAATTCAAGGTTACGCAGAGCCTCATCGATTCGAAGCGTGCCGGACTGGACGCTGCCACCGGGATGTCTCCAAGATGATGCGCAGTTGAGCGGTGCTAACGATATGGTGAGGCGCTTCGAGAACCAAAAGCATTTTCCAGATAATCATCGGTTCACTACCGTCCGCGTGCGATGGGTACTGTACATACTGACTGCGTTTTTTTTTTGCTCTCCGAATTCTTTTTCTCAAGCCCCTGCGTCACGAAACGACGTAACTCAGCTTCGGACAGCGGCGGAGCTGATTGTCCGCGGTGACTTGGAACAAGCTGAGCGCGAGCTGCAAACAGTGCTCGCTGTCAATCCCACCGAGTCTCGAGCGCTAAACCTGCTGGGGATAGTGCGTACTCAGCAGCATCGGAATCAAGATGCTGAACGACTGTTTAAAGAGGCGCTTCAGCATCGACCGGAGTATGCCGGCGCACACGCCAGTTTGGGGTTGCTGTATGCAGATACCGGGCGTCTTGATTCAGCAGTGGAGGAATTACAAGAGGCACTCAAACTTGATCCGACAAGGCAGGACGCATCTCTCGCTTTGGTCAGCATCTGGCGAAAGCAGGCGAGCGCTGCAGTCACGCAGGGTGAGCTGGAAAGGGCACTCTCCTTCCTGATCAAGGCGCGCAAGAGGAATCCACAGGATCCGGACGCTGCTTATGAATTCGGAATGGTGACCCTGCGTATGTCCTTGTTCTCTGACGCGGTGCAGGCGTTTCAGGACGTGTTGAAAGTGCGAAGAGACGACCACAACGCTGTCTATGCCCTGGGCCGCGCACGCATCGGGCTGCGGAAGTATCAGGATGCAAAAGACTCCTTCTCGGAATATACGCGCCTTCGTCCCGATGATCCGAGCGGACACTATGGCCTTGGGCTAGTACTCCGATCCCTGGAGCAGACGAAGGAGGCGCGGGTCCAATTCGAGCGTTCGGTAGCGCTTCAGCCCGCGCAAACCGAGAGCTACGTGCAACTTGGAAAACTGGATCTCGACGAAAGGAATCTCGATAGCGCCGCCGACCGGTTTAATCATGCTCTGCAACGCGACCCGCGCAACGCTGGAGCTTTGCTCGGAATGGGAGAGGTGGAGTTTCAGCGCAAACGCTACCAGACCTCAAAAGATTTTTTAAGCCGAGCGATTGCTTCTGATCCTTCTTCCCGCGAAAGCCACTATTACCTCGGTCTGGTCTATGGACGCCTGGGCAGACTGGATGATTCAAAACAGGAATTTGAAGTAGCGAGCAAACTTGAACACGAGGAACTTGAGAAGCAGAGAACGCTTTGGAGTCTCGTAGATCCTGCCGAGATCGACTCTGCCCAACCAAAATAACGATGCTTTGCAGCTCTAGTGTGGATTCGCTGCTGATGGCCCCTGACTGGATGTGTTCGACGCGGTCAACTCGCGAATGAGCCTGGCCTCGGCTTCGCGATAAGGACGGCCATCACTCAAGAAAACCTCATGAAACCAAACCGGCGGCTTCTCTACTACGTAGGGCCTTTGCCATGAATCCCAAGGAAGATACGTCTGCGTTTTCCCTGCCACCAGACCCCAGTTGATCGCAGCCACTTTGTGCTTTTTTGCGATCGGCAATACGGTATCAAATGTGCTGCCCACCGGTCGAGCCATGAATTCCGTACAAATAATCGGACGACCGTAAGTTTCCAGCCACTTTATTTTCTGCTCAAAGTCTTCTGGCCAGGAATAGTTGTGGAACGAGATCACGTCGGATTCGGTCAATTGAATCCGTTGCATCGAAGTGAGCTTGTCTAGTGAAGACCAGTCTCCGAACCAGACGCCACTAGTGAGCGGCTGAGATGCATGCGCTTCACGAGCCCAGGCAAACACCTTCGGCAGGAGTGAAAGAACCAAATCGACCTTGTTCTTGGGTTCAAGTTTCCCATAACTGCCCTGGTTCATATTGTCCGGCTCATTCCATACGTCCCAAGCAAGCACGCGCGGATCGTTTGCAAACGCGCCTACAACACCTTTCACATATGCTTCCAGTCGCGCATACTGAGCGGTGTCTTGCAAAGCCATCGCTCCTGGGCTCTGCAGCCATCCCGAGTTGTGTACGCCGGGTATTGGCGGATGCTGCGGACCGAGCTTGGGAAACGGGTCCCAACACGAATCGAACAACACGAAGATCGGCCGGATGTGATGCCGCGAGGCTATGTTGAGAAAAGTGTCCATGCGCTGTTTGAAGCCACTTGAGTCCTGCTGCCATGGAAGGTCATGGAGGAAGACGCGCATGGTATTCATGCCAAGACGTTCTGCCCAGCCGAGCTCCTTGTCGATTTCTTCCGGATCAAAGCTCTCAGCCTCCCACATTTCGAGTTCGTTGATAGCGCTAGCCGGAATAAAGTTGCTGCCGACCAGCCAGGGTTGCTTCTCATACCAGCCATTTGCCTGTGACTCCGGCCAACGCTGCTGTTGGCCGATAAGTGCGGTTGCCAGAATGAAGGGAAGAAGAAACAAGCTCAAGAGTTTCATCGGATTAATTCCTCTTGCATCACAGCAAGACTTTGCGGCTGTTGTTAAAAAATTCGCCATCGTTTCCCAATTTAGTCCATAGGAGGGCGTTCCGAATCTTCAAGATTGCGGGAGGGGCTCGGAATCGGTTTCCCAGGGGAAACCGGCTCACCGAAGCTGGGAGTCCCATCAGCATTCCAAGAGAATGGTTGCGCCCGGGGCGCGCGATGTTCACCGCATCCCTGATTTGGGGCGGAATTAGCATGGTAGAGGATCCAGTCCTGCTTCCCATCGGGCGACTTGAAAAAACTGTTGTGTCCGGGCGCGTAGACACTTGCGGTGGCTGATTGACGAAAGACTGGTCTTTCGGATTTTTTCCACGACGCCGGATCCATCAGATTACTTCCCGCTGCGGCAGTCAGCATCCCCAACTCGTAATGGTCTGTCCAACAGGCGCTGGCGGAGTAGACGAGGAAGACCTTGTCGTCGTGTGAAAGAATTTCCGGACCTTCATTTACGTCAATGTGGGGCGGATCATCAGGCTGCTTCTTTTGATCAACATCGCCCACTTTTTCCCAGGGATACTCAGGTGTCGAAAGACGCTGGCGATTTCCTTCGACCGTCCAAGGATTTCGCAGTTTAGCAATGTAGATATTCTGCGTTCCATTCACGTCTCCGTCCCAACCCGACCAGATAAGGTACATCTTTCCTGAAGCTTCGAAGACCGACGGATCGATTGCCCATTTGTCGGACGGATCGGCAACCTTGCCCTTCATGACCCATGCTCCCTGCATCGGATCAGGCGAGGAGTTTTCAATCACCCATATGCGATGCGTCCGATTATTTCCTGCATCGGCTGCGAAATATATGTACCACTTGTTTTGAAGGAAGTGGATTTCGGGAGCCCATATTTCGTGTGAATATGGCCCGGTCGCAGGAGGCGTCCATACAACCTTCTTCTCTGCGTTCTTGAGATCGACAGGAATGCGAGTCTTCCATACCCTCAGATTTTCGCCAGTGGTGTTCATGTAGTAGTAGTAGCCGGCGCGGTAGGTGATCCATGGATCTGGTCCGGTCGGCAGCAGGGGATTCGTGAATGTATTTGCAGACGCTGGCCCGGTCGTCTCTACCGAAGTCTTTGACTGGAAGCCCAGGATTAGAGAAAGACAACACAGCAAGATTATGGAGCGGATGATCTTCATTTCGACTCCATGCCCGAATCATCTGCGAGTGCAGCGTGCGGCCAGCCATTGGACCAAACCAGGGGAGAGATTTGCAAAGCAGGTCTACCGCTTTTCCCGTCGTAGGCATGGAAGACGATAATGTCGCCCTCGGGCCCCTGAAGTATGGATTCGCCACCCGGCCCAAACCAACGAGCGTTCCCCACGAGCAGCGGTGTTGCGCCTCCTTGCATCATGGGTTTTCCGCCTGCATCCTGATATGGCCCCGTAACCGTTCTCGAGCGCCCGACCATCGTCCGGTAAGTGCTCTTGATACCGCGACAGCAGAGATCGAACGAAACAAAGAGGTAGTAGAAATCGTCGTGCCGAATGATGAACGGTGCTTCGATCGCCTGCCAATTGGGCGGGAGGTTCGATGATCCCGGAGATGCATCCCGCGGCCGCTCGCGACCGGCCAGGGAGTACAACTCTGTGTCTTCACCGGAGAGCTTGCCTGTACCGGGATCAATGCGGCGCATTTTGATGCCCGTCCAAAAGCTTCCGAAGCTCAGCCATGCGTGACCAGAGCTGTCAAAGACAACGTTTGGATCAATGGCGTTGAAATCATCTTCCGCGCGTGAGCGAAGGACAAGTCCTTCGTCGCGCCAATGGTACTCGGTGCTGGAGGAATCCAAGGTTTTGTTGGTCACCAACGCAATGCCCGAGGTATTCTTCCCAAATGCGGAAAAGGCATAGTAGACGTGATATTTGCCATTGAAATACGAAACATCTGGGGCCCACAGGTCTTTGGTGTCGGGACTCTGCGTGCGAATCCAATCCGGAACTGATTCAAATACCTGCCCGCACAGCTTCCACTGCTCCAGGTCTTTCGAGCAGCGGATTGGCAGTTGTCCTTGCGGTGCACGCCCTGTGGCGAACACGTACCACGTATCTCCTTGTTTGATGATCGCTGGATCGTGTGTGCCTGCAATATCGCCAGTGAGATGAAAGACTCGAGGAGCAGGGAACTGCTGAGCATAGCCCGATACGGTTACCAGTATCGCGAGACATTGGACCGCCAAATATGCGAGCCTGCGCTTCATATAAGGTTGACTCCCAGACTCGATGAGAGTGCGAACGTGAGTCGGGCTACCCTCCGCCTGGCCTGATCTTCCAGTACACGTCATACCGCTCGTGCACAATCTGGTTGATGGGAACCAAAGTTGTTGTCTGCTGCGCTCCGGCCGCTCGGAAGGTTAACGATGAGCTATCCGCGGGTTGGACCCAGCTCTTGACGTCTTCCATTTTTCCGACCGCGGCTGATAGGTCCGGAGCGGGAATCGGTCCAGAATTGGGATGTCGATCAAAGGGTCCCATCTCTCCATACCAACGATCCCGAGGAGCTTCCAGATGACGAGCTGCCAGCACGAAGGGGCCATACATGGGTGCCTGGACGGTCTCGTCATCTGGCATCGGGGCTGAATGTAGATCCATGGGCAGATCTAGTTCGATCGTGTCACCGCTACGCCAAGGTCCGCGCAGTGTGAGATAGCTGCTCGCGCTTGAGAACGCGGATAAGGGATGTCCGTTTACCTTCACGCTCCCGCCCCGGCCCCAGTATGGAATACGCAAATGAATGAGAACGTGTGAAGGCTCTTCTGCGGTGAGCGTCAGTTTCGTGCTTTGCTGACGCCGGTAATCAGTCTCTTGCCGCAACTTGAGCTTCTTCTGGGGCCAATCCAGCTGCGATGGAATGTAGAGGTTAACGAAGATCGCGTTGTCATCACGGAAGTAGATCGTGTCATTTAGTTTCGCGAACTCCTCGACTCCGGTGCCATTGCAGCACCAAAACGAATCCGTGGCCGTGGCATATGTCTTCCAGAGATTCACGCCGATCGGGTAATAGTACATGGTCGTTCCGGTTTCGGGATCCATTGTGCCCAGGCGGTGATTCAACAGAACGCGCTCGTAGTAATCCATGTAGTGCGCTTGTGGGGACCAACCGAACAAATGTCTCGTCAGCTTCAACATGTTGTAAGCGCAACAATCCTCGGTTGTGCTCGGGCCAAGTTCTGTCGAAAGCTTGCCCGGATCGGTCTTCCATCCTTCTCCATTGCTGGTGCCGCCGGTGCAGTAAGACCGCTCGCTGACGACTTCATCCCAGAAGTACTCAGCGATCTCGCGATAAAGGATATCGCGCGTGAGCTCAAATGCACGCGCAGCAGCGATCACCTGTGGGATATGCGTGTTTACGTGTAAGCCCTTGAGTTCATCACGATGGGCTGCCAGCGGATCGAAGAAGACTTTTTTGTCGAAGCGCCGTGCCATGGCGAGATACTGCCGTTTACCGGTGACCGCATACAAATTGCACAGTACTTCTCCCATGCCGCCGTACTCGGTTCCGAGCACGCGTTGCATGTGGTCATAACTCAGTGGACCGGACCAGATTTCGACCCAGCCAGCCATCTTCTGGACTACCTCAAGAGCTTGCGTATTGCCGGTGTGCAGGTACATGTCGAGCAGACCGGCCATGATTTTGTGCACAGTGTAGAAGGGCGCCCACACCGCGACGCGCTCCCGCAAACGATCGAACAACTCCTCAGGAAAGGCGCTGAGATAGCCATTCTTATTCGCCGCCTGGCAGCGCGCCAATTCCGCGACCAATGCGTCGCCTTTCTTCTTGAGGTCTTCATCGCCGGTGCTCGAATACATCAGCGCGACTGCAGATAGATAATGGCCGCCATTGAAGTGTCCCCGCAGCTCGCAATCTGGCTTCTCCCAGCCGCCGAGTGGCTCTGCCGAGGAGGGCAGGCCTGCGGTTGTCTTGAAGGAGTGCGCTAGCCTGTTATTGGGCAATGAATGCAGATACTGGCGATTCTTCTCCTGCATCTGTTGACATGGGCCGGCGAGTAAGCGCACTTGCTTCATGGGAAAGGGTTGCGCTATCCAGGGCACGCGTTCGCGGTTGGTAGACTCGCCGGCCGCATCGATGGATTCGATCACAGGATCCTGTGCGAACAACGCTCTGGCCGATGACGGCAACATCGCGGCACTCGCCACCGCAGCGGCGCCCGTCATAAACTTTCGACGCGATAGATGATCAGGAGACATGAAAGGCCCCAGGCGAACGTTAGATCCGATTCTGATGCAGGCATTAATCTCGCAACTCCATTTGCAACTTGCCAGTCACCGAACGCAAAGCAATCGAGCTGCAGTTTTCGATGATCCAATTGGGATCGACTTTTTGCAGCTCCGCAAGTGAAGCTGTTGTCCGAAATGCGATGACGCGTGCTCCAGCGCCTTTACCGCCCGGATTCCTGCAGGCACGTCTTCCACTACGCGGCGTGGAATCGATGAGAACTCCATCCATATCGAACAGGAGAGCGTGCGTGCATGCGGAGTGCACTTTGGGATCAAGCGCGTCCTTCCCGAGTGGCGTGTGCGGAATTTATGCCGGTCATCGCTTTGTTGGGGAAACGTATTCTCACGAATGCTATCATGCAGGCCTCAGATCACAGCTGATGGACATCAGGGAAATCGCCAGTCGAGCGAAGGTTTCAACTGCGACCGTATCGCGGACCATCAACCGCGTTCCCACAGTCGATCCACAACTGGCCAAGCGCGTATGGAAAGTGGTCGATGAGCTCGGCTACTATCCGAACTCCGTAGCACGTTCTCTGGTCTCCGGTCGCAGCCGTGTCTTCGGACTCATCGTCTCGGAAATCACCAATCCTTTCTTCCCTGAGATCGTGCAAACGTTCGAGAATCTTGCTGTCCAGAACAATTACGAAATCCTTCTCACCTCCACTGTTTACGATTCCAAGAGGATGGAGCTTTCGGTACGACGTATGATCGAGCGCCGGGTTGACGGCGTCGCAATCCTCACGTTCGGTATGGAAGACTCACTTATCGAGCACCTTCACTTTCGCAAAGTTCCTCTTGTGTTTGTGGATGTGGGTCCAAACCTTCCGAGAGTGAGTAACATCTGCATTAATTACAAGAACGGTATTCGGCAGGCGGTCCAACATCTAGCCGCGCTGAGACACACCCGGATAGCCTTTGTGAGCGGACCGCCACATCTGAAGTCCGCACTCGCGCGTCGTCGGGCATTTGAAGAGTCGATGGAAGAGATCGGACTGGATCCCGCTCTGATCGTAGTAGGAGATCACACCGTGGAGGGTGGCATCCGGGCACTCGTCGAGATCGCGGGAAAGCGGAATCGGCCGACTGCCGTGCTTTGCTCCAACGATATGACCGCCATCGGAGTTATGGGAGAGGCGTATCAACGCGATCTAGAGATTCCGCGACATTTATCAGTGGTGGGGTTTGATGACATCCGACTAGCCCAATTCATGATCCCGCCGCTCACAACTGTGCAGATGTCTCAGCCTGAGCTTGCGAAGATCGCATTTGACGCGTTAATGAATGAGGTCGAGCGCGATGAGCCCCTACGTGGCAGAACGGATTATCAGATGAATACCAACTTAGTGTTGCGGCAGTCCACGGCGCTGGCTCCCCAGCGAGCAACAACGCGGCATAGTAAGTCATGATCCAGCGATGGTCTTGGAATCTGTGTCACCGGCCTTCCACTTTTCTTAGTTTGCGTGATTATTGGTAAACGATTACCCTAGTGCGCCGGAATGTTCACTAGGCGAAAGGGGCAGATGAACTTCCCCAAACTTCGGGAAGAGGTTCTCGACTCGAATTTAGATTTAGTTCGCCAAGGTCTGGTCTTGTACACCTTCGGCAACGTTAGTGGCATATCGCGCGCAGACGGGGTAGTAGTCATCAAGCCCAGCGGAGTGCCTTACGATCGGCTGAAACCCGGGGATCTAGTAGCTACTGACCTGGAGGGAAACATTCTCGAAGGTGATCTACGTCCTTCATCGGATTTGCCAACTCATCTAGTTCTCTATAACGCATTCCCAGGAATCGGTGGCGTAGCGCACTCGCACTCTGAGTATGCGACCTCCTGGGCGCAGGCGAGAAGGCCGATCCCCTGCTTCGGCACTACCCACGCAGACTACTTTCAGGGCGCTGTACCAGTGACTCAACCGATGACGGATGCGGAAATTGCTACCAACTACGAAGAAAACACGGGGCAAGTGATCGTCAGAACATTCAGCGGCATTGACTATGAATCGATCCCCGCCGTTCTGGTGGCAAACCACGGTCCTTTTGCATGGGGGCCGGACGCAAAGTCAGCAGCACACAATGCAGTAATTGTGGAAGCAGTCGCGCGAATGGCGTTTTTCACAACTGCCATCAATCCCGACGCGCAATCGGTCGGCCGCAAGCTGCACCACAAGCATTACTTCAGGAAACACGGAAACCATGCCTACTATGGCCAGACAAAAGAAGAAAAATAAATGATTCCACTGTTGGCGCAGTACGCTCCCACGAGATTAGTGCGGCTGTCGCCGGTTGACGGCGTAATTATTGGCTTCTACTTCGTCTTGGTGTTGGCGATTGGTCTATATCTGCGGCGGAGAGCCAATACCGGCGAAGATTTTTTCATGGCCGGACGCGAGATGACCGCCTGGATCGCCGGCCTGGGATTCCTGTCCGCGAATCTCGGCGCACTGGAGCTGATGGGGTGGGCCGCCGCGGCCTACCAGTATGGGATTCTCGCGGCTCACTGGTATTGGATCGGCGCAATCCCTGCAATGCTGTTTCTCGCCCTAGTGATGATGCCCTTCTACTACATTTCTAAAACGCATTCTGTGCCGGGCTATTTGAAGCTTCGGTTTGGAGAAGGGAGCCGCGCACTATCGTCGATCAGCTTTGCGCTGATGACGGTGCTGATGAGTGGAATCAACATGTATTCGATGGCGCTGGTCCTCAAGATTATTCTCGGGTGGAACATCAACTTCAGCATTTGGGTTTCCTCTTTGACAGTTGCCATAATATACCCACTTGTGGGGCACCCTGGGAACATTCACCGGCAATCCGATGGGCATTCACTGGACGGGAATTGTCTTCGGGTTAGGTGCAATCATTTCGTTTGGCTACTGGACTACTGACTTTCTAGTAGTGCAGCGTGTCCTCACTGCCAAGGATCTGCGTGCGGCCAAAATGGCGCCCATTATCGGCGCGGCTTTCAAGATGATGGTTCCGTTCATCGTGATTTTGCCCGGCCTGCTCGCCCTGGCTTTGTTGCCAATCAAGTTAGTGGGACAGAACGAGGCGGCAGCTATTGGTGGCCATA
The DNA here is from genome assembly GCA_003225215.1 of Acidobacteriota bacterium. GTDB lineage: Bacteria > Acidobacteriota > Terriglobia > Terriglobales > Acidobacteriaceae > Gp1-AA112. Next base: position 30,134 of record QIBC01000010.1, read on the forward strand.
GCTACAACGAGGTTTTGCCGCTGATGCTGGCCCGCTACTGTGGACCCGGTCTGCTTGGACTGGGAATAACTGCATTAATCGCCGGTTTCATGTCGGGAATGGCGGGCAACGTGAGCGCGTTCACGACGGTGTGGACCTATGACATCTATCGGGCGCTGATCAACAAGAACGCCAGCGATCACCATTACGTGAACATGGGACGATGGTGCACAGTAGTGGGAGTCTTGATCTCGGTCGGCACAGCCTATTTCGTGATGCAGTTCGCCAGCATCATGGACTACGTACAGGCCATCTTCAGTTTCTTTATCGCGCCGCTGTTTGGGACCGTGGTGTTGGGAATGTTGTGGAAGCGGGCCACGCGCACCGCCGGCTTCTGGGGTCTGCTGGCAGGAACGCTTACCTCAATTGGGATGTGGTCCTGGGTGAAGGCTGACCCTGCTGCGCTGCGATACGTGGCCCTCTCACCCCATGCGCGTCCAATGGCTCAGGACATGTACCAGGCT
>QIBC01000122.1:0-11053 GCA_003225215.1 Acidobacteriota bacterium
GAGACTTGCGGTAGCAGGAGAGACCGTGATTACGATGCTCTGCATGCCGCCGCCCGACGGGGTGGTCAGAGAACCTCCTGAGGATCCCCCTCCACCACCACACGAGGCAACGAATACCGAGAACGACAACAACAGCAGGGCCCTAATCCGGGCCGCGATACTTCTCACCCTCATCCAGCTTCTCCGAAGTTACCGTTGCTTTGATTCAGGAACTCGGAAAAAGGATACCAAACCGGGATGAAAGTCGCGTGATCACAACGTCGCCGCTTGAGGATCGGCGGGACCACGAGGCGTCTTAGCTCTCGACTTTAAGTGGGCAGGGAAGAAATGTTTTCCGACGGAGCTGGCGACACAGCACGGCGAAGGTGCGCGGCCTGCTGCTACCAGCTCTTGTGAATCTTCGTATCGAAGCCAAAGCCGCCGTTTTGGTCGCGCGTGCCGCTGAAGGAGACGCGGGGGCTCACGTGGTACTCGAGTTTGATAGTCGTGTTCTGCGTCTGGGTTACGTCTGTCGCGAAGGTGGCGAATAGGTTGCCGGTGACGCGTTGTTGAATGGCAACTCGCGCGCCTGGATTCTGCTGGTTGTTGCCCAATTCGGGATCAATGGAGAGCTGGGAGATTCCCGCTACCTTCTCCAACCGGCTTGTGACCTGGCTGCTTACTTGTGAGGCCACCAGCGACTCTGCTCCCATACTTCCGGGCTGCGATGCACTCGCGTCCTGGGCCTCCGTCGTCTTTCCGCGGACGATAAGATTGATGATGTCCGACGGGGGCAGCGAGGGAACCGATGTGTAGGACGTGTGCAGACGATCAGCCGGACCATCGAAGCGCATCATGATGTTGTATTCCTGAATGGTAGTGCTCACCGCCGCGTTCACCACCGGCCTGGTCTGGTAGGGGTTTACGAAATCGATCGTGCCGCTTTCGAGAATGTAGCGGTTCCCCTGAAAGATGAGATCGCCGCCGGAGAGGTTCACGCGGCCAAGAATCACAGGATCCGCCGCGGTACCGCGGACCTCGAGATTGGCCGTGCCATCAAGGCTCAACGTACGGCTGGTCAGGTTAATGCCATTTGTGGCTGCGACAGTTAGATCGAGTTTTACGTTATCGGCAAAGCCCTGCGATGGGGCCGGCACGGTATCGCCGGAGAACTGGCCGATGAAGGTCATGAGATCGAAGTCGGGAGCAAAGGAGAGCTGATTTACGCGCACCTGCCCGTTCAGCAGCGATGAATCCAGATTGCCAGTCAACGCGAGATTCATTCCCAAGCCCGTACGAACTCCATCGGGATACAGCAAGCGAATGCCGCGTCCTGCGAGCGCCAGGTTGAAATTGAGCGCCGGACGATAGACGACGCCACCGCTCGCGGTAACTTCTCCACCGCCCACTGTTCCTTTGAAGCTGGTAATGTTCAGCCGGTCTTTTGTAAGGGTGAGCACGCCGTTGCCATGCTGCAGCCCAAGGGGAAGGTCGCCGCTGGCGAAGCCGGCATCGATAACCTGAACTTGTCCTTGAACTTCAGGGGTTGCGCGGTTTCCGTAGGAGTTGATGTTCAGCTTGAGCTGTCCGGACGTGACCACGTCGGGATCGAAGAGCTGGATTAACTTGAGATCGACGGTGCCGAGCGCGAGCAGTGACACGGGTGCATTCGGATCGTTCATCGGCACCCGAGCTTGAAATGCAAGATCTGTATCTGTCCCACGCAGCTGCGCACGCTGCAGGGAGAGCACTCCATTCACCATGTCGATATGAATCGGACTGACCGCCGCAATCTGAACCGTGTTGGTGTAGTTCACGTTGAGTATCGGAATCTGGGCATGCGCCTCGATACGGTTCTTGTCTTTCAGCGGCCCGCGTAGCGTGGCATGAAGCTCCGTTTGTCCAGATAGTTTTCCAGCCTGTGCCGGAGCATAGGCAGCGACGATTGTTCCTAGTGGAATCGTCTGGGTATCGAGCGTGGCGTCGGTGTCGTAATTGCCCGTGAGGTTCACTTTTCCATGGCTGCGAATCGACGTATTCAGCACTTGGGAGTTCAGGTCGAAGTTTCCCACATGGTTGGCGACGTTGGCGTTTAAGGCGATTCCGTTCACCGTCTGCTTATCGATGACCAGTTTGGGAATCTGCAGGGAAGCGGCGAGCTGGGGATTCTGAACCGTTCCGTGTCCATTGGCGATGAGGCTCAAGACCCCTGACAGATCCATTCCGCGCTGCTTCACCGTTTGTAATTGTGCAAGTTGAATCCCCGGCGCTTGGAGCTGTAGATCGTAGGCCTGAGTTTTTGGGTAGTAAACAAGGTTTCCGTTTGCGGCTCCCGCAGGAATGCGGGCCGCGAGCTTCGCGTTGACTATCTCACCCGTACCGTTGAAGTTGACGTTTAACGAATTGACTGGCTCAACGGCGACCTGAGCGTTCGTCAGACTAAGCGTTCCTTGCCCAATCGGATTCAATTCGGTGCCGTGCACCGCGACGTTCGCCGCCAGCGTTCCCTTAATGGGCGTGGTCACACCGCCGGCTTTCGCTAGTTCGCCAACATTGAGGTTGTTGGCGTTGAGATCAACCTGCATCGGACTCGTATTCGAGAATGCCCAGTTGTGAAGTCCTGCACTCAGGTTGAAGGTAATGCGTCCTCGATCTGCGGGATCGAGTTCTCCATTGCTCAAACTCGCTAAGCTCGGACTGGCGTCCACATTGGTTCGCAGAAGCTTCCACTGCGTGCCGTGAACGGTCAGATTGTTGGTGTTCAATGCCCCATTCAGGTGTGGCGCGGTCATCGATCCCCGCACGGTTCCGTTGAAGCTGGCGGTGCCGCCAAGACCGAATGGTTGCGATCCCGGAGCACGGAACTCGTCGGCGATGTTTTCGAGTTCGCGCAGATCGTTGGATTGCAGATGCACCTGCAACGCGGAGCGATCGCTCACAGTTCCATTCAGATTCAGCGAAGTCTGCGGCAGACGAAGGTAGCTGTCTGCTACGGCGATTGATTTCGTGCTGTTGGCGTAGCCGGCATGAATCACTCCGTCGAGTGGAACTGGTGCTGCATTCCCGGCAGTCGATCCAATCGTAGCTCTTACGGTCGCATTCGTTTTCGCCGCCAGATTGTCGAAGGTGCGTCCCCATGTGGCATCCGCGTCGGCGTTGACCCTGCCGTTCAGCGCGATTTGCTTAAGAGCCGGCGAGTTCATCATGGCCTTGAGGTCGGCGACATTCACTCCACGAAGGTTAGCTACCAGATGCGACTGTGACTTGCCAACCAGGTCGTGCACCTTCAGGTTGCCGCTGAGTTCGCCGCCTAGAAGGCCGGCGCGCATGTTCTTCACTTCGAGATTGCCCTGACGCACGGTGTAGCGCGCTCCAATGTCGCGGATGTTGGTCCGTAGCGTGGGCGCTACTAACTGAAGTTCGCGGCTGGTCAGCCCACCATCCACTACGATGAGTGCGAGCATTGGGGTGTCCGGCTTGGCCTGATATTCCAGCGATCCATCGGCCTGTAAAAGACCGATCGGCAGGGAAGCGTTCTTCAGGGTTTTTCGGATCTGTCCGGCATCGAGCAATGCCTGGTATGTAGCGTTTAGGTGCGGGTGAACGAAGTCGGTGAGCGTGGCATTGAGAATGAAGTGCGAGTTGCCGCTGTGCAGAGTTGCATTGTTCAACTTGAACTGCTGCGGGGTCACATCGAACTGGGTGCTCAGATCGTGCGGTATGGGATTGAAATTCTCGAGGTTCAGGTGTCCATCTTTGTAACTCAGCGTGCCTGAGTATTTCTTCTGCGAGGCATCGAACGCCGACTGAAAATTCAGGTCGTGCAAGTCGGCGCTCATCGCGCTCTTGCGGTTGTTGTAGTAGACCTCTCCGTTGTCGAGGAGGGCATGACGCACGCCTAAATCAAAGATGCTGGTGTTGCTCTTCTGCCCGCTGCTCTTGGTCTGTGGCAAATTGTCGGTGCCATGTGTGTCAATGAACAGGCGGACCACTGGATGATTTAGGGTCACGTCGTCCATGTACCAAGTTTTGCTGACAATCGAGACGACGCGGATTCCCGCGTGGAGATGATCGATAGTCAGTAACGGCGGAGTCGGGTAGGGATTCGCACCGTTAATCACAACGCCGTAGAGATCGAGGCTGGGAGAGATACCGTTGAAGTGCAGCGCGTAGTCACGCACTCGGACTTGAGAGCCCAGTGCGGCAGTGATCTTCTCTTGCGCTGTTCGCAGGACGTACTGATGAATAGAGCGGCTGTGCAGGAGCACGTAAACCGTGAGTACCGCGGCGATAACGAGAAACAGGAAAATGCCGGCTATCCAGGCAGCAACTCTCTTCGACCGCCTGCGCGGCCCATGCTCGACTAGTTCTGGCTTCCCAGGCGGCTCGTGGTAATAAGGAGGTAAATTCGGCGCTGCGCTCAAGGTCTTAGACTCCGGTCAGAATGCCTGTCCGATCGTAATGAAGTACTGCCATGATTGGACTCCTGGAGGAGCATTCAAGTTGTAACCGAAGTCCAAGCGGATCGGTCCTACAGGCGTGGCATAGCGGAATCCAAGGCCTACCGTGTTTGTGTACTGGCCGTGGAATCCGATAGTTCGGAAGACGTTGCCACCGTCGTAGAAGGGCACGATGCCTAGCCCTTGCTTCAGAGGTACAGGAATACGGAACTCGGAATTCACCAAAAACAATTGGTTGCCGCCCACGGGTGCTGTGATTACATCGGGACAGTTTGTGGTATCGCCATTGGGGCAAGTGTGTACCAGACGTTGCGGTCCGGCTCCATTCAGCGGGAATCCACGTAAAGTATTGGCGCCGCCGGTGAAGAACTCCTGACTCAACGGGACGTGTCCGCTAAAAGCTTCGGCAAAGCCCATACGAACGCTGTTTGCCCAAATGATTTTCTTCGGCGTGATCGATTTGTAGTACGCGGTTTGCGCCAGGAACCTTCCAAAGTTGAAATTCGATCCGATCGCCGACGGATTGAAGTCCGCTTCCCAGGTTTCGTAGATGCCTTTGTGCGCGTCGAGTTGAAAATCGCGCGTGTCGCGCACGAATGTCGCCGAGAGGGTGGACAAACGCACATGCTGGTCCGATTTAGGTACCAATTCGGGAAGTAAGAGGTTCGTCAGGCCGGTTTGCGAGTAGTTGTATCGCAGAAACATGTTCATCGTCTTGTCTTGATTCAACGGCCGCTGCAGCTGATAACCGAACTGCCCGATGAGCGAGGTGAAGATCGGATTTTGCGCGTCATGCTCCCCGCCAATATTGAGGCTGGATGCCCAATTCGTTCCGAAAAAGTAAGGGTTGGTGAACGCGATCTGGCCACGCTGGTCGAGGCGTGCTCCTAGAGCCGTGAAGCTCAGAGTTTCAGCTTTGCCCCAAAGATCTTTACGCGTGTATTCGATCAGGGCTCGCGGCCCATAAAAAGTCTTTTGACTCGTCTTGAAATTCCTGCTGAGTCCCACAACGGGAAGACCGGGAACGGCTACCGTCCCGCTGGGCACGCTGCCACCCCGATTGATCACGTCAAAGCCGAATCCATAGGTAAGGTCGTTCTTCTTGGCTTCGTGGACCTTAACCAGCACGTCTTCCTGGGATTGCGTGGTGATGCGGCGGCGGGGATCAATCTCGGCCCAATCGAAGACACCCAGGTTATAAAGCTGGGTTTCATTCGCCAGCATGTCGTCTTCTCGCAGAGGCCCTTCCACATGAACCGGAGCGACGCGACTTATAAGCGATTGCTGGGTTTCCCCGCGGCCTAGGGTTACTACCCTTGCGGTCATGACCTGCGGGCCTTCTTCGATGAGGTAGGTCACCTCCAGATGGTGCTTGTCCTTATCCACTGGCTTGGCAGTTTGACGGAAGCTGGCATTGAGATACCCCAGCTTCAGGTAATTCGACATGATGGTGTTGCGATCTTCCTGTGCCAGCGTTTGTGAGTAGGGCTTGCCGGCTGCCAGATTCAGTCCCGTGGGAGCAAGCACCGAAAGCGACTGCGTATTGTTTCCTTCGATGTGCATCGCTTCGACGACGTCGCGCTCGCCTTCGACCACACGGAAGGTAACCGTGATATTGCCGGCTTCATTGTGAACTTCGGGCGTGACTTTAACGTCGCTGAAGCCGTTGGCCTGGTATACGCGCTGAAGATTCTTGACACTGGTATGGACAAGGTTGTCGCTGTAGCTCCCGTGAGAAAAGATGTGAGCCTTCTTCACGGGCACATGCTTCAGCAGGTCATCTTCTTTCAGAGTCTGGTCGCCCGCGATGTCAACGTCTTTTACTTTGTGCCGCGGTCCCTTGACGATTTGATAAAGGATGGTTTCGCCGTCCGGCTGGGTTTGCGTCGCGACGTTCACTTTCGCGTCAAAAAAACCCTTCGACTGGAAGTGAGAGACCAGGTTCTTGCGTCCTTCCTGGATGATTTCGGGATCGACTCCAACTTCCTGATAGACAGGCAGCAACTTTTTCTTTGTCCAGTTCCACACGTGCGCGCCTTCAACTTTCGCGTGAATGAATGGCCCACTCTGCACGTTGAACGTGATGTTTGCGCGGTTGGTGCCGGCGTCGTAATTGGCGGAGATAAGCTTCACCTTGGCGTCGAGGTGATCTTTGCTCATCAACGAATTCTGCAGATAGTTAGTGGCGTTTTGTAGAGTCTTGAGGGAATAGGTCTTTCCCTTGCGAATCGCGGCGTTCCGCAGGCGAGCCCTGAAAGAATGGACTTTTGATTGAAGAAGGGCCGTGTCTTGTGGAGTTGCGCCGGCTAGCGTGACAGTGCCAAATTTCGCTTTGCGTCCCAGAGCGGTGTCGAAATACACGTTCGCGAGGCCGTGGACCTTGTCGGTTACGACACGCGTTTTCACCTCTGACTGGAAATATCCTTCGCGCTGCAGAAATCGTTCCAACGCCTTTTGCGCATTAGCGACATCGACTGATGTGTAAGGTCCGCGCGGGGGATATTCAGCAATCTGTAGCAAGCGCGCGTATGCGAACGTCTGCTCGGCTCCGGGGAACGAGTAGACACCGAAGTACACAGCGGGTTCAAGGACAAAGAGGACTCGGACTCCAGCGGGCTCGGGGCGGATTTGGATCTGGACATCGTGGAAGTGACCTGTCTGCTTTAACGCCGCGACGGTCTCGTTGGCTTTCGCCAGGGAGAACGACTGGTTTGGCTTTAGTGCGATCAGCGGTAGCAGGCTAGCTGTATCCAGGTCGGGTTGTCCGGCGAGTTCGGCGGACGAGACGTTCTGCCCTTCATAGGAAGGCAGCACCTCTTGCGTTTGTTGCGATGTGTGAGGTGTTTGCGCCGGCGTAGCTGTGGGTCCTGTTTGTGCAACCAAAAAGGTCGCGCAAAGTACTACCTCGAACAGGGCTGCGCGCCGGTAGCGCCAGCCTGAATAGCCGAAAGCAAGCACGATTGTGTGAGATGAGAGGAGAAGCTCAGTGTTTGTCTCACCCCGTTACGTGTCGTTGAAGAATGCGGGTGGCTGCGCTCTGCGCGGATACTCTGATCGAGAACGCCTTATTGCGCCAAGTACGCCGAGCAAATGCATAGCGAGGGGAGCTCTAAACCCCAGAATTGCTTCCGCCTCCGATCTGTCGGCAACGCTCGATTTCAAGCATCTAGAGCCGATAAGACCCGAATCCAACTAGTAGAGCAATTCATTCAACTTGACTGAGTTTCAGAAATGGGCAGCGATGCCCGGAATTTCCACCAAATTACTCGAGGGTGATCAATGAAACGAACATGGTTAGCGGCTCCGGTTTTGCTCACGGCTTTTGCCTGGGCAGGAGCGCAAACAGCGGGATCTACGGGATCGACAATGGGCGGAAGCAGCACCAGCACCGGTCCGAGCACAACAACAAACAACGCAGCGACTCTAGGCTCACAGAACAACACAGCAGCGGGTTCGATGGGTACTGCAGCCGGCCCAACAGGCACGGCAGCCGGTCCGGCGACGGCGACCACCGCAGGACAATCAACTACAACGAATCCGAGCAATAGCACAACGACGGCAGGCCAGAGCGGAACCGGCTCGACCTCCACGAATCAGAGCGCTACTGGCACCGTGGGAACGACTGGAACGGCAACCGGTCCCAGCAGCACAACCGGAACTGCAGGCGCCTTGCCGAGCACAACGGGTAATTCGGGCAGCACAGGAACTGCGGGATCAACCGGAAGCTCGGTTGGTTCTACTGGAACCACGGGCACAACGGGGTCTACCGGAAGTATGGGCACGACGGGAACTACTAATTCGACAACAGGGAGTATTGGCGCCACCGGGGCGGCCGGCACTACGAATTGCTCTCAAACAACTCCGGTTCCAGGAACGACCAGCAGCAGCTCTGCTACTCCGGCCACGACCACAGGAACCACTTCCACTACTGGTACGAATTCGACAAACTGTTCTTCGACCACGAACCCCACAATCCCTCGCTAGCACGTGCTACCGTCCGGCTCGCTCCAGTGCAGCTCTCACGAATGCGCTGGAGCGGCAGGGCGTTTGTTCCCTGTGTATCTTGCCAGGTAACACAACTTTACTTTCCTTCCTCGGTTCACACCTGTAGCATCTTTTCAGCTGCCACTCCTTTGAGGAAGAACCTTGCACAATTACGTTGTCTCGCAGTGGGTTGGCTGAGCGACTGGTGTCTGCTATTCGTAACTCTCGCCGTCATAGCGACCTGCACTACCGCGCATGCGGCTCCCGTCGTCGATTTGAATGCCGGCTTTCAGCAGATGTACAACCTGGATTTTTCCGCAGCGCACCACACGTTTTCGCAATGGGAGCAGGTGCATCCTGACGATCCGATGGGTCCGGTCTCGAACGCGGCTGCGTTTCTGTTCGCCGAGTTCGACCGGCTGAAGATTCTCGAATTCGATCTCTTCACGCAGAATGAGAAATTCGAAAAACGTCCGAAGCTCTCGCCGGATAGGTCAGTAAAAGTCTCATTCGAAAATGAGCTGCAGCACGGGGAGCGAATCGCGAACAAGATTCTTGCCTCATCGCCGAATGACCAGCACGCCTTGTTTTCGCTGGTCATGATCAATGGCTTGCGCAGTGACTACACCGCCATGATCGATAAGAAGAACCTGCTCGCTCTGAGCTACACCAAGAGCTCGCGGACGATTGCAGAGAGGTTACTGGCCGCGGATCCTTCGTGCTACGACGCCTATCTTGCGATCGGGGTAGAGAACTACCTCTTGAGCCTGAATCCCGCCCCGATTCGCTGGATTCTGCACATCGGCGGCGCGCAAACCGACAAGACCGAAGGAATCGAGAAGCTACGGCTCACAGCCGAGAAGGGACACTACTTCGCTCCCTTCGCTCGCTTGCTGCTCGCGGTTGCGGCGTTGCGTGATAAGGATCGGGGTACCGCACGCGATCTGCTCGCCGGATTGTCGCGCGAGTTCCCGCAAAACGATCTCTACCGCAAAGAGCTGGCCAGAATTCAGCCGTAGAAGAACTTCTCGATCTCGCAACAGCGTCGCCGGCGATCTGCTAAAAGCCATTTCACAGCAGCTTTTCAATGGCGTCGACGGCCATACGCAGACGTTGCTGTGGGCTGCCATAGATCAACACCCACGGCACTTGTCGTTCTTTCAGTTCATCGCGAAACCGGTTTGTCATCCATTGGCGCAGATGCTCGCCATCTCGCAGACCATCTTGGGTGAAGGGAATATCGCAATCGGTGAGCAAGTAGAGGTCGTACCGACGCTCGTTAGATATCCGAGTGACCTCCTCGGAGCAGGCCCCCATGTAACGCTCCTGCCAGATGCAGGTTGCGAGCACGTCCGTATCGCAGATGAGTATGCGATTCGCACTTTTCGCGAGCTGATCTTCGAGTGCGATCTGCTTGCGCGCGATAAGAACGAATTCTTCGTTGCTCCACTTGTAATCGAAGATAGCCTCAGGCCCGACCCTGACTTCGGTATACTCGCGTCCATATTCGGGAACCCAGACAGTCTTGAAATGCTCAGCCAGTTCCTGAGCGAGAGTAGTCTTGCCCGTGGATTCGGCTCCGACGATGGCTACACGTTTGATCATGCCGGGGCTTCGTCAGCGCGGGAGGCCGTGAGATGGACCATCCTTCGCTGCCATTCGCGCAAACCAATAATGCACATGCCCAAAAAGATCGCGTAAAGAACACTGGTTAGATACAGGCGCTTGTACATGTAAAGCGCGATGTAAATTACGTCGACCGCAATCCACCACCACCAATTCTCGATGAGCTTGCGAGTGAGCATGTACTGAGCTGTGAGACTCATGGCGGTTGTGAGTCCGTCCCACAATGGTACCGTGCTATTGGTGTACCGGCGTAAGAGCTCTCGGAAGAGGATAGTACCCAGGGCGCTGAGCGCGATGTAGAGGGTCATGCCCCTGTGCGAGGTTCGGTCTATTTTCAGCCGCGAATGCGCTAGCCCGCCATGCAGCCAGTTCCACCAGCCGTAAATCGAGATCGAAATGTAAAACCACTGCAGCAGGGAGTCGGCGTACAAACCGGAGTGCCAGAAGACGATGACATAGAAGATGTTGTTGGCAATGCCTGCGGGCCAGTTCCAGACGTTCTCCTTCACCTGCAGCCAGACACAGATGGCTCCAGTGATGAAACCCAGAAGCTCAGTCCAGTTCATGAGATAGTCAGGCAGCTTAGCATTCGCGAGCTTTTGGGTGGAACTGAAGGCCCTTAGGGACGGATCTTGAAGGGTGTGAGCGCGTTCTGTATTTTGGTCCCAAAATCGGAATCCGAGACTTCTGAATTTTGTAGGCGCGTTCCGTTTGTAATATTTCTAAACAACAGCAGAAACTTAGTCCATCACAATCAATAACTTATCGCGACTCACGATTGGTAGGGAGGTTGCAAATAAGCGGGTGCTGTTGGTTCTCTGGACCAAGAAACTCATCCCGGTGGAAATCGAGAGATTCATCAACACAGGAGACGGTACATGCAAAGGCTCCCCAGCATTCTGCGGTTTATCGCTATTGGATTCGCTTTACTTATTGCCGGCAGCCTCTTCGGCCAGACATTGGCGACGGTGCAGGGCCAGGTAGCCGATCCGAGCGGAGCTGTG
>QIBC01000122.1:11067-31267 GCA_003225215.1 Acidobacteriota bacterium
AAATGAAGTAGTGACCGTCGAGAGTGAGATTCCGGTTGTTGAATCAACGACGATGACCGTCGGCCAGGTCATGGATCCAAAGAACGTCCAGCAGATCCCATTGAATGGCCGCCACTTTGTCGATCTCGGATTCCTTGTTCCAGGATCGGTGACTCCGCCTGCTAACGGATTTTTGGCGCAGCCCATTCGCGGACAAGGATCTCTCGCGTTTAATACCGCCGGTCAGCGCGAAGATGCGGTCAATTTCCTGGTGAACGGCATCAACCTCGCCGACATGACTAACGGCCAGATTACCTTTCAACCTTCTATTGCGACGCTCGATGAATTCAAGGTCGATAATTCGACTTACAGCGCAGAATCAGGGCGCAACTCCGGTGCGGTCGTGAATATGGTGACCCGCTCAGGAACGAATAGCTTCCACGGCGAGGCGTTCGATTTCATGCGCAACAATTACTTCGACGCGCGAAACTTCTTCAACAAAGTCGGGGCGCCGCAATCGCAATTTATCCGCAACGATTTCGGTGGCGATCTGGGTGGACCCATCATCAAAAACAAGTTGTTTTTCTATGGTTCGTATGAAGGACTGCGGCAACGGCAGGGAATTACGATTAACCAAACGGTTCTTACTTCCGCTCAGCGGGCATCGGCTCTGGCTTCACCTAGCGCGGCAGTGCGGCAACTGGTTCCACTGATTCCTCAAGCCAATGATTCGTCTGGCTCGAAGTTCATTGGCTCGGCATCGGCTCCGGTGAAACTCGATCAATGGACCGGTGACATCAGCTACAACGTGAGCGAGAAAGACCGGGTACACGGTTATTACGCATTACAGAAAGACGTCCGGACGGAACCAACCGACGCCAATGCTGGCAGCACGGTTCCGGGTTATGGCGACCAGCGTACCGCCCAACGACAATTGCTAACGGTAAGCGAAAGCCACGTCTTCAACCCAACGCTCGTCAATGAAGCGCGCCTAGGCTTCAACCGGATCCATATCATCTTCGACGCGATCAACAAAGACGATCCAACCAAGTTCGGGATCAACGATGGGCGCAGTGGACCCGTCGGCTTGCCTGAAATCAACATTCAGCAAGGGGGATTGGATTTCGGCGGCGTCTCTGGATTTCCGCAGGGACGCGGGGATCTCACGACTGTGCTCAGCGACACGGTCACTTATCTTCGTAGTCGGCACACTTTCAAATTCGGTTGGGAAGGCCGGCAGGTGAATGACAACGGCACGTTCCAGCATGACCTCGGGTTCGTACAATTCGCGAATACCACCGACTTCATCAACGGCAATGCCTTTCTCTACACCAGCGTCGGAGATGTGACTCCGCACTTTGTTCAGCGGGCTCTTGATTTCTTCGCCCAGGACAGTCTCAAGGTCGCCGCGTATGTCACACTCGAACTTGGGCTGCGCTATGAGTGGAACATGACCCCTTTTGAAAAGGACAACCGCTGGGCTGAGTTCCTGCCGAACGGCACTCTAGTTCAGGTTGGCTCGTCTGCCCTGCCATTGCTCTACCAGCAGAACAACAAGAACTTTGAGCCTAGACTGGGTTTTGCCTGGGATGTGTTTCATAATGGGAAAACCGTATTGCGCTCTGGCTACGGTTGGGCGGTCGATCAGCCGCTTCCGATCACAAATCCGGCGAGCAATCCGCCATTCGTGAGTCCGTCACGCTTCTCAGGAAGTACCGCCAAGCCTTTCACAAGTTTCGCGACTCTGGCATCCGACGCCGCAGCCGCCGGGGCCTCGGTTAACACCGTGGATCAAAATTTCAAGAACGCGTACGTGCAGTCCTACAACCTCAATATCCAGCAGGAGATTACGCCTTCGACGGCGATCATGGTTGGATATTTCGGGTCGAAAGGAACGCACCTGCGTCAACAAATCAATCTGAACCAGCCCTTCTACACCAACACGACCACTGGCGCGCAGTCGCGTCCGTTTCCAACGATTGCTGCCAACAGCCCACTTCTTCCCGGCGCGGCACTGGGCACGAGCATGACGGCTCGAGTTAGTAACGGTAATTCGAACTACAACGCACTCTGGGCTACCGCAACGCGAAGATTGGCCAGGAACCTGCAGTTCTCGGCAAACTATACGTGGTCAAAATCGTTGGACTATGCATCGCAGACCGGATCGGCGGTCGCCGAAAACAGTCTGAACGTGCGCCAGGATTATGGGCTGTCAGACTTCGATGCAAGGCATCGGTTTGTATTCACCAGTCTGTACGAACTGCCATTTAAAGGAAACCGCTTCGTTGATGGCTGGCGCATAAGCGGCGTTCTCAGCCTGCAATCGGGAAGCCCGATCTCCTTATTGAATGGTGTCTCGTCTACGACGTTTACCGGCGTCGCGACCAACAGGCCGGACCAAATCGGACCGGTAACAATCGTCAATCAAATCATTACTTCTGGGTCACAGAGTGGCCTTATTCAGTGGCTGGCGCCAAATTCAGTATGCGATCCTACCAAGGGCGCATGTGCGGCGGGAACTTCGTATGCGATTCCTGCAGTGCTTGTCACCAACGGCGCGACCACGACAACTATCTTTCACTTCGGGAACATGCGACGCAATTCGGTGCCTGGTCCCAATTTCAAGAACTTGGATATGTCGTTAGCCAAGACGACCAGAATCACCGAGCGCCTGCGGCTCGAGCTTCGGGCGGAAGCATTCGACCTAGCCAATCATCCTAACTTTGGTTTCGTCAATTCGACCCGGACTGCGGCGGCGGGTTCGGCGTCGTTCGGGGTAATCAACTCGACTCGCTTCCCGAATGGAGACTCTGGTTCAGCGCGGCAGCTTCAGTTTGCGGCTAAGATGATATTCTGAGGACCAGGACAACAGGCCCAGTCCGGGGGACTGGGCCTTTCTTTTGCGCGAGCGTGAGCTATTTGGGAATTACAGGCTTCTTTTGGCTCTTGCGGTCGTACACGTAGCCGCCACCACCTCCGGCGAGCGCGCCGATCGCGGCGCCCTTCTTTCCGCCAGCGAGTCCGCCGATTGCCGCTCCGCCTAAGGCCGAACCGCCCACGATCATGGCGGATTTCTTTTTAGTGCGCCGCTTTGGCACAGTCCGCTTGGTGGCGGTCTCAAGGTAAAAGTGACTCGGGGATGCTGCCGGCTGTGCGCTCTGCACGAGCCGTGCACCTCCAAAGTTCTGTGCTGGCAGGCTCACCGCCGCAAGCATCATGGTTGAAAGTACCCATTTGGGCTGCTTCATTTGCTGATCTCCTCCCGAAACAAACAACGATTCCTGCGCTTCAGCGCCGGCCAGTGTTGTTGAATCTTGTCTGTTGTCTTCTTGGATGAAAGAAGGGAAGAGAGAGTTGGAGCGGAACGCGAGCAGCTGCAAATCAGAAAGGACCGCCGCGCGCCCTCGCGCGGGCGTTTGCCGGCGAGTGCGAGATGCAGGAGATTAGAGACTGTGACCGTTGAGCTTCTCAACAACACCCCGCCGAGGGCGGCCGCCGATCCTTGAGTTCTGGACTTCACAAAAAGAGGAATGTGTTTACAACTCCGGCTTCAGCAGGTCGGAAATTGTTTCGCGCTTGCGTATGAGTTTTGCTGACTTGCCCTTGACCAAGACCTCCCCTGGCCGCAATCGCGTGTTGTAGTTAGAGCTCAATGACATGCCATAAGCTCCGGCGTCGAGGATCGCCAGCAGCTCGCCTTCAGCTACTTCCGGCAGCTCCCGATCGCGGGCAAAGAAGTCGCCGGTTTCGCAGATGGGACCGACGACATCGAATACGCCCGTCGAACGGTTCGGGTGCCGAACCGCGGGAATAATTTCGTGATGAGCTTTGTAGAGCGATGGACGCAAAAGGTCGTTCATAGCGGCATCGGTCACGACAAAACGTTTTGTGCCGTTTTGCTTCACGTAAAGCACGCGAGTGAGCAGAGCGCCTGCTGGTCCGACGATAGTTCTGCCCGGTTCAAGCAGGATGTGCACCTTTACGCCTTCAAGTCCTTGCAACAGCGCGCGAGCGTAGTCTGCGGCTCGTGCCTGGAAATCGAATTCAGTTTGGGGAGAATAGGAAATTCCCAGGCCGCCGCCTGCATCGACATAACGAATATCGTGTCCACCAGCATGGAGTTCCCGGACCAGAGAACTTGTGTTCCTGCAGTCCCGTCGAGATGTACGGATGCGTCTCAGCAAAGACGTCTGGATTCACGCGCAACGCCATCCGTGCCTTTTTTTTCAGCGAAGCCGCTCGTTCTGCCAGAAGCGCCAGCTCACTTTCGCTTTCGTCATTGAAGATCAGAATTCCGCACTTGAGTGCGAAATCGATCTCGTCGCGCGTCTTTCCAACTCCTGAGAACACCACTCGTCGCACAGCGCTTTTCCCGGCGCGAAGCACTCGCTCGAGCTCTCCTCCCGAGACCACATCGAAGCCCGCATTCATCCCGGCAAGCATCTTCAGAATTGCCAGGTTGGAATTTGCCTTTACCGAATAGCAGACCGTATGAGGTACGCGCCGGAATGCCGATGTGAACGCTTTGAATCGATCAACGATATGCGTTGCGGAATATACATAGAGCGGCGTCTTATATTTTTCCGCTAGACCGAGAAGTGACGACTCATCACAGAAAAGCTCCGCTGCGCTTTTATTGCGGTGATCGCGATAGTGAAATGGGCGTTGTGGGATCTTCAAGGTTGGAATGGATGCTGCGAGTCTTATTTCACTTTAAGCGCCAGTACCGTCTCGTCATCGAAGGTTGCACGTGTGCCGCGGTGCTTATCCACGGCATCGAAGATCGATTGCACGATTTCTTTTGCCTGCATTCTGCAGCACTGCTGAATGACCTCCTCAACCCGTTTCGGGCCAAACTGTTCACCGGAGGGACCCAGGGCGTCCAGTATTCCATCGCTGACTAACACGAAGACGTCACCAGACTCGGCATGGATTGTTACCTCGTCGTAGTCCGCTTCTTCGAACAGGCCGAGGGGGAGTCCGGTGCTCTCGATGCGGCTGATCGTGCCGTTCTTGCAAAGGAATGGACGCGGGAGGCCGGAGTTGGCGACAGTCATCGCGCGGGAATCGTCGTCCCAAACCGCATAGGCGAGGCTTACATATTGCGCTTCAATTCGACGCTCGTTTAGAGACAGATTGATCGCAGACAGCATCTGCGCTGGATGCGGCTCAAGTGAGGCCGTCGATCGTAGAAGGCCGCTCACCAGCGCTGCGTACAGAGCAGCAGGAGCTCCTTTGCCGCTTACGTCGCCAAGCACGAACGCAATACGGTCGCCGCTGTATTCGAGAAAGTCGAACATGTCGCCACCGATCATCAGGGCGGGTTCGAACTTGGCGGCGAGATCGGCGGACTTCAGCTTCGGCAGACTTTGAGGAAGCAATCGCACTTGAATTTCACGAGCCATGGCGAGATCGCGTTCAAGCCGCTGCTCTTCACGCGCGATCCGTTCATACAGCCGCGCGTTCTCGATCGCGATCGCGATCTGGCCGGCCAGCGTGGTGAGCGTGCGTACGTGATCCTCGTTGTAGTAGTTGCGGCGCGTGCTTTCAAGATCGAGAACACCGATCGCACTCTCCTTATAGAGGAGGGGAACGCACAGCTCCGACCGCGTTTCCGGATTGAGCTGGATGTAGCGGGGATCCTTGCTCACATCGGGGGCCAATACAGCGGTCTTCTCCTGGACGGCGTGCCCCACCAGCCCACGTCCGAGTGGAATGTCGTGCTTCAGGTGGATGTTCTCCTGATAGCGCAACGAAAACCGGTGTACGAGCGCGGAGCGTTCCGTGTCGACCAGCAGAATGGAGAACATCTGATATTCGATCACCCGCGTGAGCAGGTCGCCGATGCGCTTGAATAACTGATCGACGTTGAGAATCGACGTAAGTTCGCGGCTGATTTCGTTCAGGACCGTCAGCGTCTGTGCCTGTCGCGCAACCCGCGTGTAAAGTCGGGCATTCTCGATTGCTGCCGCGATGCGCGAGGCAACCAGCGTAAGGATGCGGTTGTGCTCGGCAGTAAAGTACGCCTCTTTGCTGGCCTGAATGTCGATGACACCGATAACACGCTTCTTGGCAATGAGCGGCACGGCGAGTTCGGAGCGGACCAGCGGGTTGGCGTTGATGTAGCGCGGTTCTTTGCGGACATCGTCGACCAGAACGGAACTGCGTCGTTCAACTGCCATTCCAGTGATGCCCTCACCCACCTTGATCTTCAGGCGCTCCGTTTCGGGTGTGTGCCCAATTTGGAACCTGATTCGCAATTCCTGTGCGCGCTCGTTCAGCAGCAGAATGGCAAAAATCTCATAGTCGATGACCTGACGAACGAGCTCAGCCACGCGCCCCAGCAACTTATCAGTTTCCAGCGTGCTGTTGAGCGTGTCTGCAACATCAATCAGGAAATTCTCCAGACGCAGAGAGACGTCTGTGACCGTTGCGGCGCTAGGCGTCTTTAAAGCAGTTTCCTGCAATGGTGCACCATTTCTGCCGGCCGGGATCGTTGACTCGGCTGGTGCATGTTGTGCCGGAGATTTTGCGCGAGTGGAACTCATGGTGCAGCATTCGAATGATAGCAGTGGATTGAGGTAAGGTCGCCGTCGATACAGCGAAACGCGCAGAAAAGGAGGCGAGCGGAAACAGATGACGAGGTCTAGTCGGATTTCGCGCGGGCGAATTCAACAATTGCCACACCGGAGCTGGTGCCAATTCGATTCGCGCCGGCCTCGATCATTCCGTGCGCATCTTCTAAGGTGCGAATTCCCCCCGAGGCCTTCACCCCGAGTTTGTCGCCGACCACACCGCGCATAAGTGAGATATCGGCGGGAAGCGCTCCTGCATGCGAAAATCCCGTGCTCGACTTCACGAAGTCAGCCCCGGCTGCAACTGCGAGCTGGCACGCCAAAATCTTTTCTTCGAGGGAAAGCAGTGCTGTTTCGATTGTGATTTTCAATATGGCGCCATTGTCATGCGCAACTTCCACCAGGCCGTGCATGTCCGCTTGCACGCGAGTGCGATCGCCAGACTTGAGCGCACCGATGTTCATCACCATATCTATTTCCTGGGCTCCCAAACGAATGGCGTCGAGAGCTTCATGGCGCTTCACGCCGGTTGTATTCGCGCCAAAGGGAAATCCGACAACGGCTCCGATTTTTATGCCGGTTCCTCCCAAAATCGAAGCCGCTGAAGACAGGTACGTGGGATTCAGCATCACGCAAGCGAAGCCATATTCCGCTGCCTCACGGCAAAGCTGCTGTACTTCTGTGCTTGTGGATTCAGGCTTGAGAAGAGTGTGGTCGATGATCGCAGCCAGGCGTTGCCAATCTGCTTGCGCCGGAGCTACCGCGATCTGTGGCGCTTCCGAAATCTCGATAGGCATGACCGAATGTAATTCTAACTCACTCGTCACCCAGAGCGGAGGGCGGAATCACGCAAATGTCCGGCAAATTGCGATAGCGCTCGGCATAATCAAGTCCGTAGCCCACCACAAATTTGTTTGGAATGGTAAAGCCGATATAATCGCCTTCAATCTTCTGAATGCGGCGAGCAGGTTTGTCGAGCAGGGCGGCAATTTTCAGACTTCTCGGCTGATGCGCGCTCAGCACTCGCCGCAGATAACTGAGGGTCAGCCCGGTATCGAGAATGTCTTCCACCAGAATGATGTTCTGGCCCTCGACTGAGTGATCGACGTCTTTCAGGAGGCGCACCTCGCCGCTTTGCTGATGGCCTTTGCCGTAACTGGAGGTCGAGAGGAAATCAAAGGTGGCATCCAGGCTGATGCAGCGAGCCAAATCGGCGAGAAAGATCGTCGCTCCCTTCAGCACACCGACCAGGACAACTTTCTGTCCAACGAAATCTCGCGAGATTTGTTCTCCCATCTCGGCGACGCGCTTGGAGATTTGATCTCGCGTGTAGAGAATTTCCAATCCGGCGTGAATAGTGGCAGCGGCCATAAGCGTATTGTGCACCGGGCCAAACGCTAAGGCAACAACAACCCATGGCTCAGATCTAACTTCTGAACTGCTTTCATTTCTACGATCACGGAGGACTCGACCAGCAGGTCAGCGCGGAACTCGCCTACGCTAATCCCACGAAAGAGTACGTTCACCGAGCATTGCCGCTGAAATGGAATCCCTCGCGAAGTCAGCACCACACAATACGCTTCTTCATAAACGGCCTCAAGGAAGCCAGAGCCAAGCTCGTTGTACACCTCAAAGAAAATGCCGATGAGTTTCTCCGTTGGTTCGGTGTGTTTGAAAGCCTGCTCGACCATAGGGCCGGAGATCATAACCGAAATCCCGAAGAATCACCGTTGATCCGTTAATCTGCATTTATCAGCGTGAGCAGTTGCTCTTGCTTTTGGTGTTGCGTTGGATTCTGATGGTGGCAGTTAAGGAGATTCTCTTGATAGACCTAAAAGGGAACAAGATTACATGGCTGGGACATGCGACATTCCACATTGAAACCGCCTCGGGCAAGTCGATTCTGATTGATCCCTGGGTGATGAACAATCCTGCTTGTCCCAACAATAAGAAGAGCTTCAAGAAGATCGACGTGATGCTCTGTACTCATGGGCACGGAGATCACATCGGCGACGCTGTAGAGCTGACGAAGAAGCACAATCCCAAGATTGTTGGAGTGTATGAACTCTGTCTGTGGCTGCAAAAAAAAGGCGCCAAGCAGATTCAGCCGATGAATAAAGGTGGCTCACAGACGGTAGAGGGTGTTCGGGTCACCATGGTGCATGCCGACCACTCCTGTGGCATTGAGGATGCCGGTGAGATCATTTACGGCGGCGAGCCCTGCGGGTATGTGATTGAGTTGGAAGGCGGCCTCAAGTTCTATCACGCGGGCGACACCAACGTGTTCGGCGACATGCAAATCATCCGCGAACTCTATGCGCCAGAACTCGTGATGCTGCCGATCGGAGACCTTTTCACCATGTCTCCGCGCGAGGCTGCTTACGCCTGCAAACTGCTAAAGCCGAAGTTCGTCATCCCCATGCATTTCGATACGTTTCCGGTTCTCACGGGTCGACCGCAGCAGCTGGAGAAGCTGATTGAAGGTAGTGGCGCGAAGGTTGTTGCCATGCAGCATGGAGAGACGCTTTCCTGAGAAGCAAGAGCTGGATTTCACGAAGAATTTCCGCGCAGAAAGCGGCCACGAACAAACCGGGAACTTCAAAAAAGTTGCGGTGTCAATATCACAACGGTGGAGTCTGACTGCGCTGCATCTGTGAAAATGCCACGCAAGAACAAGCTGCGCCTTGCATAAGCCGGGTTGTGGTTCAGAGATCAAAAACTTTCGTGCCGAGTGACGCCGATCCGCCACTTCAGTGCTCTGGCGGACAGCTAATGAAGGAGCCTTGAATGAAGAAGTTGCTCGTGACGTCTCTGCTGGCATTTGCCGTTTGTGGCTATGCGCAGGACTCCCAGAGTGCCCAGCCCGGGCAGACCGCTTCCGGCCAGCAGGCCGGCGCTCAACCCCAGCAGAATGCCCAGCCCGGGCAAACCCCTTCCGGTCAACAGGCCGGCGCTCAACCGCAGCAAAAGACGATCAAGGATCCTGCGGAATACAACGCTTATATGAGCGCGATTAGTAACAACGATCCGAACGCCAAAGCACAGTCACTCGAGGCTTTTCTGCAGCAGTATCCGAACACGGTGGTGAAAGAAGAAACGCTCGAACAGTTAATGGCGTCGTATCAGGCGGCCAACAACGTTACCAAGACTACGGATGCCGCTAATCGCCTGTTGCAGGTAAATCCTAACAACGTTCGTGCGTTGGCTTTGCTTACCTACCTTACTCGTGCGCAATGCGGGCAGCAGCAGTCAGCATGCAGTCAGGCGGCGCAGTACGCTCAGCGCGGACTGCAGGCAGCCGACTCCATGCCTCATCCCGCCGGCGTGTCGGATGCGGACTTCAAGAAGCTGCAGGACGGCGTCAAGGTGATCTTTAACGGCGCCATCGGCATGGCAGCGCTACAAAGCAAGGATTATCAAACCGCGCAGAAGGCGCTCTCGGCATCGGTATCTGATCCGGCAAATGCCAACAATCTTCAGGATGTGTATCCGTTAGCCACGGCGTATCTCCAGGCGAACCCCCCCGACTATTTGAACGGTCTCTTCTATGCAGCGCGCGCGGTCGATCTCGCGCAGGGAAATCCGGCTGCTCAGCAGCAGATCGAGAAGTTTGCTTTGTATTACTACAAGAAGTACCACGGCAGCGCCGATGGATGGGATCAGGTAAAACAACAGGCGCAGAATTCGCCAACTCCTCCTCCGGGTTTCACAATCGCACAGGCTCCGCCGCCGCCCACTCCGTGCGAGTTTGCCGACACGATCATGAAACAGAATCCCGACGTGTCGCAGATGGCATATGGCGACTGGCTTTTTGTGCTCGGCTCCGGCAACGAGAAGGATGCCCAGCAGGTTTGGACGTTCCTTAACGGCAAGGGGATTCCGGTCAGCAGCCAGGAGCATCCGGCGAAGGTCATCGGCGCGACGCCGGAGGAACTTAAGCTAGCAACCACCGACGACGACATCCAGGAGAACAAGGCTGACGTCACGCTGCGAATGGCTACGCCATTGCCGGCTGCACAGGTCCCGCAACCGGGCACAATGCTTAGCGGTAAGTGGGTAGGCAAAGCCACCAGCTACACGCCGCTTCCACCTGCAGCTGGCCAGGGCGCGGCCGGACAGCAAACTGGAACTTCCAGCCAACCCCAAAGTCAGCCCGCCGGCTGCCTGCCGAATACTGGTGGCGGCGTAATGCTGACGCTGACTGAAGGAGCTAAAGGCGCTGTCAAAAAGCCGGCAGCACCGGCGAAGCGCGGCACGACTGCTAAGAAAAGACCTGTGGCTCACCGCTGAAGGTCCTGTTGCTTGTTCGACAAAGGCAGCCAACGTTGGCTGCCTTTGTTGTTTTTCGGATATGGTGTCGGGCTTCTTGTTGCCTCTTAGGGAAAACTGCGAACGAAGCTCGGTAATCGAACTAAAGTTATGGCCAAACTTGTTGCGCTCACTCCGCGGGATCACGATCCTTCAACTCTGCCGCCTAGCTCGCATCATCCTTCGAAACACAAGCCTTTTCGCGAATCGCGCGAATTGGAGCAGGCGCTCCGTGACGTCATCAAAGGAGAGGTTCGCTTCAGCGATGGAGATCGTGCACTCTACGCCACCGACGGATCGAACTACCGCCAGATTCCGATTGGGATCGTTATTCCGCGAGATGTCGAAGATGCAATTGCGACCATGCGGCTCTGTCGGATGCATCGGGCGCCTGTGCTCTCGCGAGGCGGCGGCACCAGTCTTTGCGGTCAGTGCTGCAACTTCGCCGTCATCCTTGATTTTTCCAAGTACTGCAACGAGATTCTCGAGCTGAACCATCGCGAGAAGTATGCCCGCGTACAACCGGGCATTGTTCTCGACAAACTGCGCTCCGCGGCCGAGAAATACAGCCTGACATTTGGTCCTGATCCAGCAACGCATACACATTGCACATTGGGAGGAATGATCGGCAACAACTCCTGTGGCGTGCACGCGTTGATGGCCGGCAAGACCGACGAGAACGTACTCGAACTGGATGTGCTCACCTATGACGGCGTGCACATGAAGGTCGGAGAGACGAGCGAAGCCGAATTGGAAAGCATCATTCGCGATGGTGGGCGACGCGGCGAGATTTACACCGGCCTCAAACGACTACGAGACCAGTACGCGCATTTGATTCGTGAACGATATCCGAACATCCCCCGCAGGGTGTCCGGTTTCAACCTGAACGAGCTTCTGCCCGAGAACAACTTCAACGTTGCACGGGCGTTGGTGGGTACGGAAGGCACATGCGTAATGGTGCTGGAAGCTAAACTGCGCCTGGTGTATTCGCCACCTTCGCGCGCGCTGCTCGTGCTCGGATATCCCGACGTGTACAGCGCGGGCAATCACGTGCCGGAAGTTCTTAAATTCAAGCCCATTGGGCTCGAAGGAATCGATGATCGTCTGGTCGGTTACATGAAACGAAAAGGTCTGAACGTAAACGACCTGCCTCTGTTGCCTGAGGGCAATGGCTTCCTGTTAGTAGAGTTCGGCGGGGAGAACAAAGCGGAAGCCGATGCGAAGGCAGGCGAAATGATGGCGCGATTGAGGATCCTGCCCGGCGCTCCCTCCATGAAACTGTACGACGACAAGCGAGAAGAGAAATTGGTATGGGAGATTCGTGAATCTGGGCTCGGCGCCACCGCTTTTGTGCCGGGCGAGCCTGTCGCCTGGGAAGGCTGGGAGGATTCTGCGGTGCCTCCGCAAAATGTAGGCAGCTACTTGCGCGACCTGCGCCGCTTATTCGAAAAGCACGGCTACGACTGCTCTCTCTATGGACACTTTGGTCAAGGCTGCATTCACACCCGAATAAATTTTGACTTTCGTACAGTGGAAGGAATTCGCAACTATCGTGCATTCATCGAGGATGCCACCGATCTGGTCGTGCGGTACGGAGGTTCGATCTCAGGCGAGCACGGCGACGGCCAATCAAAAGCCGAAATGCTGCCGAAAATGTTCGGTCCCGAGTTGGTACGGGCATTTCGCGAGTTCAAGTCCATCTGGGATCCGCAGAACAAGATGAATCCGCGTAAAGTCGTCGATCCATTTCTCATTGACGAGAATCTGCGCCTCGGAACGGACTTCCAACCCTGGGAACCGAAAACTCATTTCAAGTTTCCTGAAGATGAAGGTCACCTTTGGCACGGCACGATGCGTTGCGTCGGAGTTGGCAAGTGCAGACGGCAGGATGAAGGCGTGATGTGTCCGAGCTACATGGTGACCCTGGAAGAGAAGCACTCCACGCGTGGACGCGCTCATCTTCTCTTTGAGATGTTGCAGCGCGAAGAACTGAAATCCGGGTGGCAGGACGAGAACGTTAAGGAAGCCCTCGACCTCTGTTTGAGCTGCAAGGGATGCAAAGGCGAGTGTCCGGTCAATGTTGACATGGCTACTTACAAAGCCGAATTCATGTCGCACTACTACGAGAAGCACAAGCGGCCATTGAGTGCGGAGGCTTTTGGACACATCGATCGATGGGCTGCCCTGGCTTCATTCGCGCCGAACGTAGCCAATTTCTTCAGTCAGACACGAGGATTCAGTGACTTAATGAAATCCGTGCTTGATATTCCGAAGCAGCGCGAGCTCCCAAGATTCGCGCCGCAAACATTTCGCAGTTGGTTTGAGAGACGTAAAACCAATCGTTCACCCGGTCCGCAGGTGATCCTCTGGACCGACACCTTCAACAACTATTTCAACGTCCACACAGCTCGCGCAGCCGTCGAAGTGCTGGAGCATCTTGGCTGGCGTGTGCGGATTCCGGCGGAGAACCTGTGCTGCGGACGTCCCTTATATGACTTCGGCATGCTCGACGATGCCAAGGTCTATCTGAAACGGATTCTACGCAGTCTCGAGCGCGACATTCAGGCAGGTTATCCCCTTGTCGTGCTAGAACCGAGTTGCGCTTCGGTATTCAAAGATGAACTCAAAAATCTGTTACCCGACGAACCATTGACGGAAAAGCTTTCTGGACAAACCATGCTGCTGAGCGAGTTCCTGCAGAAAAAAGCTTCGGAGTTTGATTTCCCGAAATTGAAACGCAAGGCCATCGTGCAGACACATTGTCACCACACCTCAATTTTCAAGACCGCGGCTGAAGAGCAGGTCCTCAAACGTCTGGGGATTGAAGCTGAGGTTTTGGATTCAGGCTGCTGTGGTATGGCGGGTCCATTCGGTTTTGAGGCTTCCAAGTTTGAGGTTTCCCAAGCCTGTGGCGAGAGAGTCGTACTGCCCGCGGTGCGCGAAGCTCCCCCTGACGAAATCGTGATCGCCGATGGTTTTAGTTGCCGTGAGCAGATTCGCCAGAACACCGAACGCTATCCGCTACATTTGGCCGAAGTATTGCAGATGGCGATAAAGAACGAGTTTCCCAAAAAGGGCAAGCCTGAAACGTTCGTCGTGAAGCGCGTTAGGGCTGATGCGATCATTGGACAATTGAAGGCGACCTGCCTGGTTGGGACCATCCTGGGAACGGCAGGGCTCTTGGTTTGGGCAGTGTTCGGTCAGCGTAGTCGCAACTCCCCATAGGACGCCGGGTCGCCTGAAACTCTATGTACATTCGCAGTGATGACATCCAGCTCCACTACGGGACAATGGGCAGCGGCTTTCCTGTCGTCCTGCTCCATCCCTTTCCTGCGCATCATGAGTTCTGGACGCCTCTGGGCGCCCCGCTCTCGACACGCTACCGGCTGATTCTGCCGGATCTGCGTGCGCACGGCCTTTCCGAGGTGGGAAATGGAAAGGCGACCATGGCGAAACACGCGGAAGACCTGCTGCGCCTGCTGGATGCCGAGCAAGTTGCAAAGGCGGTATTCGTGGGCGTTTCGATTGGCGGCTATATTCTCTTCGAATTCTGGCGGAGACATCGCGAGCGCGTTGCTGCGCTTGTATTGTCAAATACTCGCGCCGAACCTGACACCGAGCAGGGAAGGGCTAACCGAATGAAGTCTATCGAAGATGCCCGTGTACGTGGCACAGCTCCCTTTCTCGATGCGCAAATTCAGAGTTTGATCGGCGAGAGCACAAGAAGGAACCGTCCTGATATCGCCGCGAAGGCGCGCACGATGATGGAAAAGCTGACGGTCGATGGCCTCGTGGCGTTGCAGCAAGGAATGGCTGAGCGCCCGGATTCGATACCTACCTTGCAGGCAATCGACGTCGAGACGCTGGTGATTGCGGGTGAGGAAGACACGCTCACTCCTTTGGCCAACGCGAAAGTCATGCAACAGCATGTCCGCCGAGCCAGACTGTCGGTGATCCCAAAGGCTGGACACTACGCCGCATTCGAGAGTCCCAACGAATTTACGCCCGTCTTATTGCAGTTCCTCAATGGCCTGAGGCCCAGTTGATCAGCGAGCGGCGTTTCCAACTGGCGGATTTGACGCCGACGATAGCAGAGCCTTAACTTTTTCTAGCGCATTCCTGGCGACCGCGGAGTTTGGGTCTTGCGGCGCGAGCTTAAGAAAAGCCTGGAGCTCGTTCATGGCGTTGCTGTAATCCTTCAGCGCGAGCATTGCATGTGCCCGCACTAGGTGAATAGGAGCGTACTCAGCCGGGCTTAGACTTTGGGCCCGCGCCAATTGCTGCAAGGCATGCTGATAGTCCGCTTTGCCAACGTAGGCTTTTGCCATTTCAAAATACGTTTGCCAGGATCGTGGTGCCAGAGTCGTTGCGCGCTCTGCCGATCGCAGTGCATCATCGAAACGATTCAGCTGGTTAAGCGCCGCCGTCATGGCAGTGTAAGCAAGCGCAAATCCTGGATCGCTATGAATTGCCCGGTCAAAATCTTCAATGGCGGCGTTCACGTTCGCGCCGTCCAGCGCGAGAACACCCCGTAACGTTAAGGCGGGGGCGTAGTCTGGAAAAATGTCCAATGCCTTCGCAAGATACTTTCCAGCTTCCTCCGAACGATTCTTTGAGAGCGCCACTTCGGCTTTGTGGAAAGCGTCACGGGCCTTCTGAGGAACTTTGTATTCCGCTACCGAGACAGTAGCTTTTCCATCGGCCTGCGCTGCCGCTGCGTTGGTAGTGCTGAGTCTTATTTTTACTCCGAGAGCGCCGTCCAATCCGACGCGCTCACGTGCCTCCGCGAGTCCGGAGGTAGCGACTACTTCGTAAGAACTCGAAGGCAGATTGCCGAAGTCGAATACTCCACTTGCGTTCGTGTAACCTGAAGCCACTACGTCTCCCGTGTTTTCGTTGCGCAGTTCAACGCGAGCGTCAACGACGGGAGCGCCATCGGAGCCTACTACGACGCCAGTGACGGTTGTGAAGTTCGGCGACTTGAGTGGAGTTCTTGGCTCCTGGGAACGAATGATGCCGGGTTCCGAGATTTGCGAGAAGGAAACGCCTGCGCAAAGGAGAGTTGCGAATAGAGTCGTTACGAATCGGCCTTTCATGGCCCGGTACCTCGAAGTCCTTCACGAGCATCGGGAGGTACCTTGTCACCCGTGGGGAACCTCGTACTGCGCTCGGCAACGGCGTAACCGCCGTGCTGCTGAATGAGAGTCTCAGTCGACCTGACTGAGTTGGCTGAAGGCGCATCGCAGGGTCACAAATAAAGAGCTCGCAACCGGGCAACTAAACTGAGCTGTTCTGGAGTGGATCGAAGCAATGAAGGACATAGTCATAAAGCCGGCGAGGAATCTTGTTGGATCCATACGCCTTCCGGGGGACAAAAGTATCTCGCATCGGTATGCGATGCTGGCTGCGCTCGCACAGGGCACCACTCGCTTGCGCAATTTCTCGAGTGGAGCAGATTGTGCCAGCACGCTTGGTTGCCTACGCTCGCTTGAGATCGAGATTGTTCGAGCAAATGGCGAGGTCACAATTACGGGCCGTGGCGGTGAATTGAGTGCTCCGCGGACGGCGTTGGACTGCGGAAACTCCGGTTCAACCATGCGCATGCTTTCCGGCATTTTGGCGGGCCAGCCATTCGCTACGGAAATGATTGGAGACGCATCTCTTTCGCGCCGGCCCATGCGTCGCATCATCGAGCCGCTGACGCAAATGGGCGCAAGCATTTCGTCAGAGGAGGGTCATGCGCCCCTGCACATTCAGGGCGGGAAGTTGCAGAGTATCGATTACAAGCCTCGAGTCGCAAGCGCTCAGGTCAAGAGCTCTCTTCTTTTTGCCGGGCTCCTCGCGGAAGGCGAAACCAGCGTCGAGGAGCCTGTTCGCACGCGCGACCATGGAGAGGTCGCGCTGCGTGCATTCGGCGCGCAGATCTCCCGCGACAAGAATCGCGTCAGCATCAAGGGAGGCCAGCGGTTAAAGGCAATCGAAGCCTCGGTTCCCGGAGACATTTCTTCGGCTGCATTCTTTCTCTGCGCCGCCTCGCTTTTTCCTGAGAGCAATCTTGTTATCGACTCATTGTTGCTAAATCCAACGCGCGCTGTGCTCCTTGATGTGCTGACCGCTTTGGGAGCCCGCGTGCGAATGGTGCAGATGGAAGAGCAGCATGGAGAGCTCGTGGGAACCGTGGCTTTGGAGGCCGGACCGCTGAAAGGCATAGTTTTGGCGGGCGCGCAGTCTGCAGCACTTATCGACGAGATTCCCGTGCTTGCGGCAATTGCTCCCTACACGCGCGATGGCCTGGTCGTGCACGACGCGCGTGAACTCCGAGTGAAAGAATCGGATCGCATCGCCGCGGTAGCCAGAAATCTACGGGCCATGGGCGCAGCCGTGACCGAGCACGAAGATGGGTTAACTGTACCTGGAGGCCAGCAACTGCACGGCGCTGAAATCGATTCTGAACACGATCATCGCATCGCTATGGCATTTTCGATTGCGGCGCTGAGAGCAAAAGGAGAAACGATCATTCACGGAGCAGACGCGGCACAGATCTCGTTTCCGGAATTCTTCCAGATGCTCGAAGCTGTGCTCGAGCGCTGAAGAAAACGGAGCGCCGGGCGCCTTACCCGGCGACCGCGGATCTTCCTGCTTGTTAAGCTTTCGCCTTATTCTCGGGCCGGGCGAGGGCACGGGCGTTCCGTTTATGAAGATCAGACGACTACTGGGAACCGGTTCTCCGCCGCAGTGTTGGGTGTGGGCGCCGCCCGGCATTTAATGATCGTCCCCGAGTGAGTTGGAAGAGTCGGTCGCGTACCTGGTCGAATTCACTAGTATCGGTGATGTAGTCGTCGCGGTCAGGAAGATTCTCGAGCATGTGCTCCGCTCGGTGAACGCGGTCGTCGGTCATCGGATGCGTCATGAACGCTCGAGCAATAAAGTTGTGCGGGTCTTTCTCATCTGTCTCGAGTTTCTCGAAGAAATCCACGAAAGCGGTCGGATCGTATCCTGCTGCATATTGGTACTGCATGCCCAGCAAGTCGGCTTCGCGCTCCGCGTCACGGCTGAACTTGAGGAACGAAAGGGGCATTGCAAAACTCGATATCTGCCGCACAGCAAACCCCACCGGTCCTCCAAGGAATATCAACGGCAACGAGACATATTGCGAGATCTCGCTGCGCGTAAGGTTTTTCGTCGCGTGCCGCGCGCATACGTGAGCGATTTCGTGCGCCATGACGCCGGCGAGTTCCGCTTCATCGTCGGCAGCGAGAATAAGGCCGGTATTTACGTAGAAGAATCCGCCGGGCAGAGCGAAGGCGTTTACCTCGTCGTCGTCGACAATCTTCACGACAAACGGAACTTTACAGTCAGAATGCTGGACGAGCAGTTGCGCCTTGCGATTCACATATTCAGTGATTGCCGGATCGGTCAGCAATCGCGCACTTTGTTCCACCTGAAACGACAACTCTCTACCCAGCGCAATCTCCTTCTCGATCGAAAAGAAGTTGATGCCTTGACCTACCTCACGATTCCCAATCCGGGCGGTGTCATACTTGGCCGGCACCGCCGCCGGAACATGATGCGGCGGTTCGGCCGCGAGACGTTGCGCCGTATTGGGATGACCAGGACGCGCCAATTCCGGAAGATAAGCGAAGTTGTCCTCGTCGGGTGAATTAGAAATCGGAGACCAATTAAAAGGATCGGGAGTGAGCTTGTACGACTTCGGCGGCGGCAGCGTACGCGTGCTCTTCGCATCCGCGGTTAAGGTCAGCAGCCTGTCACTCAGAAGCCAGGGACGCAGGAACGCCGCAATCAGACGCGGGTCGGCCTGCAGTGGATTGCGGGCGACCGGCAGCGTCCACCCTGAAAAATCAGAGCTCCGATCGAGGACTACTTCCGGTACCGCGCGCGGAGCCGCTTGCGCCGGCACAGTTTGAGAGCAAATGGGTAAGCAAATCAGACACGACCATAGGACGGCCACGAGCCCGACAACTCCTGCAGCAGGGCAACGACCAGGGACAACCATAGGCGCCAACTTCCCGGGGGTCTAGCTTTTGTACCCCACTATTGTAGGCCCCGAATCAAGTGGCGCGCGCTCATTGTCTGGTCTAGCCCGGCACGCAGCATACTGCGCCTCCGCCGAGCCTGAGCATCAGCGCTGTCCCTTCAACAATCGACATCCGAGTACAGAAGGCCAATCCCCTCATAGGAAAGAACAGCGAAAATAACAGGGGATCTTTCAAATTCGACTTCGAAATCATCGAATTCTGCCCAAAAGTTGCAAAATTCGCTCCCAGGCAGGGATTTAACAGGGATCTCTGCCGATTTCCGCCGAACCTCTACATTCTTCCCCGTTTAGTGCTCTTTCCTGGCGATATGCGAAAAAAGATCAGGGATTGTGCAGGGATTGTTCGTTCCATAATGGAACTTCCGTCAGAGCGCATGGCTCATGCTACGATGAACCCACAACCCCATGACGTTCCCCGCTGCAGTCCCGGAAATCCCCGCGGCCAACGTCGACCAGGCCGCAGCCTACTATGTCAACACGCTGGGCTTCACCCTCGATTGGGGGAACGACCAAGGCGGCATAGCCGGCATCTCCAGGGGGAATTGCAGACTGTTTATCGCCAATCGCTCCTTCCGCGAGTCCCACGGCAACCTAGGCCCGATCCTTTTCTGGCTCAATCTCAACAGCAAGGCTGAAGTGGACGCACTCTTCGCCCAGTGGAAGGCCGCCGAAGCGAAGATCGTCTCCGAGCCCGAGGACAAACCCTGGAAGCTGCGCGAGTTCATGGCCGCTGATCTTGACGGCAACCTCATTCGTGTCTTCTATGATTTCCGGCGCGACACGTAAGGGAACCACACATCGCGCGTGAGCAAACTGGAACTGTTGGAACTACTCTGGCTTTGATTTTGCTCCCGGGCCGAGTCTCGCATCACGCTTCGATTGCAAGTCTGATCGACAACATGCGTCGCCAGCGCACCCTTTTGAAAACCGCAAAAGGATGCGGCACCCGGCTGCCCACGTTTTTTGCGCGATCCCAAGATCTAAAGGACTTAGCCGCCGAGATCCCAAGGGAATCCCACCAGGACGGTGGGATCGATCCCAGAGTGTCTCTGGGATCACAGTGGGATATCCCACAAATTGTCGGTGGGATCCCGCTGGGATCACGGTGGGATCGTCCTGGGATTCACCTTGGGCTATCCTGCCGCCGCGAACAGCCGGCAGCAAGTAGCCAGTCGTCAACAGTTTAATTCCCGACTTGGCATTCATGTTCGACACAGCTGCTGCTGTGCTACCACGAGATGCAAAGAGAAGGGAAGTGAAAAAACTGCCACAAAAGTAAAGG
>QIBC01000123.1 GCA_003225215.1 Acidobacteriota bacterium
GGCGTGGGAACAACCGGCTACGCGAAGGATGTTCTGAAGGAAACGCTGCACGCTGATGTCGCGCTCGTGGAAACCGTCGCGCATACCGAGTCGGCGATGCGCTTTTACGATGATCCGCACTGCATAGTCGATGTCGGCGGTCAGGACATCAAGCTCATCGTGCTGAAAGACGGTCGCGTAAAAGATTTCAAGCTGAACACGCAGTGTTCGGCTGGTAACGGATACTTCCTGCAGTCGACCGCCGAGTCTCTCGGCATAAAAGTCGAGGAATACTCCGATATTGCCTTCTCCGCGAACCAGATGCCGATCTTTGGTTACGGCTGCGCTGTCTTCATGCAGTCAGACATTGTCAACTTCCAGCGCCAGGGCTGGGCGGCAAAAGAAATTCTTGCGGGACTCGCCGCGGTGCTGCCGAAGAACATCTTCCTCTACGTCGCCAGTATTCCCAATCTGGCAAAGCTAGGGAAACGCTTCATCCTGCAAGGTGGGACGCAAAAGAACCTGGCAGCGGTGAAGGCCGAAGTCGATTTCGTGAAGTCGCACTTCCGCAGTGAACAGGCCGAAGCCGAAGTGATCGTCCACGAGCATTGCGGAGAATCGGGTGCAATCGGCGCAGGGGTGGAAGCGATGCGCATCTTCAAGAATGGCCACGAGAGTACCTTCATTGGCCTCGACGCGGTGCAGAACATCAGCTATCGCACCACCCGCAATGAAAGCACGCGCTGCTACTTCTGCAAAAACAACTGCCTGCGCACTTTCATCGACGTGCAAACCGGCGACACCGAGAACTGGAAGGCGCCGGCATTTAAGTCGAAGGTGCCCTTGCAGGCCGGGGAACAGCGACTAATTATTTCGACTTGCGAGAAAGGCCAAGTCGAAGACGTGAAGGACATGCGCGGCATCAAGGCCGGACTCGATGCGCTGAAGGAAGCGAATCCCAATTATGTCGAGATCGCCGCCTCCGGCGTGTGGCGTTCGCAGAATCCGCCGAAGACCTCCGACCCGATTCCCAACACGAAGTGGACCTTCAAAGCCGAGGTGAAGCAGCGCGCAGAGCTGATGAAGAAGCGCGCTACGTTCCGTGTGGGCATGCCCAAAGTGCTGAACATGTACGTGTACGCGCCGCTCTTCAGCGCGTATCTGGAGACGCTTGGGCTGGAGCCGGAGAACATCATCTACTCCGACTACACGAATCGCGACATGTACAAGGCCGGTGCCGGGCGCGGTGCCATCGATCCCTGCTTCCCGTCGAAGATCGGCATACCGCACGTATATAACTTGATCTTCGTGAAGCACGCCAAGAAACCCCTGGATGCGATCTTCTTCCCCATGATCGACGTGCTCACGACTCATCTCAAGTGCACGACGGGCTCGAACGCCTGCCCAACCGTGACTGCGACGCCGGATGCAGTGAAGGCCGCCTTCACGAAAGAAACGAATGTCTTTGCCGACAACGGAATCGAGTATCTCGATCCCATTGTGAACCTTGCCGATCGCAAGCTCTTTGCCCTGCAGATGCATCGTGCCTGGGCTCCAGTGCTGGGCGTCTCTGAAGAAGAGAACGATCGTGCAATCGAAGTGGCTTTCAAAGCTCAGGAAGCTTACGACGAGGGGTTGCGTAAGCGTGCGCGCGAGACGCTGGACATGCTCGAGCGCGAGAACCGTATTGGGATCGTGATGCTTGGGCGTCCGTATCACCATGATCCAGGCGTGAACCACGAGATCATGGAAGAGTTCCAGAAGCTCGGGTATCCGATCTTTTCCCAGAGCACGCTGCCGATCGATGAAGACATCCTCGACCGGCTGTTTGGTGACGAGGTCCGCGCCGGCGTGATCAAAGATCCACTCGATATCACCGACGTTTGGAAGAACGCATACTCAGCCAGCACCAATCTCAAGATCTGGGCTGCGAAGTTTACCGCGCGGCATCCTAATCTCGTAGCGTTGGAGATATCAAACTTCAAGTGCGGTCACGATGCTCCAATCTACTCGGTGATTGAGGACATCATCGAGAATTCAGGAACTCCGTACTTCGCCTTCAAGGACCTTGATGAAAACAAGCCGACTGGCTCGATCAGAATTCGCGTAGAGACCATCGATTACTTCCTGCGCCGTTATCGCGAGGATTTGGTCAAGAAGCGCGAAGCTGTAAACAGCATCGATGTCCAGCTCGCAGAGTACGAGCGCAAGCTGCGCGAGGAGCTGATCGCACAGAGTTCACAGCAGGAGTACGAAGGAGTCGGCGCAGATTAGCCCAGGTAGAGACGCAGCATGCTGCGTCTTGTCTTTGCAGCACAGCCCCGGAGGAGTGCCGCGCTTTCTGCGGCACGTGTGAAACTAGACCGGAGT
Source organism: Acidobacteriota bacterium (assembly GCA_003225215.1). GTDB lineage: Bacteria > Acidobacteriota > Terriglobia > Terriglobales > Acidobacteriaceae > Gp1-AA112. The sequence continues at coordinate 2,350 of QIBC01000123.1, forward strand.
GAAACTCCGGGTGTGCAGATTGCGCGTCTGAGTCCCGCGTTGTTTGCGGGACGACTGAATTGATGTCCGACGGGAACGGCAGTTCAGCCGTCCGGCTGGAAGCCGGACTCAGAGTCGGAACGACGTTTACCCGGGGTTGCACCACCGGGCTATTCTCAACCGTGCCGCAAGAACCACGGCACTCATCTTGATAACCAGCTTGAACGGGGCCGCCTTCAGCGTTGCTTTGGCGTCGGCCATTTCGGCTCGGACTTCATCGCGCTCTTCAGACCGTCGTCATACATCGCACCATAAGACAAATACTGTTTCACTGCATCGCGCGGATAACTCAATTCGACTTTCACTGTCGCGGTGTTTCCCGCAGCAGTAAGCATAGGATTCACGCCCGCATAGTACGTGGGAAGATTTAGCTTTTTGAACCGAGCCACCACTTGATCGCGCAGACTGGGATCGAAACGCGTGCCGTATTTGTCAACTAACGCTTTGATTCCTTCGTAATCGCCTTCGGCCTTGATGCGCATAATCTCCGCCAACAGCATGCCAACGCCCTTGCGCATGAGTTCGTAGTCCTTCACTCTCACGTAGGTCTTTCCATTGCGATCGAACTGTTCGATCGATCCAGGGACCTTATCTTGTATGTAGTGCGCGATGAGTTGGCGGTCGCGCTGATGGTCTTCTTCGATGGTGTCGCCCTTCGGTATGCGGCGAAGCTGTGTGAGCGGAGCGATTGCGGCTCCGTCGTACATTGCTTTTGCCACTTCCGTCTGATCGCTGATGAGACCAAGCTCTTTCAATTTTGGATCAAATGCGTTCCACAGTGCCATCAGGTCCGCGCGGCCTTCTTCGAGCGTGGAGAAATATTCCTTGAGATAGGCCTCGGAGCCACTCTTCAGACGGTCGCTCAGCTTCCCTGAGCCATGGCCTATTACTTCATGCATCGCTGTAAACAGGTCTTCACCTTCATCTCCATACTTCTTTCCGCGTGCGATCACTTCCGCATCGGCGCCGAATTCCTCCAGAGAGGTATATCCGGCGGCATCGTTCAGCGCGCGGCTGCTTCCAGTGAAGAGAAAGTTCTTCGTGCCGTATTTTTCGTGAATTTCGTTTTCATTGGGCAGGTTGTCGCCAACCGTGTTCACCTGGAAGTCGCCGGTTTCAATCAGCGTCTCAACGGCTTTCACGACAGGGGGCTTGAACGCAGTCTTCTTGTATTTGTCGTCCCACGGTGCCTTCTGCTCGAAGTATTCAGCGTTCTGTGCCAGTTTGGTCATGGCATCGGTGACCTTTTTGTCTGTGACGCAGACGAAAGCCTGTGAGCTGCCCTTCGCGCCTCGCGCATCGCGATAGACTTCGATGAAGCCGTTGGCGAAATCGACCGTTGCATTGTTCTGTACCCAGTCGCTGCCGAACTTCAGCCAGTCGGCTGGATCGCCGGTCTGGTAGTAGCGAATTAAGTCACCGATCACCTGCGCTTGTGCTGGATCAGCGACCGCTTTGGCGTTCTCGAGAAATTCGTTTGCGCGCTTTAGATAAGTAGCGTACAAGCCTGCCGGGACGCTGCCATCGGCAGTGCCGGCACGGTACACCTGTTCTTGAAGCTGGCCATCGCTGCCGCGCACCACGCGCGAGTTCAGCGGATGCGATTCCTTCAAGTCCTTGAGATCGTTCAATGACAGTCCGGGATAGAACGTGTTCGAACTGGCCTGAATGATGTCCTTCCCACCGGCCGGGCTCTTGGCGGTATTCATGGGCTCGAAGCTAGGATCGAAAATCGCTGCCTTGAGATCGTCGAGTTCTTTGCTGAGTGCATCCTCTGAGGCGAGCGGCTCCAGATCAGCGTAGGCGGTTTTGAATGCTCCATTCTTCTGCGCGGTTAGTGCGGCTTGTTTGAATTCGTCAAAAGAAAATTCGGGAAGAAACTTCTGCGCCGTGTTCTCGTTGTGATTGCCGCGATTCGCCCAGAAGAGTTTTGCGTAATTGATGATCTTCTTCATCGCTTGCGGATCGATGCCCTCCGGACGCGCGAGGATCTCTTCCAGCAACCGTTTCTCACGCAACGCATGCGCCGAGAGCTGGTCATAGATGATGGGATCGATGGCGATCGCCGCCTGCGAGAGCCAATATCCGAGTGCCTGCTGGCTAGCGCTGAGTGAGTGAAAGCTCTCCGCCTTGATCTGGATAAATCCGGTGTCTCCGATGCGGTCTACAAGGCTCTGCTGGGGAGCAGTCGAAGAAGAGGTCTTCTTTGTCGGGGCACTCTTCTGACCAACCACGGTCAATCCGCAACAACAAATGCAGATAATGACGAGAAACCTGAGATTCACAAAGGCCTCCTTCTGGCCTGGCGCAAACCTTGTATGGTAAACGAAGCTCGCGAGGAGACGTGAATTGCCGCATCTTTCATGTCTTTGGGAGCATTCTTCTTGAGTAAGCGGTTCAGGTGCTGGTGTGGCCGAGAAATCAAAACACAAGATGTATCGACCGGTCTTTGCACCCCAAGAGCCAACAGCCGGTTCTTGAGGACCCCGGATTGAAAACGCGCGGGAACCCTCCTCCGCTCAACATGGACAGTTCCAATGCGCGGATACACTAACCACCACCAATCGACATAGCGGCAAAACAGTTTGGAGAGCACACCGAATGAAAGATGCCTTGGCAGTTATCCGAGAGCGGACGTCGATCAATCACTTCGATTCAAGCAAACAGATCCATGAAGCTGAGATTCGCGCCATCGTAGCCGATGCGACCCAGGCACCGTCGTCCTACAACATCCAACATTGGCGGTTTGTCGCGGTCACGGACCCCGAGAGGAAGAAGCAGTTGCAGGCTGCCGCCTACAATCAGGCTAAGGTCGGCCAAGCCTCAGCCACGATCATCGTACTCGGCGACTTACGCGGGTACGAGAAGATGCACACAATTCTCGCTCCGCTCGTGAAAGCCGGCACCATAACTCAAGAAGCGGCGGACAGCACCGCGCAACGCGCTGCTGCTCCTTATATGAACAACCCCCAATTTCAGCGCGATGAGGCGATTCGATCAGGAGCGTTGGCTGCAATGACGTTCATGATCGCGGCGCAAGCTCGCGGCTACGTAACCGGACCAATGATCGGTTTCGATCCCGAGCAGGTAAAAAGAATATTCGGCATTTCCGATCGCTATGTTCCGGTGATGCTTATAACTCTTGGCCACACAGCTCCGGGCAACTCGCCCCGTAAGCCGCGTCTCGGCGTAGATGAGGTGTTGGCGTTCAATCAAGGTAGAGAGTTCTGAGGTTCAGCCGCGGGTTAACACAGCGGGTTAACACAAAGGTCACGATGGCTCAAAACAGAGCTCAGATTCCAAATATCCGTGACCTTGGATTTCGCTTCGTGGCCTTCGTGTTAACTCCCGGGCTAGAATTTCAGGATTATGACTTCAGCCAATCCTGCTCCATCGCCTCATTTCGATTCTGCCCGCCAACTTCTTCGCCATACTCTTGCGACCCTCGCCTACCGTGGAGGCAAAACGCTGCGCGGAGCGCCGGATGGATTTTCGGCGTTCACCTGTGGTGGCGGATGCCGGTCTGCTGGAGAGATTCTCGCCCATATCGGAGACTTGCTGGATTGGGGATTATCGATGGTCGGCGGCAACGGCAAATGGAATGCCACCGGCCCGCAGTCGTGGAACGACGACGCGAAGCGCTTTCACGCCGGACTGGCCGCCTTTGATGCATATCTAGCCTCGGACAAGCCGCTGCACGCGCCGATAGAAAATCTGTTTCAAGGCCCGATAGCCGATGCGCTTACTCACGTCGGCCAGATTGCCGTCCTGCGTCGCCTCGCCGGTTCCCCAGTGAAGGGAGAAAACTACTTCCTTTCGGATATCACCGCTGGTCGAGTCGGCAGAGATCAGGCTGCGGCGAACTTCGAGTTCTAGGAAATCTACTTCTTCATGGTGCCCCACCAACTGTCATCCTGAGCCCCTCTTTGGGGCGAAGGATCTCCGCGATGCGTCGAAAATGATTGCAGCATATGCGGCTCTTTCACGAAAAACTCAGAATACTTGGCCGAGTGCCAAGAGATAGCAAGTAAGTTCGACGCATTTTGGCGGGATCCTTCGCCCAAAGGAGGGGCTCAGGATGACAAGTTTCTTTTTACTCTCTATAGAGAGGCGATCTAGCGCAAGTGTCGCGCGAACTCTTCTTCCAGTTGCGAGTAGTCGTCGTGAATCACGGACTTGAGCGATTCTTCGGTGCTCTGACCTTCGCTCAAATTGCGCATGATATCGGCAATCCGGTTCATGCCGTAGGCGTCGCGAATGTATTCGACATAGGCGAGAGACTCGATATACGCGATTGCCGCCTGGTTGGAATCCAGGCCGATAAAGCTGCCTTCCATCGACTGCAAAGGAGTCTGCTTCCCATTCTGGAATACATTGCTCAGCGGAATGCGGTACTTCGCAGCCGACTGCGGCTCCACCAACTGCGCCAATCCTTCATTCAGCCACACGGGACATCTCCCGTTCGTAGCCTGGCGGATAAACGAATGCGCCAGCTCATGCTTCAGAACGCGGGAGAGATCTGGCGTCACCGATGTAAGACCCTCGATGGGAATGCGCAGCTTGCCGTCGTTCAGGGCCGCAGTCCAACTGGGAGCAAGTGTGACATCGAAGTAGGTTTGATTCGTGTAGAGCACTACCGCAATCGGATCGCGGGGAAGCAGCCCCATGGTGGAAACCAGATCGTCGAAATGCCGCTCCAGCGTGAGAAGAATCTGTTCGCGTAACTTGGGCGAAGCTTTGTCGCCCTCGTAACGCATGTTGAAGTGAGTGCTGGCGTCGTTGCGAAAGTCCGCTTCTGCTTTTGCCTGGCGTGAAACTGCTTTCAGGTATGCGTCTACTTCAGGATCGTTTGGGCCAAGTTCCTTGGCTTTCTTGAACTCTGCCAGAGCGTCTTGAATCCTGTCATTTTTGTAATACGCGAGAGCGAGAATCTTGTGCGCGAACGCAGAATCCGGACTCTTGTGCACGGCGTCTTCCGCAAAGCTCTGTGCCAGAGATGCTCGATCCTGTTTCAGAAGCAGCCAGGCATAGGTAGCCGCAGCGTCCCCATTGTCGGGCTCGAGGCTAAGCGCGCGCTCCATGTGGGAAAGTGCGTCGTCAATCTTTCCGTGTTGCTGCTCCTGAATGGCGAGAACGATTAACGCGGATGTGAGAGCCGATTTATCGCCGCCGGCCTCGATCTTAGCCAGTCGCGCTGGTGTGATCTTTCCATCGGGAGCGACTCCACTGAGACGGCCTGAGTCAATCTTGGGAGCTGCAACATTGGCAGCCAGATGGGTATTTGCGATGGCGGCGGCAGCACTGGCCGCGGTGTCTATATGATCGACCGACGACTTCGGAATGGCATACTTATCGTCGCCGATGTCATACTCCACCCGGTCGCCTGTATCCCTTGCGCTATCGGCCTGAATGGTGCGTCCATTCTTCAGGTGAATGGTGTCAGCCCATGCACAGGAGAGCAGGCAGAAACAGATGGCCGATCGAAAATGCACAGGCCAGCATTCTAGCAATGGAAGCCGTCGCTCATGAGAGGGTTTCCCCCGAGGACCTGACGTTGGTAACCATGAATCCCATAATGCGAAGGACATGGCCTTACGTTCTGTGGTGTGGGCTGGTTGCCATCATCAGCTTTTCAGGGTTGACAGCTCCGGTCAGCGCTCAGGATTCGCCACCGAGTCCCGGGGTTGCGCTGTATCGCAGTCTGCGCGATTCCGGATTGGATTTGAACAAAGTGTATCGAGTGCGCGATGCGACTTTTGATCGCCAGGATCTGCATTTTGCACTCAATGACGGCTGGCTCATCGTCGGGGAACAGGTTGCAGGCCACGCCACCGCTGCCTTTTTCATAGGCGATGGCGAGGTCCTGCTGATTCCACCAGATCTCGGAGAGCGGGCTTCGTTGGCGCTTTTTCTGAACACGGCAGTTCTCGAAGAGAAATTCACCTCAGCTTATTTCCGCTTCTTCGACGATCGTTTTCTCGAGGAACTCGAGCCAGCTCTGCGCAAGGGAGAGAATCCGGAAATCCTGGACAAGTCCAACGCCGCCGCGAAGGAACTGGCGAAGACGGACGCCTTACGTTTGCTGCTGGCATATCTGAATACGCCCGCGAATTCGACGAGGTTTTTACATACCCGCGTAGTTGGAGAGAGTCACGGAACCTTTGACATTTTCTATGACGAAGCAGCTCCCGAGCAGATCGGTGTTGGCCAGGTGGGACACGCCGCCGGAGGTTTCGCCTTCTACAACGTATGGACGTCTTTCGTTTCGCGTTCGCACCGGAAAGAGGAGCCGTCAGCTACTGCGGGGTTATCGCTTCTTCCGAAATCGTTTCGCATAAAGGCGAGGGTGCATCCGCCGGACACGATCGATGGGGAAGCCGAGCTGGAACTAGATGTCCTGCAGCAAGGCACCCGTGCAGTTCTCTTTGAATTGTCGCGATTGCTCAAGGTGTCGTCCGTTACCATGAACGGCCAGCCGCTCGAGTTCCTACAGAACGATGCCCTGGAAGGCTCGCGCATCGCCCGCGAAGGAAACGACTATGTGGCTGTAATTCTGCCGCAGGCGATGGCCAAAGGCGAGAGAGTGCGGCTGCACTTTTCGTATTCCGGATCGGTGCTCGCTGACGCCGGCAACGGATTGCTCTACGTGGGTTCGCGCGGCAACTGGTATCCCAATCTGGGATTGAATATGGCCATGTTCGATCTCGAGTTCCGTTATCCGGCTGATTGGACTCTTGTGGCGACCGGCAGAAGGACCGCTTTCCAGAGCAGCGAGGGCATGCAGCTCTCGCGTTGGGTGTCCGATCGGGTCATGCCGGTGGCTGGTTTCAATCTGGGACATCATCAGGAATCGGAAGTAATGGCGGGCAACGTGAAGGTGGACAGCTTCGCTGCCGCCGGCGTAGAGAGCAGCTTTCCCGCAGCGACTCAAACACTGACAGACCCCGTCATCGTCCCGCATCATGCCGGCCGGCAACAGACAGTACAAGTGCCTTTGCCCAGACCGAAACCTGCTGGAGAGGTAGCCGCGAGCAGCGCGGCGGCAACCATCGAGTATCTCAGCCCGCGCATTGGCGCTTATCCGTACAACGCGCTCTCCTTAACGCAGCTCCCAGGTACCGTAAGCCAGGGTTGGCCAAGTCTGGTCTTTCTCTCCAGCTACGCCTTCGTGCCTCAGAACGAGCGGGGCGGATCGCGGTCGGAGTTTGATCGTGTCTTGTTCGATCGGCTCATGGTGCCGCACGAGACAGCTCATCAGTGGTGGGGCGATTCGGTGTATTGGACTACCTATCACGATCGCTGGATCTCGGAGGCCCTGGCAAACTACTCGGCCATGCTGAGCTTCGAAGCCGATTATCCCAAGGATTTCAGGACCATTTTGGACTATTACCGGGTGCACCTTGCCGAGAAAGGTCCGGAGGGAAAGCTTAATCGCGAAGCGGGACCGGTGACGCTGGGAAATCGCTTGAATTCATCCATCTTTCCGGGCGGATTCGACCTGATTGCCTACGGGCGCGGAACATGGCTCATCCACATGCTGCGGGAGTTCCTGCGCGATGGCACGCATGCTTCCGGCGAGAATGCCGACGACCTGTTCTTTTCAGTTTTGCGCAACTTACAGCATGACTATTCGTGCAAGCAGATGAGCACACGCGACATGCAGCGTGCCTTTGAGCGTGCTCTGCCGAAATCGCTCTACCACGAAGGCAAACCCTCCCTCAATTGGTTCTTTAATGGCTGGGTAAACGGCACGGCAATGCCGAAATATCAACTTTCTGATGTCCGCTTCGAGCGCAAAGGAACCATCGTCCGCGCCTCCGGAAAACTCCTGCAGAAAGACGCTCCTGAGGATCTGGTGACAGCCGTGCCTATCTATGCCGAAACAGTCAGAGGCGATTGGCGGTTTTTAGCGAGGGTCTTTGCGGATGGCGAAGAAACCGCAATTGCGCTCAATGTTCCTTCTGGAACCCGGAGGTTAGTCGTCGACCCTTATGGGACAATTCTGACAACACCTTGAGGTAAATGACACAAGCGGGATCCTCTCAAAAGGGCTCCTCGGACGAGGGAAGCCCTATTCCTCCAATAACTCAGGCCACAGCATTAGCTGGCCAAGAGCACGAATCTGAAATCGCGACGGCCGTAGGTTCCTGGCAGCACCGGACACACTACGACCTTCGTTTGTCCGATCCGGGAATCATCGACGGAACTGGAAGGCGTATTAGAGTTCGGCGGCGCGGGCTCGGTCTTCGATGGCCATGTCTTTGAACTCACTGGAATCGAAGACTTCTCCGCATTCCTGGCACTCTACAAATTCCGCGTCCTCCTCACGCGCGACCACACGCACGCGAGGATGCTTGCAGACTTGTTCCATGCTGATTCTCTGGGGTGGAAATTTAGCGGGATGGGTAGTACTCATAGTCCGGGGATGTTTCTAGTCCGGTTCGGCTGATTTTAGCCTCAGTGGAGACCATGTCAAGGGTCTTTTGCGGCCAGCCATTACGATGAGGTTCGGGAAGGAGCAGTTGTAAGTAGTAAGTTGTCAGTTTTCAGCGCATTGACTCCAAGCTCGACAAACCTCGCTAAATCCTTGGAGAGTCCTAATTAATTTGACCGCGGCGAAATGAGTCCCATTTTTGGCTGCGGGAAGCAGCCAAGCGAAAGAACAGGGAGAATAGCAGCGTATTTTTGCATCCGATCTCGAAATCATTCGAATTCTGCCCAAAATCTACAAATTTCGTTCAAGGCCAGGGAATTAACAGGGAATTCTGTGGATTTCTCTGCAAGCTATCATCAACAAAGCACTTGCTCCTCTTTGCGCGGGATTCAAAAAAATAACAGGGAACTATCAGGGAGCGTCTTCTACTAGCTACTTACCTTCGATCCTACGATCTTCTCTACTT
>QIBC01000124.1 GCA_003225215.1 Acidobacteriota bacterium
CGTCAGCTACCCGCCGGCGTGCCGGGAGCTATTCGTCTCTTCGTAAATCTGCTGAGTGCTGGGAGCGCAAGCCGTTGATCCACCACGGAGACACGGAGTCACGGAGAAGCGCACGGGAAGTGAAACCACCACAAAGGACACGAAGGTACGCGAAGGCAAGAGAAAGGAATTGTTGCTTGCGTCATTCGTTGCTCCACTCGTATTTCCCTTTGTGTTCCCTCGTGTCCTTTGTGGTTAGCTTTGGGATTTTCTCCGTGCACTCCGTGTCTCCGTGATGAAGATGAAGCCGGCCGCGGCAGATCAGCGCCTGGTTCGTGGGATAGGTCTGCGCGAAGGAATATCTCTTAACGTGATCGAGATGATCGGCATTGGACCGTTCATCACCATTCCTCTCATTATCCACGCCGCCGGTGGACCGCAAGCGATGCTTGGCTGGATGTTCGGTGCGGTGCTTGCGATGTGCGATGGCCTGGTCTGGGCTGAACTCGGAGCCGCGCTTCCACGCGCCGGCGGTTCGTATGAATATCTTAAGGAAATCTACGGACCACGCAGCGTGGGCCGCTGGCTGTCGTTCTTGTACGTATGGCAGTTGATGATGAGCGCGCCGCTCTCGGCGGCTTCGGGTTGCGTAGGCGTAGCGCAGTACGCCGGGTTCATATTTCCGTCGTTGCAGAAGGGAGTTGCGGCTCACACCTTTAGTTGGGGAGTCGGTCCATCAGTGTCAGCCGCGGCTGCGATCACAATCACACATGGGACGATCGTCTCTCTGTTTGCCTGCGTGCTGGCAATCATATTGGCTTATCGGCGGGTGGACTTGGTTGGACGTATTTCAAACTGGCTGCTGGCCGGCGTCTTTGGTGCGATTGCCTGGGTGATTTGGGCGGGTGTGACTCATTTTAATTCTGCACGCGCCTTCGATTTTCCTCCGGGAGCGTTTCACCTCGACCATGCTTTCTTCCTTGGCATGGGATCGGCAATGTTGATCGCCACCTACGATTATTGGGGCTACTACAACATCTGCTACCTCGGTGCGGAGGTACGCGACCCAGGCAGGACCATCCCTCGCGCCATTCTGTTTGCGATCTTGATCGTAGCGGCGATCTACGTCGTAATGAACATTAGCATCCTCGGCGTAGTGCCGTGGCGTGAGCTGGATCAGGCGGCGGCGACCGAATCACGCTTCTATGTGGTCTCTACGATGATGCAGAGCATCTACGGTACGCATGCGGGGCAGATCGTCGCCGTGCTAATCATATGGACGGCTTTCGCCTCGATTTTTTCTGTGCTGCTGGGCGTCTCTCGCATTCCCTATGCGGCCGCGCTTGACGGAAACTTCTTTCAGATATTCGGCAGATTGAATCCTCGTGGAAAGTTTCCTTCGGCCGCATTGATGTGCATGGGAGCGCTCACCTGTGCTTTATGCGTGTTCCGGCTGGCGGATTTGGTGGCGGCGCTAGTCGTAATCCGCATCATGATGCAGTTCATCCTGCAAGCCATTGGAGTGATGATTTTTCGACGTCGTGATCCAACGCATGAGCGACCATTTCGGATGTGGTTATACCCCACGCCAGCGCTCCTCGCGCTGGCCGGATTCATTTACATTCTCCTCGCGCGCAAGAATTTCGAGCGTGAGGTGATACTCGCGATTGCCTTGATCGTCTTGGGAACGGTGGCGTACCTGATCCGAGCGCGCAATCGACGAGAGTGGCCGTTCGTGGAGAGTCCAGCCCGTTAGTCCCAGGTGGTATGCTTTCGGGTTCCACTTCGTCCAGGAGAGCTACTGTGAAGAACATCAAAGCGATTGCGATTGTCGTCGTCATGTGTTCCATCTCGTCGGTTCCCGTTTTTGCTCAAGCCACCAGTTCGGCGAAACCGCCGCAGCCAACTGAGACTCCAACGATTGCTTCCGTGCTCAATCGGCAACTCAACAGCATCGAGCGCAATATTATGGGAGCTGCCGAGGCTATGCCTGAAGATAAGTACGACTTCTCCCCCGCCACAGCCAATATTCCGGGCGACTTTAAGACTCCCGAACCGGTACGCACCGTAAGCCAGCAGTTCAAGCATATTGGAGACGCTTTGGAGCTGTATGGATCGGCAATTCTGGGACAAAAAGCCGCAGGAACTCCCGGTGAGAATGGCCCTTCGAATGTAAAGACTAAACAAGAAGTGATCGCATTCCTAAAAGCCGAGTTCGCCAAGGCGCACGCCGCAATTGACACCATCACTCAGCAAAACCTGCTCGAGCAGATCGCCGCGCCATTTGGCAATGCGAAAACCACGCGTCTGGCTCTCGCGGTGGGTATGGTCGGGCACAGCAACAATCACTACGGTCAGATCATCGAGTATCTCCGTATGAACGGTATGGTTCCTCCGGAGAGCCAGCCTCGTAAGTAGTCGAGCAGCTTGGGAGGACACTCTCTGTCCTCCCAAACTCCTCCCCAAGAAAATTCTTTAGCTAACGCGATCAGCGCGTGCACGTCTTAAATTTCAGGAACGCTTGGTATCTCTCCACCGTATTCAGGTATGACCTCGTCCGGATGTCAGAATACGGCTATGCGTAGAATCTCGCTGAGAGGAACCTGATGTTGGAATTGAGCAGAAAAGCCGCCGGAGTCGCGCAATCCGAGATTCGCATCATGTCGGTGGAATGCGAGAAGGTGCGAGGCATCAATCTTGCGCAAGGAATCTGCGATACCGAAGTTCCGAAGCCCGTTCAGCGCGCCGCGGTTGAGGCGATCCATTCGCGGCAAAACTCCTACACCCGATTGGATGGAGTCGCCAATCTTCGCTGCGCGATCGCGCGCAAAATGCGTGAGTACAACCACGTTGAAGTCGACCCAGAACGGGAAGTCGTAGTAACGGCCGGTTCTACCGGCGCTTATTACTCAGCGTGCATCGCGCTGCTGAATCCCGGGGACGAGGTTATCGTTTTCGAGCCGTATTACGGATACCACGTCAATACCTTGCGCGCTCTCGATTGCACACCGGTGTACGTGACCATGCATCCTCCAGAATGGATTTTCAGCCACGAACATCTGCGGAACGCCATTACTCCCAAGACACGCGCCATTATCGTGAACTCGCCGGCGAATCCTTCGGGAAAGGTGCTTACCCGCGAAGAACTCGAATTCATCGCCCAATTGACGATAGAGAACGACTTCTTTGTGATCACCGACGAGATCTATGAGTACTTCCTCTACGACCAGAACCTGCACATCAGCCCGGCCTCGTTGCCAGGAATGGCGGAGCGGACGATTACCATTTCGGGATTTTCCAAAACCTACAGCATAACCGGCTGGCGTATCGGATATGCCGTTTGCGACGCGCGTTGGGCGCAGTCCATCGGCTACTTTCACGATCTCGCTTACATTTGCGCTCCGTCGCCCTTTCAACATGGCGTCGCCGCCGGGCTGGAGGAATTGGAGCCGGCGTTCTATCGAGACTTAGCCATGGAATACCGCGCAAAACGCGATTTGCTATGTACTACTCTGGAACAGATCGGACTGGCTCCCTCCTGGCCACAGGGCTCTTATTACGTGCTCGCCGACGCTTCCGCACTTCCCGGGAGTAACAGCAAAGAAAAGGCCATGCACTTGCTGGCGAACGCCGGGGTGGCCAGCGTGCCCGGAGAGGCTTTCTTCAGCGGAGGCGGGAGGAATTTGCTGCGATTCTGCTTCGCGAAGACCGATTCGGATCTTCAGGAAGCGTGTCGCAGGTTGAGCCGGTTATCTGTGGGAGCGCCGGCCTGTTAGCGTTCTGATTCCTCGCTCCGCAGCGAAGCAATTTCTACATTCGAGATTTCAACGCGGAGTAGGGATGTGCTGTCTGGCTGCCCTCAAGAAAAGCAGGTCCCCCGCGCAAAAGCGCGAGGGGATGACAGTTCAATAGAGTGTTCTAGGAAGTTTTGCAACTCGGGATTTCTTAACCGATCGGGAAGGTTCAAAGACTCTTCACAATCTCTTCTAACTTCCGCGCAATCTCTTCTTCGCTGGTTCCAACCTGGAACTCCATGGGATTGCCGACTGTGATCTTGATCTCTCCACGGCGGGCGAATGTGCGATCCTGCTGCTTTAGGGGGAATAGTCCATCGATCCGCATCGGAACCACAGGAATTTTCACTGCCTGCGCCAAAATGCCGATGCCTGCGCGGAACGGGGACATTTGACCATCGGTTGTGCGCCGGCCTTCAGGAAAGATCACGACGCTATACCCCCTGTCGACAGACTCACCGGCGAAAGCGAAGCTCTCGCGGAATCCGGAGCGCTGGGGAAGCGGAAACACGTCGAAGAGCGCCGTGACGAGCCAATATGAAACGATCTCGATTGCCCGCTGAAAGATGTTCATCTCCTTTGGAGGTTTGCGCATCGCGGTCAGCATCTCGCCTTGCATTGCAATCGCGAGACGATGCCGATAGCGTGTCGGCATGGCGAACATCAGCAATCCCGGATCGATGTAGGTCACGTGATTGGAAATAAAAAGCAACGGTCCCTCTGCCGCGCGCAATCGTTCGCGCCCAATCACCGTTGGCTTAGCCATGAGCAGGGTGGCCGGCCATGTGAACAGGTAATAGATCACGATTCGAATGCATCGCACCAGAGCACGCTGCGCCCATCGCGGAAAATGATGAAGCAACTCCGGTGGCGCGACGCTAGCCCGCTGCAGAATCCGCTCTATATCGGCAACCGTCGCCGCTTCTGCAAACTGGCTCTCATCGAGTTCTACCTGATAACGCTGCTCGAGCGCGGTGAGCAGGTCTACACGGTCGATAGAGCTGAGGTTGAGATCATGGTCGAGTGTTGCGCTGCCGCTGGAGGCGCTCCTTCCCAAGTCGGCGATTGCGGTCTCGACAGCGCTGCGGGAAATGTTGCCATTGCTTGAGCTGGTTAATTTCGCGTTTGCATATGTAGCGATCAAGTCCTGCCGCGGTTTCTGAGTCGATGTCCGTGGAAAGTCGGAGTCAGGCCACACTACCCAGCGGCGAATTTGCTGGTGAGCTCCCAACTTGGAATTCGCTTCGGCCACAGCCCTCGATGCGTCTTCTACTCCATCGTTGACCACCAGCACTGCGCAGGGCTCAGCATTGCCACCACGCTCTACTCCAATCACCATGCAGTCACGAACCGATGGCTGGGCGCGGAGTGCTGCCTCGAGATCCTCGGGATAAATGTTCGTTCCCTCCGCCGTAACGATCACATTCTTTTTGCGACCTTTGAAGTAGAGATTGCCGGCTTCATCCAATGCGCCGAGGTCGCCGGTCCGGAACCATTCGCCATCACGCGCGGGCACTGGCGCCCCATTCACCCAATAGGTTTTCGCAATGCTGTCTCCGCGAACGAGAATCTCGCCCGAATCATCAAGCCTGATCTCGCGTCCGGGCAGTGCTTTGCCGATCGATCCACTGCCGAGCTTGAATGGATGATTGAGGCTCACCAGCGAAGTAGTTTCGGTGAGTCCGTAGCCTTGAATGACAGCGAATCCCAATCTTCTCCAGAACTCCTCGTCATCATGATCGAGCGTGGCTCCGCCGCTGATGATTGCCCAGAACTTCCATCCAAATCGGGAATGAATGCGGCGAAAGCGCCACCAGCGCCGGACGAAGTGCTCATGGCTCGCCTTCTCCATTTCCACGCGCAGTGCCGTTTCCCCAATCCTGGTGCGCAACTCCACTTCAAGCAACTCCCGCACCGTAATGCAAATACTTTTGGATCTCTCGCTCGATCGGTTCAAGGTTTGCGAGGATGTTGGCGTGGGTAATAACCACACCCTTGGGCTCGGCGGTAGTGCCTGAGGTAAAGACGATCTGCACCGCCTCTTCACGTGAGGACACGATCGGCGCACGCGACCGAGATGAGGGAAGGGAAGCGAAATCTTCGAAGTACAGAGTCGAACTCAAAGACGCAAGAGCCAGACCGCGTGAACTCACCAGCAGTCTGGCATCCACCTGTTCATAGACCCGTGCCGCAAACTCTGAGCTCGAGGTGCGATCCATAGGAACGACAACCGCACCCCGCAGCAGCGTTCCCCAAAATGCGGCCAGCCATTCGCCGCAGTTAGCGCCCCACAGCATGACTCGGTCGCCTTTGCCGATTCCTCGCTCTTCAAGCAAAGCAGCAAAGCGCTCAGAGTATGAGAGCAAGTCGCCGTAACTCCAGCGGACGGTCCGATAGCCGCGCTGAAACACGCACGCATGGTCGCGCCAGTAGCGCGAGAAATAATCCAGATACTCGGTTACGGATGCCCGGGGCACGAGACAGTGTAGAAGAATCGGGTGATTGGGTCATCGGGTGATCGGGTCAAGTAACAACGTCGACGTCCAGCGGTTCTTTTTGAAATTTGCATTTGCGTCGTGGAAAATGTAACGGTAGGAGCTCCACCCGCCGCGTGTCGTTTTTCGGAAGACCGAGCCTATTAGCGTTCTTACTTAACTCGATGACGGATCACTTGATTCTTTTCGGTTTCCACTTGCATCTGAACCTGAGCCCGGGGTACCATTTGGTTGTCTTCCGATTGCCGCACACCCAGGTGCCGGCACCCGCGCTGACGGCCGGGAATTCCGTACTGAATCTGTTGGACTCGAGCCGGGAGCGCGCTGAAAACAGTAATTAGATCGCGAGCGATTTCCATAACTAAGATCTCAAGCGAAGCGGGAGCTCCGCATTCTGACTAGAGACCGCTTGCAGGTGAAAGTAGCGACTTACTCAGTGGCATCCGCGCACACCGGGTCCACCGTTCTCAGGAATACGGCTCTAAACGGAAACGAATAGGAACTGCCACAACAGAGGATCGGCGCGAGCCTTACCAGGGCGGAGCGCTTTCAGTTGTCAAAAGAAGCATTTACAGGATATCGATGAATAAAGGACCTAACCAGCCTCAGCACCCCGGGAACCGGGGACGGCGCCGCCATCGTCGCGGCAAAGGGCAGCACAATCAACCTGGCGGTGGCCAGCAGGGAATGCGTGGTTCCGGTGGTCAGGGAGGCGGCCAGAACCGTGGCCGGCGCCGCCACGGCGGCCCACAGTTTGTTGGTCCCATGGATCATAGCTATCGCAACGCTCAGGGGACCGGTAACGACTTGTATCCGCAAAACGGACGCTACCGTGGACCAGGACGAGGTGGACCGGCGCAGCAGGTGAATGGGGCTTCTGTAGAGCCGGCCCAGGCAGCTGATTCGCCCACACGAATCGTTTGCTTCATCGACGACCTCTTTTTCCTCGCCAAAATTCAGGAGACAGCACGCAAGCTGGGAATTAAGGTTGAGTTTGCCAAGGCTGAGAAGGAGACCCTCGACCGGCTTACGAACGACGATGAAGACAAGCCGTCGCTCATCATCTTCGATCTCAATAACGCCAACGCTAAGCCGCTGACAACAATTCCCAAACTGAAAAATAAGCTCAAGAAGCGGACTTCAATCGTCGGCTTCCTCTCACATCTCCAAGGCGACCTCAAGGTCAAAGCCCAAGAGGCCGGTTGCGACATGGTGGTACCACGCTCCGCCTTCTCGCAAAACCTTCCCGCGCTGCTACGTAGACACGGATCAGATTTGCAGGATGTGGGCGAGGCGTAGCCCCCGCCCAATCGCCGTTACTTCGTAGAAAGGCGAAGCAGCACCACACCATGGCCGGGTACTGTAGCTGAGTAGTCCGCACCGCCAATCTTTACGTCGGAATGTGACCATAGGTCCCGCGCCTTGCGGGGCTTACCGTTGATTCCTACATCGGACCACTTCAGGCTCATCTGGGCATCGTCCTTTGCGCGATTGAAGAGTGCTACCGCATAGGCTCCTCCCGCCAGCGCCCGTGCCCAAATCTCCTGATCGCCAGACCTTGAAATGCGACTAGCCTGCTTACCGTCGGGATCCTGATCGATGGCGATGACTTCTTTGTTGGTAAGAACGTCGTGAATCGCCGGAGTCATGTCGCGGAGATCGTTGCCCGCGATTAGCGGGGCGGCCAGCATCGACCAGAGACTCATGTGCGTGCGATATTCGACGTCCGTCATGCCACCATTGCCAATTTCAAGCATGTCGGGATCGTTCCAGTGTCCTGGGGCCGCGTAGGGCGACAATTGATCCTGATTGAAACCGATCTTGGTCATCGAGTCCCATGCGTCGCGAATGTCGCCGGTCGTGCGCCACAGATTTCCGCCCACGTCTGGCCCCCACTTCCAAACGTCATTACGGCCATACTGGCACAAGCTGTACACCATGGGGCGCCCACTCGCACGCAATGCGTCGCCCATCTTCTGATACACGGCTTGCATCTCCTGATCAGTGTAGAGATTGCGCGCCCCGCACCAGTCGTATTTAAGATAGTCGATTCCCCAGCCCGCGTAAGTCTTGGCATCCTGTTCCTCGTGCGCGTAGCTACCTTCGTACCCAGCACAGGTGTTCGGCCCGGGAGAAGAATAGATTCCCAATTTGAGACCCTTGCTATGAACGTAATTTGCCAAGGCCTTCATGTCGGGAAATTTCTTGTTAGTCGTGATGTTGCCGTTGGCGTCGCGCTTTTCACCCTCCCAAGTGTCGTCGATGTTGATGTAGGTATACCCGGCATTCTTCATGCCGTTGCTGGCCATGGCATCGGCGATGGCGCGCACGGTAGCGTCGTCCACGCGCCCGGCAAACTTGTTCCAACTGTTCCAGCCCATGGGCGGCGTTTTTGCCAAACCGTTATAGGCAACCTTGTGCAGTGGCGGAGGCTCGATGCGCGCCGGCATGGCTCCTTCACCGTCAGCCACGCGATGCGCGACAACTTCCGTGAGTGGCGCGTCAGGTCGACGCCGCGTCGACATGTGTAATTCATCACCGACAAGCCTTCCCTCGTAGACCACACGGCGCGGGCTATCCCCATCCTGCATGGTTCCTGTAACGGTAAACGCGTCGGGAGTACCAGTGCTTTCGGTGATCGTGTAGTAGAACTGCGTCAGCCGAACATGGCCTGTGATTTTCGAGTCCTGTTGCTTCAAGTCGAAATAAACCTTGCGCTGGGTACCATCGGGCAGCGGAGTCGCCGCGAGCCAATTTCCCGTCAGGTCTGTAGCCCCGCAAACAGGCGCGCTAAATACAACTAACAGAAGAACGCGAACAAGCTTCATTTCGATTGGAGTCCTCCCAGAATGGTCGCCAGTACTTTCTCACAAGGCGCCAATATTTTGACTGGTGAAATTGGATGCTTCATATAAAACCTCACAGCCACGAGAGTTTTGAGATCACGAGAGGAAGACGCTCCAGCGCCGAAGAACTAATCATCAGGTAGCGGCGACGACGTCCTTCTCGGAATTCAACCGAAGGTAGTGCCTTGGGCCGCTCGCAGGCGCTTCAGCGATATAGTCGATGAAAGCTCTCACGGCCGCTACGCCGTCTCTGTATCCTTGTTCGATTGCGGGACGAACGATGGCGCCGTCAAAATCGAGCAGTGTGGCCGCCAGAGGCGTCGCTGGACGGATCGTGAACGCCTTCAGATAGCGGTAAGAATGGTCTCCGATCTCCAGCACCAACTGTTCCGGACGCCTGCCAATCTTGGCCGCGTAACTCTCGCAAATCCGATTCACACTCTCCAGCACGCGCAAATCAGATCGCACATTGCGCGACATCAGGATGTCGAAGGCACGCATGCCGACGTCCAGAAATGTCCTGATCTTCGGAACCACTTCCTTCTCGGCCTCCACCGCAATCAGGAAGACTACGTCTGCTCCCAGCCGGATCGCCGGAATGATCGGCTGCTTGGCGACCAGTCCGCCATCCGACCAGAGCCCCCCGTGCATCTTCACCGGCTCATAAGCCATAGGAAAGGCCGAAGAGGCAATCACGGCCTTCATCATGTCATGGGCGTACTCGAAGTGGGTGCGAACGAACTCGGCGTCCGCGCCAGGATCATTCTGTAATTCTTCAACTTTCTTGTTAGCGAAATACTTTTCACGTCCGGTATAAAGCTCGGCCGCGGTCATTACGACACGGATCGGGGAGCGGCGCAGTCGGCGCTGATGAATCCGCTCCCGCAGGAAACGAGAACGCTCATAATTCTGAAATAGGCCCGAATCCAGCGGAGACCGCAAGATCCTTTGGCTCAAGCGGCTCACGCGATTGCGCAGCATCGACCACAAGAGCGCGCCAACCAGCAATGCAATTCCCAACCATAGGTCGTTGCGCGGAGTAAGCCAGAAGACTGAGGCGGCCTTGAATTCCACGTGCGTCGATACCAAGAGCCAGCAAATGAAACCCAACACAACCGTGTTGGCTATCAGCGACCAAGTAAGCTTTTTCTTGTTCGCCGTCCATCGCTGCCCCCGCATGGGGTGAAGCAACACATAAAAGAGATAGGAGAACTCGGTATAGGAGAAAAGGACCGTAGTGCCTGCTATGCCGAGGAGCAGCCACGTTAGGAGAGGATTGTCTTGATGAAAGAAAATGCCAAGGCGATCAAGCAGCACGCCGGCGGCGTTCCCGAACCCGGCAGTAGCTGCAATGAGCCCCGCGAGAACCACGATGTATCGCGACCAGTCGATGCCCACAGTAGCCGGGGTGAGCTGCAGCCATCCTTCTACCAGGGGCTCTGCGTTTCCAAGATAGCCGCGGCCATGTCCTGCATAAGACGCAGCATTGATTGCGCCTATCGAAGTCGAAGTAAGAATGTGGGTAGGAAGCCGGGCATCTTGTATGGCTAGCAATACACCGGCTTCATAGGCGCCACGGGCTCCACCGCCCGACAACACCAGAGCTATGCGACCAGTGAAGTCCTTCCACAGCGCCCCAGGGTTCTCTGGCAAGCTGGCCCGAAACTGCTTGCGCTCATCTTCGAGCAGGTTCGGAGATTGGGAACGGAGATCGATGAGCGAAGCATACCGCGTTTTTATGCCAGAGGTGTGAATTACTAGGGTACTTGGACGTTCTGATCCGACCATTCCGCCACGAGTAGCCTGCCAGTCAGCTCAGGATGTTACACTGCGCTCTTTGCCATGCCCTGGCGCTCAGCGGTTCGAGGGTTGCTGATCCTCCCAACATTACTCTGCATAGCGTGCAACGACCCTGCTCGTCCGGGGAAACGAACAGGCAAGCCCACGAATCCTGCTGCCCTGTGTACCTGCGCTCCGACCCACATCACCAAAGACGATTGGCGCATCGAGTTCAAGAACGGATCACTTCCAAGAGTCGAGCCAGTTGAGGCTACTACAGCAGAAGTACTGCAATGGCCCGAAGGGGCGGAACCTGGCCGTCGCAGTGCAAGAACGGGAAGGGAACTCACACTTTACCGGATTGGGAAGGCCTATCTGCAAACAGTCTTCTTCCGCAGCAGCGATTGCGATTTGCATCTGGAAATCTCTGAAGAAGCGCGTAAGAACGCACCTCGCATGGTTGTCGAGACTCCCGGGACCGCAGAATACTGCTCACCAAGAACAACGCTCTTTGCCGACCTACAGCATGCCGGAATTACGATCACCGACGTGAATCAGGAGCTCTCGCAGCCGCTTCAGGTCGAGGTGGTCGGCGTGGCTTTCAGAGATCAGGCTCATCCCGTGTGGTTTGCCCGAGGTAGCGATAAGGTTGCTACCTTGTGGGAATTACACCCAGCAATAGTCAAAATTCTGCCCTAGGACCGCCGCGCGTCCTCGCGCGGGTTTCGTTTTGCTGAGGCGAGAACCTCTCGCGAACGCACCGTCAACATTCTCGTCAATCGTAACTTGTGTTATGAATCTGCAAACATCCGCGCGAGGGCGCGCGGCGGTCCACAGCGGCCCGAATCGATTAAGCGGCGTGGCCGATTACGTGGGAGTGTCCTTCGCAAATGGTCCGGATCAGCATGGCATCGCGATTCCCGCCGAAGAGATGCCTCGGGTAGGCGCAATGAAGATGGAAGGCGCCGTCATCGAGAAGTTCGTTCCAGAGTTCTTCCAATTTGATCGCAGCAATGTGGTTTCCGTCTTGCCAGAGGACCGAAACCATTTCGCCGAAGACAGTCAATCCTCGCTGAGCATTCCAGGAAGTCTGTTTTGCGGCCCTGACCAAAGCTCCGACCATCGATCGAAATTGAGTTCGGCTTGGCAATCCATCGACCATGAATTGATCGAGCAGCTCACGTGAATCGTGCAACCGCAATCTACCATCGGTCTCCAACCCATCGGAATTGACTCCAGACTTGTGAAGCTCCATCCGAAGCTGATTGCGATGATCCTCAGTGGCTATGATGATGATTGAGTTTCCAACGTCGATCGCCGAAGCGACGATACCGCACAGTCGCACAATTAGAGCATCGTCATGATCGTAGAACTGAACGGAGTGAATGACCGCTGTGGATGAACCGGATAAAGACAACTTAGGGCACTCTGACTGGAGGAATGTAGCCGCTGTCGCTAAGTGATCTCGGATGCTTCAACCGGAATCTTGGTTTTGTGGACAACGAAAGATCGGTCATCGGCGCAATTAGATTCGGCAACTCTGGCCTGACCTCCCGGAACTGCTCTGGATGCATCCAACCTCCCGCCACTCTGAATTTTCGAGTGAAGGAGACCCTTGGTATGAATTTGGCAGCGAAGAAGATCGTGTCTGTGTTGGGAGCCGTCCTGCTCATGGCCGCAGTAGCGCTGGCGCAAGCAGACGCCGGCAATGCCAGTTCCAGTAAGTCAAAGAAGAAGCATGGAACCCAGGCAAGCAGCAGTTCTGCGCAAAATAGTTCCACGGCTTACAGTCCTTCGACCAACCAGCGCGGCTACTACACAGTCTGGTCAGCCATCGCAAACTGCTGCGACTACGTACGGAAGCGCCGGGGCTTCAGCGCAGAGCCCGGATGTTCAGATGAGCTCGCAATCGTCTTCCTCGGATAGCATCAGCAATGGTCCGGTAGCAGAGACGGTCAGCGATTCCAGTGCGTTGATCGGGTGGGCGACGCGCAACGCGGCGACCAATACCGGCGTGAAGTACGGCACGAACCGCCCTAACCTGTCGCAGACTGCGCAAGGCACTGATGGCAGCGATGGCAAGAACCATCATGCCAAGCTGGAAGGGCTTTCTCCGAATACTCGCTACTACTTTCAAATCACGGAAAATGGTCAGCCGGTCGGTGGCGTAGGAACGTTCCGGACAACCGCCGCAGGAGAACAGCCAGTACAAAGCAAGGCAATCATTCCGCAAAAGTAGTCTGGAATGGACTTTCGCTGAAACGAAAAGCCTCGCTCTTCAAGCGAGGCTTTTGTTGAAGTCCGGGCAGCCCTCCCCCAAGTTCTGCCTGAACAGCAAGAAGGACTCTACG
The DNA here is from genome assembly GCA_003225215.1 of Acidobacteriota bacterium. GTDB lineage: Bacteria > Acidobacteriota > Terriglobia > Terriglobales > Acidobacteriaceae > Gp1-AA112. The sequence goes on from QIBC01000124.1 coordinate 13,245, forward strand.
CCTGTTTCCAATTGCTTACACGTGGGGCTTTGCCTAATTACCCCGCTAAGGTTTGTACCTAGGTCTACAGCGGTCTTGTGCCCATGGCGTATGCGTTCAGGCGCATGAACCAGCCTGCCTCGGCTGAATACCAAGTCCAGGGAAACCCATTTTTCACATACTTGGTCTCGATCGACTGAATGTAGGTCGTTACCCGGGCAGCGTCGCCCATGATGATGGCCGCGTCCCCGATAATCACCCACGGAAACGGATCCTGTGTGTTGTACGACATCGATGGCCACCCTGGCCACGCGTTATTGAGGCTCGTATAGGCCTGCTGCGAGCGGGTGTCAGACGGGTCGATTACCCCCTGCAGCACAGGGAAGAGCTGGCTAGTGGCATCGGGGTACCATTTTCCCATATTGGGAGCCACAAGACTGCCGGCCCCATTCTTGTACATCGCCCAAGCCCCATTGCTCCACATGCTCTCGATGCCCTGAAGCATGTGATCGGCGGCGGCGTTGTAGTAATTGGCCTTGCTCGAGTCGCCTGTTGCCGTTTGAAACAGCGCTGCAAGGTCCCGTAGCCCGCGATAGGCCTCGCAGTTGTCCATCAAGTACTTGATTTGATAGTCCGGCTTGGCCCAGGTGAGGCCATCGCTCTGCTGCGTCTGGATGAGCACTCCACCGATGGAGTCCAGCTGCGACGCAATGCTCTTCACATAGTTCTGGGCGGCGGCATCGCCTGTCTGGTAAAAAGCCCACGCGAGCGTCAGGAACGTGGCGGCGTAGGAATCGGTTGAGTCGGCATAGATCCGGGAGGTCTCGACCCCATTGTTATAGTCGTAATCATAGGTGGTCCCATACAGACCCCACTTGTCTGGCCAGTTCAGGTGGTTGATATACCACTGCATCCAACGTTGGACTGTGCCGTAGCTGGCGGGATCGTGGGTCAGGCCGATCGCCGCCAAATTACTGTAGTAGGGGTTGATTTGAGACGACCCGTAGAGGATTGCACCATCTGAGGCTACCGAATTTGACCTTAGCCACGCTCCGGTAGCGCTGAGATCTGCCTGAAACGGAGAGCTGGGCGTCGGGCTGGGCGTGGGAGCTGGGGTCGGCGCAGGAGCTGGAGTCGGCGCGGGAGCTGGCGAGGGGGTCGGAGTGGGGGCGGAGCCCGTACCTGCGCTGGCTGAGGGAGAAGTGGTTGTGGACAAGAGTGAAGATTTCATGCCAAGGGCCCCGCCACAGCCTGCAACTACTAACGTAGTTGACAAAACGCCGTAAAACCAGCTGTCTGCCTTGCGAAAAGACCGCAAAATGAGCCTCCAGGTCGGTATTCCGACACGAAGCTCAGGTTAGGCGATTTCCCTGCCCAAATTGATCGACCGAAGGCCCTACACTAGTTGTGAATACCTACGTAGATCGTTGAAAACTAAAGCGGAATACCGATTAAGGTCCAGAATACCTAGGCTTGTTTTCGGGTCTAGGAGCGACCAGCTCAGCGTAAAAAGAGCGAGGCAATTGCCCCTGCTTGCGAGCATGATTTACCCCAGCGGTTGTACGTTCAGGAACAGCGAACCCACCTGGAAGTAACACAGTTGAATTACCCATGAAATCTCGACGGTTAGCGGAGATTCAGGCCTAATAGAGAGGTTCGGTCGGAATCGCCAAAAATCTCATCGGAGCCATCCTGGATGTCATTGGGCCTAACCTTCTCGCAATTACGCAGAGATAATCGCATTACCGTTGTGCTTCCCGTGAAGATCTCGCCACACAACGAGCCGACGAAGGTTCGCCCAGCGTGTACCTGCGAAGTCTCTGCCAGGGGCGCCAAGCTGATGAAGGTTGAAGGCATCGGCGAGGGCGACATCCTGTGGATCGCACGCCACACCCGGCGGGCGAAGTTCAAGGTTGTTTGGATCGGGAAGTCAGGGTCCGACCTGGACGGTCAGATCGGCGTCGAGAGCCTCGAGCCGGAAAAGTTCATCTGGGACGACGATCTTCGCGGCAAGTTTGCGTAAGCTATATTTTCCGCATATCCGGTTTGAGAGAAGATCAAGTACCAAAAGTCGCGGATACCGGATCCCCTTGGGAATTGTTCCCTAGGAGTAATCTTCTTTCCCGCGATCTCCTGCCCTATGATTCGAACGACCTTGGTTCCAATTCCATGAAGAAGCTAAGAATCCTGGTTTCGCTGGTCAGCAACGAGAACGACTATCAGCGCGAGCAGGCCCGCGCTGTAATCAGGCAGGGAGAGAGCAGAGTCATTAAGGCAGTGGGAGGATCGACGAGCACCGTCTCGGGTCTCGCAGGGCTAAGTGAGACGTCCTGAGGGGCTGCTTTCCACCGGCCTCACCATTGCTGGATTTATACCTGGTGCCGGGCAAATCGCTTCGATGGGCTCGATTCTTGTAGACAGTTATAAGGCAGCGAAAGCGATCGGACAGTGCCACTAGCTAAGGACATAAAAAACGACATAAAAGCTGGCAAGAAAATATGGCTACCGTGGTGGGCCGTGTTGTGTTTGATTATTGGCGCTTTACCTGTCGTGTGGCTGTTTGATCATTTTGGAAAACTTAATCTTTTTTTGCCAACATTTAATTGCATTGCGGTACTTGGCTTCGCCATCGCTGTAAAGCGAAAACTGAGGCGGCATACGTGGTTTTGGGGCATGATGACCATCCTGGCGGCTCTTCATGTCCCGTTGATTTTGTTTGTTCCCTGGACCACCAAGTGGGTTCCCGCTACAGCGATTGCCGCCATCGACTCAGCGGACTTGATCGTGATGCTCACGATTCTTTCTGTTGTCGGGAAATTCATGGAAGGGTCAAAGACCGCTGAGATGTCAGCGCCACGATTTTGAAAGTTGCGGTTACTATGATCTGTCTCACTTCTTGATGGAGCCGCAGGAGGAGCGCGTAAGAAAAGGAATTCTAGCCGCCTCGATCGCCCTGCCGACAACTGCAGGACTAGCGCTAGAGACATTCGTACGCGCTTACCAAACCGGAGTTCCTCCGCAGGAACTCACCGTCTTGAAGCCCGTGTCGTTTCCTCCAGAAAAACAACTTGTGGCTTTGATCCCGGCAGTTAAGGCCTAACCTCCTCTTGCAGCCTTGAGCCAGAGTCCGAAAGGACATCGGCTTCACAGCTCGACGAAGAGGCAATGCGCTTTCGATTCCTGTCAGGCGCATCGACTTAGTCGTGCTATCAGAGGACGCAAGGAATCTGGCCATGAAACGAATGCGTTAAGTCCCGCGGAATGGCCGGGACGCCCGCGAGCAGCCCACTACGGCTGAGTGGTGGGAAATGGAAAAGGAGCATTCAAGTCCGGCTTCCGGCCGGACGATTGATTAATCTGCGTCACAACGCATTCCCATAATTGCCCACGTCCTCGCGTGTTCCCAAATCTCCTTCCCCTTGAATTTCGCAGGCATCGTGGGAGATGTTCAATCGGCCGGCTGAAAGCGCATGCACGAGAGCGAAGATAGCCGTGTTGGCGCCGATACCTAGCGCCAGTGTGAGAACCACTGTGGTTGCGAATCCCGGATATTTGCTCGGTTGGCGCAGCGCGAGCTTCAGATCCTGCATGGCCATTGCTCCTCATCCAAAAACAATCCTTTGCGCGACAGCGAAGCCGTTTCATTTGTGGAAGATTGCCGGGAGGACAGCTTACTGCATGTACCTGCGTAACGTTGTCCACGAGAGACAGTGCTGACAAGCTGCCTGTAAGCCCCTACCCTCTCAATGCTTGGGCTCTGCCTCGTATGAAATATCTAGCGCTGCTTCTTCTCGGCTGTGTCGTCTGTGCTGCGCAGGTCACGAATCCCGGTACCTGCCCCGTCGTAGTTTCTGTGGCCGGCACCGACGTTCCGCTGCAAAGCGGCAATCACATCGTTCTATGGTTCACAAACCAGTCGAGCAAGACTGTCTCTGGTACTCAATTCAAGCTCGTTGTTTTAGATAACGCGGGACTCAGATATCCAGTATCTGACATCTACTACGCCGCATGGGAGACCATGCCGGGCGCAGGCGGGCTCGTAGTTAAGCCGGCCAGGGACGAGGAGAAATACTTTGGCCCAACGTGGCGGAACATGCGCGGAGTAGAAGTGCAAGTGAGCCGCGTCTTCTTTTCCGACGGCACGGGGTGGCAGCCCGCCGGAAACTCCTGCAGCCGAATCTTCATGAACGCGAACTTCGTGCACGATATGCGGCGATGGAATACTCAGCTGCGCGCTGACTGGAATCGAACCCATCCCAATGAGCCGATGCCGGGAGGTTCTCTGGCGGCGTGGTTGGATCCAAAGAACGACGGCTGGCGGTAGAACTTGCAGCGAAGAAGATGGAACGGCGGTACCGCCCCGCCGGGACTCCAATTTCTAGGTACCTGCCCGGCACATTGTGCCGGGCTCATCTCTCATCGTGCCGCGAAACCCGCACGAAGATCGACGTCCATTCGCAACGACGACTTCAAATGTGCTCTACGAGGGTTTTGGCGGCGCCGGGGAAGACTTCTCGCCCATCTCGCGGCTGAGTCGCGCCAGTTCCGCCTTCTGCCGGTCTTTGAGCAGCACGAACTCGAATCCGTGATAGAAAGCGCGGCTGTACCGAACCGCGGCATACACCTTGAGAGACGGTGAGAGTTCCATCTGGAGCACCTCACCGGAGCGCAATTGCTCCGACATTTGTGCTCCCATGCCGCCTTCACCGAATTGTTGCCAGCGGCCCCGAATGCCGACTTTCATCTCTTCGTAAAGCCTGTACGCAGTTAGAGGTTTGTCCAAGGGATAGCGGGGATATCGACGCTTCAGTTCATGCATTGGGGAGCTACTCCAGAATCACCAGATTTTGCTTCCGAAGTACCAAGCGGCTGCTACTGCCATGAGCCCTGTCAAAGCCGCCCAAGCCCAGGTTTGCGACTTCAAGCGTGCCTCGATCAACCCGGCCTGTGAGTCACCAATCACCTGGCGAAAATGCGTGGTGGGGGCGGGTACCGATTCTCGGCTCAGACCCGAAATGACGACTGGACCAACCGCCCAGTTCCATATCACGCTCGCCGCGATCTCATGACGCGAAGGATCCGAGATCCGAACTTTCTGGCCAATCGGCAAGTCCCTCCGCCAGTGCCGGATGGCGAATCCACAGTCGCTCGCATTCACGAGGACGGCATGGAACTCCTCGCCTCCGCTTGGTTCCTCAACTCGAACAGTTACCCCAGCGGGTTGGTTAACCCGCGGCTCACGGCGCCGTTCCACGTGCTCAGCAGTAATCTGTTCCAACTCTTCTGGGTTCACCATGGCCGGCGCTAACACCAAGCTAGAGCACTTAGGGCGAAGAGGCAATGAACGAAGGTGTAAGACCCAGCGACCATACCTATCGCTAAGAAAACATTGGCGTTATCTCGATATATATTGTTCGCCAATCGGATGCAGTTTGGAAGTAAGCGTCTAAGCGAATGCCTGAAACAGTGCACCCAGCCAATGCTTCAGGCTCGGCTCACGGATACGCCCCGCAGGTTCTGATTGTGCCGAAAGGCGGCTTTGGCGGGCTGTGCCTCTTTTCGCGAAGTCTTAGGCTCGTCTGGGCTGCTCCATAGGTACATCGCGGCATAAGCCCGCCAGGGCCGCCAAGCCTCGGCACGCCGCTCGAGTTCCCGGGGCGTTCTTATGTCCAATGCGCGAAGAAGACCAAGATCGCCAGAAGGAAACGCGTCGGGCTCCCTAAGGGCGCGCATAGCGATGTATTGCGCGGTCCAGTCCCCGATTCCGGGTATCTCACGGAGGCGTCTGAGGAATCCATCGATGTCGACGATTCCTTCAAAGTTGATTAGCCCATCCGAAACTGCGCTGGCGAGAGCGCGAATGGTGCCGGCCCGCGCCTTGGTCAATCCGATGCCGGCAAGGTTGGCATCGGCTAGAGCCGCAGGCGTGGGAAAGACATGGGTCAGGTTGCCGGCTGCCGCGAAGGGCTCTCCGAAGGCTGTTGCCATTCGTCCTGCCAGCGCTGTTGCTCCCTTAACGGTGATCTGCTGCCCGAGGATCGCCCGGACGGCAAGCTCAAAACCATTCCAGCAACCTGGTACTCGCAAGCCAGGATTCGCATCAAGCCGCTTGAGGAAGTCCCGATCGGTTCGTAGAGCGCCCGCGATGCTCGACCAGTCGGCGTTCAGATCGAACATGGCGCGTATGCGCTCGACGATAGAGAAAAGTGCCCGCGGATCGCCAAACTGAATGCGCGCAGCAAGCGCATCGGGCTTCTCGTCGAGAGACACTTCAAAATAACCAAGTTTCCCATTTAAGGAAATAGAGCGGCGATAGCTTCCGGATTCGACGATCTCTACTCCGGGAGTCGCGCGCGCAGAGAGAAACTTCAATAATGCTTCCCAGTGATAGGGCGGGCGAAACCCGAGACGAAAGAAATACTGGTTTTCAGGAGCGTCGGTCTTCCGCGCGAGACGTCTGAGCTGACTTGGGGTTCGATGGTAAGTCTTATGAATGGCGGCATTGAATCTTCGAACGCAACCGAAACCGGAAGCCGCCGCAACCTGATTCATTGGCAGACGCGTTTCGTCGAGCAGCTTCTTGGCAAAATGCAGGCGGCGCGTTTGCGCTACCGCATTCGGCGTGGCGCCCAGATGCCGAAGGAATAATCGCCGAAGATGCCGGGAGCCAATGCCCAGTCGCTCCGCCAGCGTCTCCACGCCACCATCCTCCAAACCACTCTCCCCAATAAGACGCAAAGCTCGGGACACAGTCACCGGAGTGCCCAACCAGGCGGGTGTTCCGGGAGAGCATTCTGGCCGGCAACGCAGGCAAGGGCGAAAACCCGCGGCGGCGGCCGCAGCTGCGCTGGGAAAGTAGCGGACATTGCTTTCCTTACAGGTCCGCGCGCGACAAATCGAGCGACAGTAGATTCCAGTGGTGAGCACGGCAATGAAAAACTTGCCGTCGAAGCGCGCATCGCGCGAGAGTCTCGCGCGCGAACATATCCGCCAATCCAAATCCATATCGCAAGCCGATGATAGTCGATCTTGCCTTCCAACATAGACATTTTCGGACATCGATCTAGACCGTCCTCTGCACTCAAAATAAGCCCGTAACCAATGATCGAAAATCGAAGTCCGCAAACGTCCAGTTTTGGGACATTAAAGTCCGTAACTGTCCAATTTCAAGCGCAGAATCGGGTTAAAAAACATAGTCGGAGGTGAGAACAACATGTGGATGGAAAGCATCGTGAGCGCGGAGTTTTCGGAAAACAACCGGCAGCCGGACGATCGGCTGATCGTGAAGTCCGCAGGCCGCGTGATTTTTATTCTGACCAGCGAGATCGATTGGATCGAAGCAGATGCAAATTACGTTCGCCTGCACGTAAGCGGAAACAGCTCACACTTAGTACGTCTGCCGATCAGCAAGATGGCAGCGCAGCTCGACAATTCCCAGTTCATCCGAATTCATCGCTCCTTCATCGTGAATGTCGCGCGAATTCGCGCGCTACAGCCCTGCAATAGCGGCGAATTCATCGTGTCGCTACGCGACGGCAAAGAACTGCCATGCAGCCGCACCTATCGGCGGTTCGTGCAGGCGTTATATAGTCCTCGATAATTGCGGCGCAGCCGGCATGGTAGAGGTGCAGCATGATGCATGTTTGTCCAAATTAACTCCGCCCGAAAAACAGTTTTGAAGGCGCCGCTTGGTAGGTTGGGGAACAACAATTGTGGAATTCTCGAAAAGTGTCATCCTGAGGCCCGCTGTTGGCCGAAGGATCTCCCGGAATAAATCAGACTTAGTTGCTGCATCCTGGCTCTTTCACGAAGATCTTCGCCGAAATGCCATGACACGGCATGTATGTTCCAATCATTGCGGGAGATCCTTCGGCCAACATCCGGCCTCAGGATGACAACGTCGGAGTTGATAGGACGTTATCCAAAGCATTATTCCGCAGCCCGTGAAGCCGTGCCCCTTCAAAACCGTTTCCTTTTGCAAAGCTCAGTTGAACAGCCTGCAGCATGCTGCGTCTCTACGGCTAGATGTATGCTGGCGTTTACGCTGAGGAGGATTCCGTGACCAACGACGAAATCAAGGCCCTGCTCGACTATCACTACTGGGCACGTGATCGTATGCTTGCCGCGCTCGACGCTCTGACTTCCGAGCAATTCACCCAACCCATCGAAAGCAGCTTCAAATCGATTCGCGACACCGCCGTGCACATCATGGGAGCCGAAGCAGTATGGTACTCACGCTGGCGCGGCAACCCGCAAGCAATGCTCACAACGGAGGGATTTCGCGATGTGGCCTCCCTGCGTTCCGCCTGGCGCGAGCTGGAATCCGGAGTGCGCGCATTTTTTGAGGGACTAGGCGCGGATGAGATCGAGACACGAATCGAGTACAAATCGCTGAAAGGAGAACCGCACTCCTCATCGTTCAGGCAGATGCTGCAACATGTCGTGAATCACGCGACCTATCATCGCGGACAGGTGACCACGATGCTGCGCCAGATCGGCGTCAAGGTGCCTGAGAGCACCGATCTGATCGCATTTTATCGAATGCAGGAGAAGACTCAGGCGGCTGTCCCTGGACGGACTGCATAAGTTGCGCACAATTGATGACTGTCATCCTGAGGTCCGGTTTCGGCCGAAGGATCTCCCGAAGTGAATCGGCCTTTATTGCTGCGTCCCGGCTCTTTCACGAGGATCATCGCCAAAGAGCCGCGACACCGCGTTTATGTTCCAATCTTTGCGGGAGATCCTTCGGCCAACAGCGGGCCCCAGGATGACAGTGCTTGTGGTCAACACTCTCTTGCCCGCAACGCTTACATCATCCCTCTGCTGATCCCTGATTTGCTATTCTGACTGGCCCAAACGTTTCGAACTCTAGCAGGCAAAAGATTGAATAAATCTCGTCATGATTTTCCATTTCTAATTTTCATGCTCTTGTTCTCTTCCGGCATCACCTTCGCGCAAGCAAACGAAAGCGCCGCGCCGCCGACTCGCACCAACCCAGTCGATTGGGTAAACCCCTACATCGGCACCGCGGGAGCGGGCAGCGACTACGGTGGAACCATGCCGCTGGTGACGACTCCCTTCGGCATGACGAACTGGACGCCGCAGACGCGGCAAAATCGCATCAGCGTTACTTCATATCACTACGACGACACCACCATTTCGGGATTCATTGGAACGCACCAGCCGGCGATCTGGATGGGAGACTTCGGCTACGTAACCATCGTGCCGGAAGTGGACGACATCAAAACCAATCCCGAAGAACGCAAACTGAAGTTCACACGCGAAGATGAGCGCGCGACCCCGTACTACTACTCTGTGGTGATGGATGCTGGACAATGGCGGAAGGTCCACGCCGAGATCACCGCAACCGATCACTGCGGCTATCTGCGATTTACATTTCCGGCAGACGTTCGTTTGACCGTGTTGGTGGAAGCGACTCGTCCAAAGATCGCCGGGCATGTGGAGGTAAGCGCGGATCGCAGGGAGATCAGCGGCTTCAATCCCGATCGCATGGACGCTCACCTCGGTCCACTTGCTCTGCCGAACTTCAAGGGATATTTTGTCGTGCAGTTCCGCGACTCCTGGACGGAGAGCGGAACTTACGAGGGCTCCGATATTCATCGGGAGAGCGCCTCATTGTCCGGCAGCAACGTCGGGGCTTTCGCCACCTTCCGCGCCAGAGATGAAAAGATTGTGGAGGTGCGCGTCGGAACGTCGTTCATCGGCATCGAGCAGGCGCGCGCCAATCTTCAGAAAGAGATTCCGAATTGGGACTTCGAAGGGGTTCGCGCGGCACTGAGACAAACCTGGAACCAGAAGCTTGGTCTTATCGCGGTTGATGGTGCGTCGGATGACGAGCGAACGATCTTTTATACCGGCCTCTACCATGCGCTTCTCTATCCCCGATTGTTTTCCGAGTATGGCCGCTATTACAGCGCCTTCGATGACCAGGTCCACTCCGGCGTCTCGTACACTGCATTTTCACTTTGGGACACGTTTCGCGCTGAGCACAGTCTGATCACGCTGATTGCGCCGGAGCGCGTCGGCGACATGATGACAGCGCTCCTGCAGAATTACCGGGAAGGCGGATGGATGCCGAAGTGGCCCAATCCCTCCTATACCAACATCATGATCGGCACCCACGCCGATGCGGTGGTCGCCGAAGCCATCAACAAAGGCTTTCGCGGATTTGACTACAAGCTCGCATACGAGGCCGCGTACAAAGACGCTATGACGCCTCCCGATGACGACACCAAACACAAATGGCTCGATCGCGAAGAGCACACTCCG
>QIBC01000309.1 GCA_003225215.1 Acidobacteriota bacterium
TTTAGCGGGCCACCGAAAATCAAGCCGGCGATAGTTCCGATGCCCGCTCCTACTCCTACGCCCTTCGCCGCGGTGGAACCCTTCGTGCCTGACTCGACTTCGCCTTCCGAGTTCACGGAACCGTTTCCACCGCTCTGGTTTACAGAGAGCAGCGTTGCCGAAATGGGAATCTGGGCGCCATTCGGCAGGGTCATGCTGTTAAAACGAAGGTTGAGTTTGCCGCGTCCGCGCAATGTTGGCAGTGTCTTGCCCTCTTCCGATTCCGTGACCTGACCGTTGATGTGGGCGCCGGTTGGAATCACAACCCGATCGTCGATATCGCGCACCGGCTGAGTCACCACGGCCGTAAAACGGTCCCCGACCTGAGATGTCTTGGTGGAAAGCGCTGTTTGCAGGCTCGCGTCGATTTCAGTTCCCGAAGGCAGCTCATTACTATGGCCAGGCGAGCGCTCTCTACGCGTGAGTTGCGGACCGCTCGAAGAGCCGGTGCTGACCGACTCCGCCAGCGGCTTTTGATCGAACAACGGCTGAGCTCCGGCGTTCACTGTGGTGAAGCTTGCGATCGGCTGGTTCGAGGGTTCGTCGAACTGGAAGTAGTAGCGTGTGTTGGGCTTCAGGTTCGAGAGATGCACTCGGTGCTCAGTCGCGTCCTTGAAGTCGCCGCCGGTGTAGAGCAAGTTGCTGCGATCCGTCCCGTAGTAAATGGTGTTGCTGGCGGGTACGTTCGTCGTCCAGGAGATCACCGCTGTGGTGTCGTCCAAGTACTGAATAGACGGATCGCGGGTCAGACTGATGGCGCCGAAGTTCGCCGTTTTCCCGGAGTCGTTATTGCTCGTGTTGGTTGCATTCTGCACCGCACCCTTGAACGGCTGCTGATTGCGAATGGGATTGGCTCCCAGCGCAGTCGTCTGAAATCCGTTCAAGCTGTCGGTGGAAGCCGCCGCCGCCGTTCCTTGTCCTGTGTCGATGCGAAAGTAATAGGTCGTGCTTGGTTGCAGATTGCGCAGGTTGATCTGGTGGCGCAAGCTCTGTGATCGCACGTCTTCCGAGATCTGATTCAGGTTGCTTGCATCCTTGCCATAGAAAACACGACTCACGAATGGCTGGTCGGTCGTCCAGGTGATCACCGCGAATTGATCATCGGCGTATTGAATGGTCGGTCCCTGGGTAATGTTCACGGTTGCCGGGGCCTGCTGCGTATTGCTGTTGTCATCGTACGATCGTTGTGCCATCGCGCCAGAACTCACCAACAAGATCAGCGAAAGCGAAAGGCCGAAGCGCCTTACAACTGCAAGACTCATAGATAACTTCCCCTCCTGGACGAATGGCAACTCAACAATACATTTTGACGCAGAGCTCGTGTTCGCGTAATCGTGCGCACCACAAGGGTGAACACGGAGGACGCAGAGGACACTGAGAAAAGGTAACTGCTGAACCGGATCGAGGGAATCTTGCGATTAGGTAATTGTCCCAGGTTTTTGACGCCCTCCGTATCCTTCGTGACCTCCGTGTTCACGTCTCTATACTCGCTAATGCCTGAGCGCCCGGGCCTTCTCAGCTAGAATCATTTTCTTCATGCCCGCAAAAACAGCGCCCGAAAAAAAAGTAGCCGCGCCTTCGACAAACAAAGCTGCCAAGCCTCCCAAGGCCTCCGCAAAATACAACCCAACTTCTCCGGAGAGGGTGCGGGAAATTCTGCAGCGGCTAACTGAGATGTATCCGAAGGCCAAGTGTGCTCTAAACCATTCCAATGCATGGGAGCTGCTAGTTGCAACTATTCTTTCGGCACAGTGTACCGACGTTCGCGTCAACATGGTGACTCCGATTCTGTTCAAGAAATATCCGACGATCCAGGACTTTGCCGCTCTCAAGCCCGAGCAACTCGAGCCGGACATTCGCTCGACAGGTTTCTTTCGCAATAAGTCGAAGTCGCTCGTTGGTGCGGCGCAGAAGATCGTGAGCGAGTTCGCCGGCAAGGTTCCTGATGAAATGGACAAGCTTCTCACGGTGCCAGGAGCAGCCCGCAAGACGGCAAACGTTGTTCTCGGATCATGGTTCGGCAAGGCCGACGGAGTAGTGGTGGATACGCATGTTTACCGCATCTCCCGGCGGCTTGAATTAACGAAGGCCGACGATGCGCGGAACATCGAACAAGATCTGATGAAAGTGATTCCACGAGATCAGTGGATCGATTTTTCGCACCGTGTGATCTGGCATGGTCGTGCGCTCTGCATTGCACGTAAGCCTAAGTGTGTCGATTGCAAGTTAGAGAATATCTGCCATGCTGCGGACAAGACGTGGTCGACGGTGGAGGTTCACAAGAACGCGAAGCCGTGAGTCACCACGGAGACACGGAGGCACGGAGAACAACCCAAATCAACCACAAAGGGCACGAAATATCACGAAGGAGATCGAGTAACCAGATCCTCACTTTTGTGTTCCTTCGTGTCCTTGTGGTTTCATCCGGCTGTTCCGTATCTCCGTGGTAAATTCAACCGCAATGTTCAAGCTGTTTTCACTCGCTACGCTCCTTTTCACTTGGTCGTCTTTACTGGCGCAATCAGCGTCTCCCGCTTCCCAAGCTGTCACCGACCCAAAGCAAATCACGAGCAAAATCTTGAAACGCGAGGTGCAGCCATTCTCGATCGAGAAGCTGTATACGACGCGTAACGTTGGCGCCACGAGCTGGTCGCCTGACGACAAGACGGTCGCGTTTATTACCAACATTTCCGGACGAAACAATATCTGGCTAATTCCATCAGAGGGAGGCTGGCCATCGCAGCTTACGATCAGCGATCAGCGACAGATCGATCCAGTGTGGTCGCCGAACAGCAAATGGATCGCCTTCAGCTCCGATCATGATGGCGACGAACAATGGGACCTGTTCATTGTGTCCCCGCTCACCGGTGAAGTCGTCAACCTGACGAACACTCCTGACGTCGCCGAAGAAGGGGCAGCCTGGTCGCCCGACTCGCGCTATATCGCTTACATGTCCAAGCCGAGGAGTTCGTCTACGTTCGAAATCAACATCATGGACGTGCTTACTAAGCGCTACCGGGCGCTGACGAAGGATACGCCAAAGGAACTCGGAAACTTCGGCCCGCTTTGGTCTCGAGACGGCAAGTGGATCGCATACACGCAGGAACACGCGACTGGGAAGGATTCCAACATTTTTATTGCCGATGCAAACACCGGCAAAACTACCCTCCTGACTCCGCATAACGATGAGCACATTTACGAGGCAACCGGGTTCTCGCCGGACGGCAAATATCTGCTCATCACGTCAAACGTGACCGGATATGAGAACGCCGGCCTGCTGGAGATTGCGACCAAAAGGATCGAGTGGCTCACAAAGGAGAAATGGCGGGTGTCGTCAGGTTCCTTCTCTCCAGATGGGCGTCGGGTTACGTGGACGGAGAATATTGACGGCAACACGGACGTGTTCGTTTATGACATCGCCGGCAAACAGACAACTTCTCTTCCTTTGGCGAAGGGAGTTAATGGTTTGGCCGGTGCCGTGACCTCGTTCTCTGCAGACGGCCAGCGCCTGCTCTATTACCATAACGGTCCAACATCACCCAACGATGTATGGAGCTATGACTTTTCGACGAAGCAGTCAATACCTCGCCAATCAGGGATATGTGGTGATCGCTCCGAATTACCGTGGATCCACGGGCTACGGAAAGGAATTCACGGATGCAAATCGCTTCGATATGGGCGGTGGAGATCTGCAGGACGTACTCGCCGCAGCCGATTGGGTGAAGCAGACTGGCTACGTTGACCCTAAGAAGTTAGTGATCATGGGCGGCAGCTATGGCGGTTACATGTCGATGATGGCGCTCACCAAGGCACCGGAGACCTGGGCCGCGGGTGTTCCGATTGTTCCGTTTGTAAATTGGTTTACCGAAGTACAGAACGAAGATCCACTACTGCGGGAATATGATTTGGCGACAATGGGAGATCCGGTAAAGAACAAATCTTTATGGGAGGACCGCAGTCCGATCAACTTCGTCGACCGCGTGCAAGCGCCGGTACTGCTGCTTGCTGGTGGAAACGATCCACGCTGTCCCAAATCGGAAGCGCAGCAGGTGGCCGACGTGATTAAGAAACGCGGAGGAACGGTGGAATTCAAAGTTTACGAAAATGAAGGCCACGGCTTCGCCAAAGTAGAAAACCAAATCGATGCCTACAGCCGAGTAGCCGCGTTTCTAAAGAAGTATGTGCCGGCCCCGCCTTGCGGGTGCATGCTGTAAAAATCGAAAGCTTGAACACGGAGGACACGGAGGTCACAGAGGTAACATCCATTACTTGGACACGGGCTGGACGGATCGGACGGATGGAAAGAATCTTGCGATTTCGCGCTTGAAATCTCCGACCGGATTCCCCGAATACAAACCTCGCGACTTAGTGTATCCGTCAGAACCGTTCAATCCGTCCAAATCCGTGATTTGGTTTGACGTTACCTCTGTGCTCTCCGTGTCCTCCGTGTTCAAATGTTTTTGTCTTAATGCCCAACACCGCTGTAACCACCACAATCCCTGACGCTCTCGCGAAAGCCATCACGCAAGACGGAACTACTCTGGCTGCGCTTAGCGATGCGACTCCGGTTCTGCTCGTCTTTCTACGGCATTTTGGGTGACCATTCTGCGTCGCTGCGATGTCGGAGATTCGAAAGAAACGCTCGGAGATCGCGGCAACAGGAACGCAGTTGGCGTTCGTGCACATGGGCAGTGAGGAGCAGGCGCAGAAATTCTTTTCGAAATTTGCGCTGAATGGAGAGGCTCGCGTGAGTGATACCCAGCGGAAGCTATATGAAGCATTTTCACTTCGTCGCGGGACCTTCAGGCAGTTGTTCGGGCTTAAAGTATGGAAGCGTGAATTCCGAGACAGGATCATGCTGACGTACGGCATTGGGAAAGTTATTGGGGACTCATTCCAATTGCCCGGCGTCTTCCTGGTCCATCACTGCGAAATCCTCAAAGCTTTTCGGCACGAAAGCGTGGCGGATGAAGTGGACTACGCGGCCATGGCGAGATAACGCGGAAGCCCGCCCGCTACTGCAGTGGCTCCGCGGCAAGTCACAATCAGCGAATTTCCTGAACCCTGGCCGAGCGCAGCCGGAACCACGTAAGAGGAAAATTTTGCCTCCTCTGGTTATTTCCGGCGTATACAGCATCCTGAGCCTTCTTTTAGCGAAGGATCTCCTGAGATGCTCCGACCGCGTCCTCGCTTTTCGGCCCAGATTTTTGTTAAAGAGCCGTGAACCGCATTTGAGTCCGAATGATTGCGGCAGATCCTTCGCCGAAAGAAGGCTCAGGATGGCCGTGCAGCGCGCATGGTTCTAAAACTCTTCAAGGTGGCATACGCATGAGCCAAGTACAGGGAGCTTCTTGAGCAGCAAGCTAAAGACGGGCATCACTGCCCGGCTTGTTGTTAGCCGGGCAGTGGTCCTTAAGCTATCTTGCGAAGGCCTTGACAGCGGAAGCTTCGTCGTCCTTCACATCAAAGACGGTGTAGAGCTTGGTGATTTGGAGCAGATCGTGAACCTTCTTCGTAAGATTCAGGAGTTTCAGCTCACCGCCCTGATTGCGGACGGTGGTAAAGGCGCTGACCAATTCGCCAATTCCTGAACTGTCGATATACGTTACATCCCCAAGGTTCAAGAGTATCTTCTTTTCGCTCTTGCCGAGCAGTTCGCGAATCTGGTCTCTGAGCACGACGCTGCCCTCACCCAGGGTGATGCGTCCACTCAAATCCAGAATGGTGACGCCATCAACGCGTCGGCTTGTTGCTTTCATCGTCACTGTCGTTCCTCCGTGGCCGTTCCTGAATGGCCGATGTGTTTGACTAGCGTGATCTCTGTTCCGGGTTCCAGTTTCCGGATCTTTACTTCGTCCATGAACGACCGGATGAGAAAAATACCTCGCCCGGACTGCTTGAGCAGGTTCTCTTCCGCCAACGGATCGGGAATGTCTTCATCGCGCAGACCGCGGCCCTGGTCAGCGATCTTGATTACCAGGGATTCGCCGGTATTCTCAAAAGACACCGTCATCTTCTTTTTAGGATCGTAGGCATTTCCATGCAAGACCGCATTGACCGCTGCTTCGCGCACTGCCATGGCGATCCGATGACAATCTTCATCTTCAAAGGGCATTTTCGCGGCCAATGCCTCAGCCGTTTGTTCTGCCTTGTTAACGCTGTCGAGTGTGGAATCCAGCGTGTATGAGACCCGTTCTAAGGTCATGAACTCATTTTCCGAGCCGACCGTATGGCACCTCCGCACCCCTTAAGCTGCGTTGGCCTTGCCTGCTCAAGTGAAATCGGTAGTTTGCCTGTCGCT